>JARRKO010000007.1:0-77984 GCA_037388025.1 Syntrophobacterales bacterium
TGCATTATCACCCTTTGCCGGTGATCATTGTCAGCTCCCTCACCCCCCGGGGCAGCAAAATGGCCCTCCAGGCCCTGGAGTTAGGGGCCGTGGAGGTTTTGGCCAAACCTGACGGCGCCTTTTCCGTCGGGGAGTTGGGAGTGGAGCTGGTGGAGAAAATTCGGACTGCCGCCCATGTTCGCTTTACCAATAATAAATCTGCTGAGCCCGAGGCGCCGCCGACCAAGCTCACTCCTTTAGTTCAAACGACTGATAAGATCATTGCCATTGGCGCTTCTACCGGGGGCACCGAGGCCATTAAAGAAGTGCTCCTGCGACTGCCCTCCAACACCCCGGGGGTGGTCATTGTCCAGCATATGCCCCCCAAATTCACCACCGCGTTCGCCGAACGCCTCAACGAGCAGTGCTCTATGGAGGTGAAGGAAGCCAAGGAGGGGGATTCCGTCACCACCGGCCGGGCCTTGTTGGCTCCGGGAAACTACCACATGCTTCTGAAGCGAAGTGGCGCCCGCTATTACGTGCAGGTGAAAAGCGGGCCTCCGGTGCATCACCAGCGCCCCAGTGTGGACGTGCTGTTCAACTCCGCGGCCCTCACCGGCGGGGCCAACGTCATCGGAGTGATTTTGACGGGCATGGGCGCCGACGGAGCCGACGGCATGGTGGCCATGAAAGGGCGGGGGGCCTATACCATCGCCCAGGACGAGGCCTCATGTGTGGTCTTCGGCATGCCCAAGGAGGCCATAAAAAAAGGGGCCATCCACAAAGTCCTGCCCCTGAACCGCATCCCCGAAGAAATTCTGCGGGCTGTGACCGCCAGTCCTTCCTGAATTTTTCGACTGTCCTGGACGGATCGTTCTTCTTGGTTCCCCCCCTCAGAGTCCACCTGCCCCTTGATTGACAAGCATCAGGATAACCATTACCTTTACAGCGGAGAAGATATCTTTCGTTTGGGAGAAAAAGGGTGCTGAAGTTGGTGGGTTTTGACTGCGACGGGGTCCTCTTTGACTCACGGGATGCCAATATCGCTTTTTATAACGATATATTATTGCGCTTCGGCTTCCCTCCCATGACTCCTGCCGCGGTGGACTACGTGCATTCCCACACTTTTCAGGAGTCCCTGGAATATCTCTTCCGGGAAAGCCCACGGCTGGAGGAGGTGCTGGATTTCTGCCGCAACATCGACTATCAGCGCTTCATTCCCCTGATGGTGGAGGAACCTCATCTCCGGGAATTTTTGGGGTTCCTCAGGTCTCGCTTTTACACCGCGCTGGCCACCAACCGCACCACCACCACCCAGGCGGTGCTGGACTATCATGGTCTGGCGGACCAGTTCGACTTAGTGGTCTCTGCCCTGGACGTCAGCAGGCCCAAGCCCCATCCCGAGTCCCTCTGGCGCATCCTGGAACACTTCGGCCTGACGCCCGCAGAGGTCATCTACATTGGGGACTCCAAAGTGGATGAGGAATTCGCCCGTAACGCCGGCGTGACTCTGGTGGCCTATCGCAACCCCCGCCTCGAGGCTGACTTCTATCTGGATTCCTTTAATGGCGGCCGCCAACTGATCCAGGAGATTGTGTAAAAAATGGTTTTTGGGGGGAGGGCCAGGGGCCTGAGCTCCCTGCCCCCTCCCTCAAACAAAATCAGACTTCGGCCATGAGCTTGTCAAATTCCACCACCGTCAACGCCGGAGAGGTAGTAAAGGCAATGCCCGTCATTTTGGATAAGGCCACCGAGAACTGCATGGCCTGTTCCGCACTTGGAAGGTCCGCGATGAACAGGAGGTCGTACTCCCCCAGCAAAGCGTACATGCCTTTGATTTCCCCGCGGAATTGTTTCACCAGTTTCATGGTCTTTTCGGTGCGGTCGGCACTGATTTGTTTAACGGCATCCGTGGAATATTTCCCAAACATCAAAAAAGTTGCCATGGTTGAGCCCTCCTCCTTGCCGGACGCGGGTCTGGGGACCCGGCCGGTTAATGCCGGCACTATAGCAAAGATAAGTGTCAGAGTCAAGGATTTGCAAGAAAATAAGGAGGTTATACTTAGCGAAGGAAAGGTGTGTCAGGGAACTTCTCTCCCACCTGGGGGAGAATTTGATTGACTCTAGAGAATTTAGCGAAATAAAATTATAATTTAAAGTTAATGGCGACAATTCCGGTCCGATCTCCTGCTCCAGTCGCACTTCCTTTCTTGAAGATTTGGGGATGGTGGCCAGTCGACTTTCTGAGGAGGAACTTATGAAAAAATATCAGTGTCAGGTATGTGGTTATATTTATGACCCGGCCGAAGGCGACCCCGAGGCCAACATACCCCCCAACACCCCTTTTGAAAATTTACCCGCTGACTGGGTTTGTCCCATTTGCGGGGCCACCAAGGATCAATTCACTCCGGTGGACTGAGGCCCAGGCCATCTCAAACCGAGACGGAACCCATTCACCCCAGGGTCCTTTGTTGTAATGACAAATAAAAACTATGCGCCCGGCGTCGCGTCGGGCCAGGGAGACACACGCAAAAAGCCCCGCTGGCAGGAGTACGGCGAATCTATTTTAATCGCCCTGGCTCTAGCCTTGATTATCCGGGCTTTTCTGGTCCAGGCCTTCTCCATTCCCTCCGGTTCCATGGAACCCACCCTGCTGGTGGGGGATTATCTCCTGGTTAACAAGTTAGCCTACGGCATCCGCAACCCCTTTACCAACAATGTCTTGATTCCCCTGGGCACCCCACAGCGGGGAGACGTAGTGGTATTTCTTTATCCCCAGGATCCGAGCAAGGATTATATCAAGCGGGTGATCGGTCTGCCGGGGGATCGCATTGAGATCCGCAACAAGAAACTTTACCTGAATGGACGACTTACTGAGATTCCACCGCCCTCGGAGGACCCCAACGCCTCCCACGCGGTTTACCGGGATCCGGAAATTACCCCCACGGAGAGGGATAATTTCGGCCCGGTGGTGGTTCCCACGGACGCTTATTTCGTTATGGGAGATAACCGGGACCGTAGCTATGACAGCCGCTTCTGGGGTTTTGTGCCCATGAAGGACCTCAAGGGGAAGGCCTTCATTATTTATTTTTCCTGGGAAGGCGCCGGGCAGCCCCAGGAGACCCTCCTGCCCTCCCTGTTTCAGGGCTTGGAGGGACTGATCTTCACCTCACGCTGGGACACCAAGGCCTTCCGGGTGCGATGGCACCGTATCGGCAAACTGATACATTGAGGGAGGATAACCTTCGGGACCAAGGTTTTCCAAGAGGCTTCCTGAGGTAGAATTCCCGCCATGCCGCTTCTTTCCCCCAGCACTCTGCGGCAATTTCTCACCTGGGAAAGACTTTTCCTGGGGATTCTCCTGCTGGCGGCGGTATTGGGGATTGGGAGCTGCCGTCCCCAGCCGGACGCATCCCTACCGGTCTTCGGCTCTCCCGACTCACCTCGCTTGCGGCAGGTGGTGGCCGGCCTCCGGTCCGGCCTGGCTCCCCGGCGCCTTGAATTAGTCACCGTCCCGGAATTTGCGCCCCCCAATAATGAGGCTCTCAGCCGTATCCAGGCCCAACACCCCCCGCTACTGCTGGTGCTGGGCAGTCCGGCTCTGCTCCGGGTGGCCCCGGTGGAAAAGCGTCTGCCGGTGGTCTTTGCCATGGTGGCCAATCCCTATATCATCGGCGTCGCCCCTGATCCTGAACATCCGGATATTCATCAGAAAAATATTACCGGTATCGCCTCGCCCCCACCGGTGTCAGCGGCCCTGGAACAAGGGGCGCGTCTTTTGGGACCGGGAAGCTGGGGGTTGCTCTACGATCCCCAGGAGGGCCAGGCAGTGGAGGTGGCCCAGCTGTTCAACCACCTGGCCCCCGCCTATGGTCTAACCCCTCTCACCGAGACGTCCTCGGAAGCGGCCACGGACCTCCCGGCCCTGGAAAGACTGGTATCCCGGGGAGCTCGGGTCCTGTATCTGCCGCCCACGGCCACCGCAAGCCGCTACGCCCCGATCCTCCTGTCCTGGGGCCGGGAAAGGCGGATCAAAGTGGTAAGCAGTCAACCGGAGGTGGACCACCAGGGGGCCATCCTCTGGGTGGCGTTGGACTACCAGGCCTTGGGACGGGAAGCCGCTTCCCTGGCGCAACGGGTCCTGGCCGGGGAACGCCCCGAGGACATCCCCATTATGGAAAAAACACCGTTACAAATTGTGGCGGATGAAAGTTTATTGCGCTATTGGAGCGGATATCCCGGCGTTCCCGGAAATCGGGAGTGATACTTTGAGTTTCGAGTTTCGAGTTTTGCGTTTCGAGTTGAAGTGAATGGAGGATGCACCCCGCGCTCCCTGCACGCCCCGCCATCTCAACTTATGAGAAAGAGTGACAATTTTACGAAAAAATGGTATCCCTTCCCTACTGACCAAGGAAGCGGCTCTTTTTGGGAAAATCAGGAGGCCCAGGCATGACCCTTTCCCCCAAACTTGATCCCTCAACCTGGAATCCCGCCATTACCATCGTTTCTTACCAATTGGATAATGGCCTGAAAATAATGGTGCTCCCCGACCACGCCGTGCCGGTGGTCTCTTTGCAGATTCACTATCAGGTGGGCTCTAAAAACGAACTTCCCGGCATCACCGGGATCAGTCATCTCTTTGAGCACCTCATGTTCCGGGGCACGAAGGAACTGGGCCCCGAGGAGTTCGCCCGTCTCCTCCAGTCTAAGGGCGGCGAAATCAATGCCTTCACCACCAAGGACCATACGTCCTACTTCGAAAACCTGCCGGCCGAGCACCTGGAGTTGGCCCTGCACTTGGAAGCCGATCGTCTCTTAAACCTCAATTTGGACGAGGAAAACTTTCAGACTGAGCGAGAGGTGGTCATCAGCGAAAGGAAACTCCGCAGTGTGGACAGCCCCTTTGGCTTGGTGGAAGAGCAGCTCTTCGCCACAGCCTATACCCAGCATCCTTACACCTGGCCGGTCATTGGCTGGGACCAGGACCTCCGCCGTATGACCCTGGCTGATTGCCTGGCCTATTACCGCACTTACTACCATCCGGGTAATACCACCATCATCATCGCCGGAGACGTGGAGCCTGAAGCGGCCCGGGACCTGGTGAGCAAACATTTCGGCCATATTGACAGTCCAGGACCCCCCACCTTTTCTAAGGTGGTGGAACCGCCACAGCGGGGGGAACGCCGGGCGGTGTTCAAGAAGGTTTCCCAGGTGGAGGCTTTTTTGGCCGGGTTCCATGTGGTGGGTCTGGATCACCCCGACATTTACCCCATGACCCTGTTGGTGATGGTCTTGTCTGGGGGCAAGGCCAGCCGATTGTACCAGGAGTTTATCCGGCCCGGCCGGGTGGCCGATATGGAGGCCTACCTGGCCCCGCCGCCGTGGTCGGCCCAGGACCCCGACCTGTTCCTCTTCCGGACCGTGGCCGCGCCCGGGGCCGATCTGGACCGGTTGGAGACGGAATTGTGGGACTCCCTGGAGCGCCTCAAAGAGGAGGGGGTGGAGGAAGCGGAGCTGGCCCGAGCCCAAAAAATCGTCAAAGCCCAGACGGTTCAGGGGCTGGCCAAGAATTTTTTTCGGGGGTTGCTGGCAGGCCTCTTCCAGTTGAAAACCGGCGACGCCCGGCGTATCAATGATATTTTGGGCTTTTACGACGCGGTACGCCGGGAGGATCTAACCCGGGTGGCAAAGGCCTACCTGCACGAGGACAACCGCACCGTGGTCACTCTAAAACCCGTGTCCCCTGAAGAGAGCCAGTCTCTCGGAGCTCTTTCCTAATGTTTCCCAACTCTGCGTTCCCGGTATAGGGCCTTAAGCAATTCGGTTTACGTAAGAGGTTAGGATTTGTCGGGCAATGCCCGACCTACATGAGAAAAAAGGCAGGCCTATGACTGGACATCTTCCGGATATTTACCAGGTGAGTTTGTCCACCGGCATGAATCTGTTGGGCATGGAATACGAACGGGTCCCCTGGGTGAGTATTACCTGTATGGTGAAGCGGGGGGCGGAAACCGACCCCCAAGGCAAGGCGGGGGTGGCGGACTGGACCGCCGAGTACCTCACCCTGGGTACGATCCGGCGCTCCCAGCGGCAGTTGGCCGAAGACGTGGAGTCCCTGGGGGCGCAAATCCGGGCCCGGGCTGGCTACGACGCCACCTATATTTCTCTGGAGGGCTTGGCCGAGGACTTCCCGGCCCTCATGGAGATTTTGGCGGAGGTGGTGCAAACTCCCAGCTTCCCCGACGAAGAATTTCCTCTGCTGATGGAGCGGCGCCGGGCCGAGTTGGCCCAGATGCTCGATGACCCCCGGGAGTTGGCTACCCGGTGTTTCCGCCGTCTGTTTTTCGGCACAGCTCCCTACGGCCACGCGGTGCGGGGAGAGCCGGAGAGTCTGGAAGCCCTGATTCTCCCGGATCTTACCGGCCATTACGCCCGGGAATTCGCGCCCGGCGTCACCAGCCTGGTGGTGGTGGGCATGGTGCCTCAAGCTCAGGTGGAAGAGGGAGCCCACCGCTGGTGGGACGGCTGGCAGGGAGGCGGCCCGGTGAGCCCGGCTTATACCACCCCCCATGCCGACCTTTCTCCTCCCGGCCTCTACCTGTTGGACCGGCCCGAGCTCACCCAGAGCGAGATTCGCCTGGGTCACCTGGGTCTCCCCCGGCATCACCCCGATTTTTTCCCCCTGCGACTGGTGAACTACATCCTGGGGGAGGGAGGCTTTTCTTCCCGGCTCATGACCCGCATCCGTTCGGACCTGGGTTTCACCTATGGCATCCGCAGCCGCTTCCACTTCCGGCGGGCCCCGGGCCCCTTTACCATTTCCACCTTCACCCCCGCGGAAAATACCGCCCAGGTCATCCAGGAAATTGGGGAGGTGGTGCGCAATGTCCGGGATAACGGCGTCGAGGCCAAGGAATTGTCGGAAGCCCAAAGTTATTATGTGGGCCACTTCCCTCTAGGGCTGGAAACCGCCCGGACGTTGGCTACCCAGGTGCTCAACATCGAGTTGCATGACCTGGGCCTGGATTACCTGTCGCGCTATTGTGAAAATATTCAGGGTGTTACCTCGGAAGCCGCTCGGCAAGCCGCTCAGAGCCACTTACAGCCCGAGTCCCTGGTGACTCTGGTGGTGGGTCCGGCGGCCAAGTGCCAAGCCGCTCTGGAGGAGTTGGGAGCGGTTACCGTTCTTGAGGAAGTCTAGGGTTATTTTTTTATTGACAAATTTCTTGTGATGGTATGAGATAACGAAGATTTGTGAAAAAAAGGATAAACCCCTTGGGGACCATTTAAGTCAGGAGGAGATTTTCATGCACAAAACCCCACTGTTGGATCAACTGGAATCCGGCCCCTACCCCAGCTTTGTGAAGGACCTGAAGCGGTTGGCCGCCCAGAAGCCCCAGGTCGCTGACCTGTTGGGCCAGTTGGAAAGGTCGTATAAGGAAAAGATCACTCACTGGAAGCATGGCGGCATCGTAGGTGTGCTGGGCTATGGCTCCGGCATTATCGGCCGCTACTCCGATCTGCCGGATGAGTTCCCTGGCCTGGAGCATTTCCATACTATGCGGATTAACCAACCCTCTGGTTGGTATTACAGCACCGAGGCCTTGCGCGAATTGTGCGACATCTGGGATAAGCACGGCAGCGGCATCTTGAACCTGCACGGCGCCACTGGCGACATTGTTTTCCTGGGCTGCCGTACAGATGATTTGGAACCATGCTTCGCCGATCTCACCGCCAAAGGCTGGGACATCGGGGGTTCCGGCTCGGCCATGCGTAGTCCCTCTTGCTGTGTGGGTCCGTCCCGGTGCGAATGGTCCTGTTATGACACTATGGAGGCCTGTTACCAACTCACCCAGGAATTTCAGTTCGACTTGCACCGGCCTTCCTTTCCATACAAATACAAATTGAAGTTCTCCGGCTGCCCCAATGACTGCGTAGCTTCGGTGGCCCGGTCCGACATGTCCATGATCGGCGTCTGGCAGGACGACATCCGCATCGACCAGGCTGCGGTTAAGGCTTATGCCGGCGGCGAGCTCAAGCCCCGGGGCGGCGGCGCTAACGTGGACAAGCTGGATATCAAAGCCGATGTCACGGATCTCTGCCCCACCGCCTGCATGAGCTGGGACGGCTCGACTCTGAAGATCGACAATAAGAACTGCAACCACTGCATGCACTGCATTAACATGATGCCCCAGGCCCTCCGGCCCGGCACCGATGTCGGTTGCACCATCTTACTCGGTTCCCACGCACCCATTCTGGAAGGGGCCCAGATGAGCTGGGTCATTGTGCCCTTCATGAGAATGGAAGAGCCCTTTGATGAACTGAAAGAACTGACTACTAATATTACTGAGTGGTGGGCAGAGCACGGGAAAAACCGGGAACGGACCGGCGAACTTATCATGCGTTTAGGCATGCGGGCCTTCCTGGAGGCCGTGGGCCTGCCGCCGGTGCCCCAGACTGTGCGGGTGCCCCGGGCCAATCCCTTCTTCTTCTGGCAGCAGTCCGACTTCGACGCCGAGGCCGCCGGGAAGAAGTACTATACCACCAAATAACGACATTTTTCTGTGTGCTTCTATTCGCACCATTTACGGTAAGGAGGAAAAGATAACATGTCTGAACGGATTACCGATATTGGCCCGCCGCACTTTGGCAAATTCTTGCCGCCCATTATCAAAGAAAATTACGGCAAATGGAAATATCATGAGATCCCGGAACCCGGGGTGTTGAAGCACGTATCCGAGAGCGGCGCTGAGTTATACTCTATCCGCATCGCCTCCCCTCGGATTCTCACCACTCTGCAAGCTCGGGATCTGTGCGATATCGCTGATAAGTATTGCGGCGGCTATTTGCGCTTCACCAGCCGCCACAATGCCGAGTTTCTCGTATCCGACAAGGCCCAGTTAGAGCCCTTGAAGGCCGAGCTGGCCCAGCGGGGCATCCCCAAGGGCGGCACCGGCCATTCCGTCACCAACATCGTCCACACCCAGGGGTGGATACATTGCCATACTCCGGCCATCGACGCCTCCGGGGTGGTCAAAGCGGTGATGGATGACGTCTTTGAATACTTCGGCAGCCACCAGCTTCCGGCCCAGGTGCGCATCTCCCTGGCCTGCTGCCTGAACATGTGCGGCGCGGTGCACTGCTCCGACATCGCCATCTGCGGCGTGCATCGGACCCCGCCCAAGGTTATGCACGACCGGCTGCGCCATCTGTGCGAAATTCCCACCACCATCGCTTCCTGTCCCACCGGCGCCATCCGGCCTCATCCGGATAAGAACCTGAAGAGCGTCACCGTGAACGAACCCCGCTGCATGTACTGCGGCAACTGCTATACCATGTGCCCGGCCATGCCCTGCTTTGACGAGGAAAAGGGCGGCGTGGCCCTGCTCGTGGGCGGCAAAGTGTCCAACGCCAAGAGCCCGCCCATGTTCTCCCGCCTGGCGGTGCCCTATATTCCCAATAACCCGCCCCGCTGGCCGGAAACCGTGGGTACCATCCGCAAGATCCTCCTCAAGTACGCTGAAAGCGCCAACAAATGGGAGCGCGTCGGTGAGTGGGTCGAGCGTATCGGTTGGGAAAAGTTCTTTGAGGTATGCGATATCCCCTTCACCTATCAGCATATTGACGACTATAAGTTTCAGGCGTATGATACTTATAGGACGTCTATGCATTTCAAATTCTAGGTAGGTAGCTGAAAAATGGCATTACCAAAGACAGAACTTGTAGAATACATTTACAAGCTGGTGGAAGCGGCCCAAGGCAAGAAGCAGCTCAAGGCCATGGACCTGCAAAAGGCCGTGCTCAAAGAGCACCCGGATCAGAATAAGAACGAGATTAAGATGGCCATCAAAGAGCTTATCGATGGCGGCCGCTGTGTCTACACTTACTTCGGCGGCAGTTTCGTTGAAATACCCCGGGTGGAAGGCGCCGCGAAACACTAATGTCTCGGCCCTGTCCTCGATTGCTGCTCACAGCTCTTCGGGGTGGGGCCGGTAAGACCACCCTGACCTTAGGACTCCTGGCCGCGTGGCGAGCCGAGGGTCGAAATGTGGTCCCTTTCAAGAAGGGACCGGACTATATCGACCCGGCTTGGCACGCCATCGCGGCGGGGAGGCCCAGCCATAACCTGGACCCCTTTCTCATGGAAGGGGAACAGATAAAGGCATTAGTATCCCGACACGCCCAGGTCGCGGACGCCCTGCTGATGGAGGGCAACCGCGGCCTTTTTGATGGCCTGGATGCCCAGGGCACTTACAGCACCGCAGAATTGGCCAAACTCCTGAAGGTGCCGGTGGTGCTGGTGGTAGACTGCACCATGACCACCCGCACCGCGGCTGCCTTGGTGATGGGCTGTCAACACTTTGACCCCCAGGTGAACCTTGCCGGGGTCATCCTCAATCAGGTGGCCCGCCCCCGCCACGAAGATATCCTGAGAAAAACCATCGAGCACTACTGTCAAATCCCGGTATTGGGAGCGGTTCCCCGCCTGAAGTGCGCACGCTATCTGAACTTGCCAGGGCTTTGGCAGGCAGCCTCCCAGGCGCC
This sequence comes from Syntrophobacterales bacterium, assembly GCA_037388025.1. Taxonomy (GTDB): domain Bacteria; phylum Desulfobacterota; class Desulfobaccia; order Desulfobaccales; family 0-14-0-80-60-11; genus JBGSLA01. The sequence goes on from JARRKO010000007.1 coordinate 10,525, forward strand.
GCCGTTGCCGACGGCTTCCCAGCCACTTTACCCGGTTGTTGATCTCCAAAATCCGGTGAAAATCGGCATTGTCCGGGACGCGGCCTTTCAGTTCTACTATCCGGAAAACCTGGAGGCGTTAGAGCAAGCGGGCGCCCGGTTGGTTTACCTGAACGCTCTTAACCAGGCCGCCCTGCCGCCGGACCTGGATGCTCTCTACCTGGGGGGCGGCTTCCCGGAGACCAACGCCGCCGCTCTGGCCGGCAACGAGGATTTCCGGACTTCCCTGCGCCTGGCCGCGGAGGACGGCCTGCCCATCTATGCCGAATGCGGGGGGCTCATGTACCTGGGACGTACCATCCAGACCCTGGAAGGCCGGTCTTATCCCATGGTGGGGCTCTTACCCCATGATTTTCTCATGGGCCAAAGCCCCCAGGGGCACGGGTACACCGTCCTGGAGGTGGAAGGAACCAACCCTTATTTCCCTTCCGGCACCTGTCTTAAGGGCCACGAGTTCCACTACTCCCGCATGCAACCCGAACCCGGTCCCGAGGCCACTTTAGTCTTCCGTGTGACTCGGGGCGCCGGTATCTGCGGCCACCGGGATGGCTTTGTTTACAAGAACGTCCTGGCCACGTACACTCACCTTCACGCCTTGGGGGCTCCGGATTGGGCCCCGGCCTTGATCCGCCAGGCCCGGGAACATCAGAACCGGCGACAGACGGTCAAGCCCAGGGAAGGCTTTTCCCAAGCTGACCCTGCTGCGGCACCCCCGGGGAGGACCCGGAGGGGAGCCACCGGGTGATTTTTTCTTGACAAGGGGGGTGGGTTTTTAATATACGAGAAGCTGACCCTTGTGAAAAAAAGCATAATAACCTGCCCGGCCCCAGGATGGTGCCGACCGGTCTCGGGGAAAATGACTGAGACCGCACGGAAAATCCAGGAAGCGCAGGGTTCCATGCTGCCCTTGGGGCTCGAGGGTTTTCATACGGTGAAATCTCGGCAAGCACAATGAGGTTAGCCAATTCTCAAAGGAGGTAAACGTTTATGTCTTGGCGTGTGGAAGTGGACGTTGATAAATGCACCGGCGATGAGGAATGCGTCAACGTTTGTCCGACGGGCGTCTTTGAAATGCAGGATGAGAAAGCTACTGTGGTGGCCGAAGACGAGTGCCTGGGCTGTGAGAGCTGCATCGAAGTTTGCCCTTCTGGGGCCATCACGGTGACCGAAGTTTAATCACAGCTTTTTTCTCCCAAAAACATCCCGGCCTGCAAGAGGCCGGGATTTTTTGGGGTCAACTCCTCCGGGGTGGCGTCCCGCAGCTCCGCCACTTTGACCTCATAATAGAGATCCTCATCAGCCAGGGGATGGTTGAGGTCCAGCACCACGCTGTCTTCCCGAACCTCCTTGATTCTCAAAGGATATTCCGGGGGAAAAGGCAGAATATCAGGAAGGACCTGCTGCCCCACCTGTAACTCAATGTCGGGAGAAAAGCGTTTTCTGCTCCAGACTTGGACGTTCTCCGGGTCGTAAGCGCCAAAGGCCTCTTTGCACGGCACCATAAACTTCACAGTTCCTTGATCCATGGAAAGGCCCCAGAGGCGCCGCTCCAATCCCGGCAGCAACTCATCGTAGCCCGCAATAAAAACCAGGTATTCAGGTTTCTCGGCGGAACCGCGAATATATTCTCCATTTTCAAGCTTAAGACGGTATTCCAAGCGGACAAATTTGTCCTGTGAAATGACACTCATAGATTTCTCCTTAGTTTACTCATGTTATAATAATCTCTGACGGGCACAATTGTGTCAAGGCGCCATGATCTCGAAAGCCAAGCTCAGGGAAGTTCCGGAAATCCACCGCCTCTTGGCGGAATACTCCGGCCAGTGGAACATCCTGCCCCGTTCCCTGTCCGAACTCTATAGCTTTGTCAGGGATTTTTTTGTGTACCGGGAAGACGGCGCCGGACCGATCTTGGGAGTCGCGGCCCTGCATGTTTTCTGGGAAGATTTGGGAGAAATCCGTTCCTTAATAGTCTTGCCGGTCCACCAGAACCGGGGCATCGGCAGACTGTTGGTCCAAAGCTGCCTGGAGGAGGCCCGTACTTTAGGGCTGAAACAGATTTTTGTCCTCACCGACAACCTGGACTTTTTCCAGCGCTTCGGCTTTGAAGAATTTCCCCGGGAAAAACTGCATCCCCGCATCTGGGCGGACTGCGTCAAGTGTTTGAAATTTCCGGATTGCGATGAGGTCCCCATGGTGTTGCACCTACCGGAGACGCCTTGACAAGAATTTTCGTGCCCCTAAACTTTTAGGAGAGGGGGCTAACCGCGCCCCAACATTATTGCGATAATATTACGGAGATACCGATAAATTTTATGTTTGACTTTACTCTGAAAAAAATCTTTGGCAGCAAAAACGAGCGCGAGCTCCGGCGCCTGGCCCCCCTGGTGGACCAAATGACTTCTTTAGAGCCGGAACTGAGGAAACTCTCCGACGCGGACTTGGCCGCCAAAACCCCCCATTTTAGGGAGCGTCTGGACCAGGGCGAGCCCCTGGACGATTTGTTGTCCGAGGCCTTCGCGGTGGTCCGGGAGGCGTCCCTGCGGGCCCTGGGCATGAGACCCTTCGACGTGCAGCTCATCGGGGGCATTGTCCTCCACCAGGGCAAGATTGCGGAAATGAAGACCGGTGAAGGCAAAACTCTGGTGGCCGTGCTCCCTGCATATCTCAACGCCCTCGCCCGGGAAGGGGTCCACATCGTCACGGTGAACGACTACCTGGCCCGCCGGGACACCCACTGGATGGGGAACGTCTTCAATGCCTTGGGCATGCGGGTGGGCACCATTCTCCACGGCTTGAGCGACGAGGAGCGCCGTTGGGCTTACAACGCCGATGTCACCTATGGCACCAACAACGAGTTCGGCTTCGACTATTTGCGGGACAACATGAAGTTCGACCTGGCGGATTATGTCCAGCGGGACTTTAACTATGCCATCGTGGACGAAGTGGACTCCATTCTCATCGACGAGGCCCGCACCCCGCTGATCATTTCGGGGCCCGCGGAGGAATCCACCAACCTCTACTATATTCTGAACCGGGTGGCCCAGCAGCTCAAACGGGAACAGCACTTCACGGTGGACGAAAAGGCCAGAAGCGTTCTCATTACCGAGGAGGGCATCGCCCGGGCCGAAAAGCTCCTGAATCTCGACAATATTTATGATCCCCGCCACATCGAAGTGGTGCACCATCTGAACCAGGCCTTAAAAGCCCACCAACTCTTCCAGCGGGATGATGCGTACATCGTCAAGGAAGGCCAGGTCATCATCGTGGACGAGTTTACCGGGCGCCTCATGCCGGGGCGGCGCTACTCCGACGGCCTGCACCAGGCTCTGGAGGCCAAAGAGGGCGTGCGCATCGAAAACGAAAACCAGACCCTGGCCACCATCACCTTCCAGAACTATTTCCGCATGTACAACAAGCTCGCCGGCATGACCGGTACCGCGGACACCGAAGCCGAGGAGTTCAAAAAGATCTATAACCTGGATGTGATGGTTATCCCCACCCATAAAAAGATGATCCGGGAGGATTTTCCCGATGTCATCTATAGGACCGGTGAGGAAAAATTTCTGGCCGCGGTGGAGGAAATCAAGGAATGCCACGACCGCGGCCAGCCGGTGCTGGTGGGCACCACCTCCATTGAAAAGTCGGAACACCTGAGCAAGCTCCTGAAGCGGGAAGGGATCAACCACGAAGTTTTAAACGCCAAACACCACGAAAAAGAAGCCGAAATCGTGGCCCAGGCGGGGCACTTCGGCCATGTTACCATCGCCACCAACATGGCCGGCCGGGGCACTGACATTGTTTTAGGCGAGGGGGTGGTGGAGCAGGGCGGCCTGCACATTCTGGCCACGGAGCGCCACGAAGCCCGGCGCATCGATAACCAGCTCCGGGGCCGTTCCGGCCGTCAGGGAGACCCGGGGTCTTCCCGCTTCTATCTTTCCATGGAGGATGATCTGCTCCGTATTTTCGGCTCCGACCGCATCAAAGGCCTCATGGGTCGCATGGGTATGGACGAGGGCGAGCCCATCGAGCACCGCATGGTGAGTAACGCCATTGAAAAGGCCCAGATGCGGGTGGAAGCCCATAACTTCGATATCCGCAAACACCTCCTGGAATACGACGATGTCATGAACCAGCAGCGGGAGGTGATTTATGCCCAGCGCCGCCAAATTCTGGGCGGGGAGAACTTGAAAGATGATTTCCTGGACATGGCGGAAGAGGTGCTGGAGGAACTGGTGGAAGAACATGTCGCTGATAATCTCTTAGAGGAATCTGACCTCAAGGGGCTGGAAACCGCGTTCCAAAGGCAGTTCGGTTTTCGGGTGGACCTCATGGGCCTGGAACAAGAGAATGGCGACCTGGAAGACTTTCTGGCGGAAAAAGTCAGAGAACGCTATGAGGCCAAGTCCCAGGAAATCGGCCCGGAAGTTTTTGAGCACCTCCAACAAATGGTTATGCTCCAGATCGTGGACAATTACTGGAAGGATCATTTGCTTTCCATGGACCACCTGCGGGACGGCATTGGCCTAAGGGGCTACGCCCAGGTCGATCCTTTGCGGGAATACCAGAGGGAAGGCTATGAAATGTTCATGGACCTGGTGCAACGGATCAAAGCGGATACCGTGGGTACCCTCTTCCACCTCCAGGTCCAGCCTCACCGGGAAATTCCGGAGGAAGCCCGCCCGGCCCAACAGCAGATGAGCTTCAGCCACGGCGACGGCGGCGAAAGCGCCCGGCCCGCGGAACGCCAGCAAAAAAAGGTGGGCCGCAACGCCCCCTGCCCCTGCGGCAGCGGCAAGAAATATAAAAAGTGTTGCGGGAAGTGATGCGTGGAAGAGGGGGCCAGTGGTCACAAACCCCTGCCCCCTCTCCCACACCCTCTCCCCCAACCCCTTATTCGGGTAGCACGGGCATCCTGCCCGTGCTCAATAACTGTGGGGCTTGATTAGAGCGGGGTTACTCAGGTTATGCTTGGATTTAAAAGGTTACCGGGATGACCAAAATCGACCTGAAAAAGGACCTCAAGCAGTTTTACACCGCCTCGGCGGACACCATAGCCCTGGTCGAGGTCCCGCCCCTCCGCTTTCTCATGGCCGAGGGCAACGGTGACCCCAACTCCGCCCCGGCTTTTCAGCAGGCCGCCGAGACCCTGTTCCGTCTGTCCTATACCCTCAAGTTCATGGTGAAAAAAGAGCAGAGGCAGGATTATACCGTCATGCCCCTGGAGGGGTTGTGGGGGGGTAACGATCACTCGGCTTGTGCCTTGGGGCCCCCGGACGAGTGGAAGTGGACTCTGATGATTTTGCAGCCTGACTTTGTTACCAAGGATATGGTGGCTGCAGCCCGGGAAGCGCTCCAAGCCAAGAAGAACACGCCCCCGTTGTACGACACCACCTTCATGCGACACACTGACGGCCAGTCGGCCCAGATCCTCCATGTGGGCCCTTATGCCGAGGAGGCCGCCACCATCGCTCAGCTGCATACCTTCATTAAGGAGAAGGGCTTCCATTTCGCCGGCAAGCACCATGAAATTTATCTGAGCGACCCCCGACGCACCCCTCCGGAGAAGCTGAAGACCATCTTGCGCCAGCCCATTTCTCTGGAGGTCCAAAGGTGATAGTGCCGGGATTTTCCGCGGCGGGTCTCGCCGCGGGCGTCAAAAAGCAGGGCGGCCTGGACCTGGCCCTCATCCATGCCGTGGAGCCGGCCACCGCGGCCGGCGTTTTCACCACCAATCGCGTGAAGGCGGCCCCGGTGCTCCTCTGCCGGGCTCGTCTCCGCCGGGGCGCGGCCCAGGCCATTTTGATAAACAGCGGCAACGCCAACGCCTGCACCGGCCCCCAGGGGAAACAAGACGCCCGGGACCTCACCCGGGAGGCGGCCCGGCTGCTGGCCATTCCCGAGGCCGCGGTGCTCCCCGCTTCCACCGGGGTCATCGGCCAACCCTTGCCCGCCTCCCGCATCAAGGCAGCCTTGCCGGACCTAGTGGCTCGTCTGCGCCCTGAGGGCCTCCCTGAGATGGCCGAGGCCATCATGACCACGGACACCCGTCCCAAGACGGCGTTCATCCGGGAAACCTTGTGGGGACGCCAGGTCACCCTGGCCGGGGTGGCCAAGGGAGCCGGCATGATTCACCCGGACATGGCCACCCTGCTGTCCTTCGTGTTCACGGACGCGGCCATCAGTGCCCCGGTCCTGAAAAAGCTCCTGGTACAGGCCGTATATCGGAGCTTCAACCGGATTAGCATCGATGGGGACACCTCCACCAACGATACGGTTCTCCTGTTGGCCGGCGGCCGGGCCGGCCATCAGCCGGTAACCGACCTGGCCCAGGCGGCCCCTTGGGGGGAGCTTTTGGGCCAACTGATGGGGGAGTTAGCTCAACAGATTGTGGCCGACGGGGAAGGAGCAAGCCGGGTCTATCGGGTGGTGGTTCAGGGGGCGGCTGCTGCCCTGGAAGCCCGTAAGGCCGCGGCCACCGTAGCCACCTCCCCCTTGGTGAAGACGGCTATGGCCGGGGCGGATGTTAACTGGGGCAGAATCATGGCGGCCCTGGGTCGCTCCGGGGCCCGCTTTGACCCGGAGGGGGTGAGCATTGCCTTTGGACCACACCTGGTGATGGAAAACGGCCGAGGTCGGGGGGAAGCGGTTGAGGCTGCGGCCCGAAACCTAATCCTGGCCGGGCCTTTCACCGTCACCATTGATTTGCAGGCCGGAGATTTTCAGGACTTTTACGACACCTGTGATCTCACCGAGGACTACATCCGCATTAATGCCAGCTACCGCAGTTGAAACAGACGGCGGCGAAGTTGACACGATGTCAACGCCGGAAAACCCAGTCCGCCTATCCTTACTTCTGTATAAATTCACCCTCAGCAGCAGAGGCCATGAGCTGGCGAGGCTGGCCTTTATCCGAGGTCCCCGCCTCCCCTGACCGAGGGCCGTGACCACTGTGCACCAGGGAAACCATCTCCCCCACGATCTCCCGCATCCGTTCTGATTGAGACTGGAGTTGGGCCGCGGCGCTGGCGCTTTCTTCGGCGTTGGCGGCATTCTGCTGCATCACCCGGTCTATTTCCAGCATGGCCTGGTTCAACTGCTCGATTCCCTGGGCCTGCTCTCTGCTGGCGTTGGCAATCTCCCCCACCAGGTCGTTCACCTTTTTAGCCGATTCTCCCATGACGTAGAACTTGGTGAGGGTCTCCTGGATCTGGGCTGAACCCAACTCGATCTGCTGAGCGGTCTCCCCGATCAAATCATCAGTGGTTTTGGCCGCCTCCGCGGCGCGCAGGGCCAAAGCCCGCACTTCGTCGGCCACCACCGCAAAGCCGGCCCCGGCCTCCCCCGCCCGGGCCGCTTCCACGGCGGCGTTGAGGGCCAGCAGGTTGGTTTGAAAAGCGATTTCATCAATATTTTTAATGATCTTCTTAATACTCTCCCCGGAGTTGGAGATGGTTTCCATGAACTCTTTGGTGGCCCGGATGGATTTATGCACTTCCCGGGTTTTTTCGTGGGTCTGTAGTACTAAGTCGTTGCACTGGTCAGTGTAGGAAGAGTTCTGCTTCACTGTAGCCGCCAGCTCCTCGAGAGATGTAGTAGTTTGCTGAAGGGAGGCCGCCTGGTGAGAGGAGCCCGCGGCCAGGGACTGGCTGGCGCTGGCCACTTGGAGGGAGGCCGCGGCCACCTGCTCAGAGCCCTCCCCCAGGCCGGAGATGATGCGGTTCAGCGTCTTGGTGAGACTGCGGACTAAAAGCACGGCAACCAGAAGACTCAAACCAATGGTAATCAAAATACTGGCCCCCAGGAGTTTGCTGGCTGAAGCCCACTGGGATTGCATCCGATCTTTTTGGGCTTTTAAGCCCGCCTCACTCGCCTTCAAGAGGTTCCGGGCTGCCACCGTTATGTCCTGGTCCATTTGGGCCACAAGGCGCTGCCCCTCCGGGGCCTCCTGTCTTTGGTGCTGGCGTTGCCAAACAGTGTACCGGTTAAAAGCAGCCTCATAGCGTCCCAGATGATCCAGAACCTGATCCAGGTGCTTTTGATCGGCCTGATCAGGAAAGGAGCCCCGGGCTTGTGCCACTAGGTTCTTAATGGCCTGGAGGTTGCTGGTCACCTGCTCCAAAGACTCTTGGCTCCCCCGAAGGAGGACTTGCTGTTCGTCGCGCCCGGTTTCCAAAACCTTCTTGGTGATGGAGTTAAAAGTCTCCCGGCGCTTGACCATGGTTTGGAGAACCTTGAGATTATGCCACCCCAGGTAGGCCATGAGGGAGGAAAGGATAATAAGAAATAAAAAACCTCCGACAATTTTGGTACTCAGTTTCACCTGGCGCATTGCTCTTACCCTCATTTATTAGCAGCCTGCCTCATCTTCAAACCTTCCGGGTAGCCGTCATAAAAATTGACAGACCACCCTAAAGATTAGCTATTTGGATATCCAACACCTGCTGGGATATGCTGGAGCTCGCAGGGTATAGATTCTCCTCTATCTGCTTTATCGGCAGATTTGACAAGAAGGAAAAATTTAGGGCGGATTTTTTGGAGAGAAAACAAGGTGCTGGGGAAATGCTCCGGCAGGACAGGCTAGCGCGCCAGGGCTTCGGCCCGGCGGCGCAAAAGCCACTTGGCCACCTCCACTACCGGAAAGATGGTGAGACTTAAGCCCGCGGCCAGAAGCCAGTCTCTCAGCTCCAAAGGTCGAGTGTGGAACAGGTGGGCCAGAGGCTGCCACTGAATAACCGCCACCATGATTCCCAAAGAAAGCAGCGCACTCCATAGCAGAAAACGGTTGGGCCAGAACCCCACGGTGAACAGGGAGTGAATATCCGACCGGCAGTTAAAGGCGTTCACCAGCTCCGCCAGGATGAGGGTGATGAAGACCATGGTCTGGGCCAAGATCAGCACCTGGCTGTGGTCGCTGAGTCGGTGGGGGTTGAAAAAGAAGTAATACGCGAACAGGGGGAGAAGGATGAGGGTGAGGTGGAGGGAAATGACCATCAAAAGCACCGTGACCGAGCGCGTGAAGACCCCCTCCCGGGGCGGCCGCGGGGGCCGCTCCATGACGTCGGGGGCCTTGGGGTCCACTCCCAGGGCCAGGGCGGGGAGACCATCGGTGATGAGATTGACCCAGAGGATTTGCAGGGCCACCAAGGGGAGGGGCAGGTCCAGAAAAATGGCGCCTGTGAGGGTGAGGATTTCGGCAAAATTGCAGCTTAGAAGAAAAATCAAGTACTTTTTGATATTGTCGAAAATGGCCCGGCCTTCCTCCACCGCAGCCACTAGCGAGGCGAAATTGTCGTCCGCCAGAATCATGGCCGCGGTTTCCTTGGTGACTTCGGTGCCGGTGATGCCCATGGCCACGCCGATGTCAGCCCGCTTCAAGGCAGGAGCGTCATTCACCCCGTCCCCGGTCATGGCCACCACTTCTCCCTGGCCTTTGAGAAGATTAACCAGCCGCAGCTTGTGTTCCGGGGATACCCGGGCAAACACCGAAATTTTTTGTAACGCCGAGAGCAGCCCGGCGTCGTCCAGGGCGTTGACTTCCTGACCGCTGAGCACTCCCGGATTTTGGCGCGCCTGGGCCAAAAGGCCCAGTTCCTGGCCGATGGCCTGGGCCGTTTCCGGATGGTCCCCCGTGACCATAATTACCCGGATGCCGGCCTGATGACAGCGGCGCACTGCGTCTTTGGCCTCAGGCCGGGGCGGGTCGATCATGCCCACCAGCCCCACCCACACCAGGTCGGCTTCCTCGGCTTTGGGGGTCAGCTCCGGAATGGCAGGCAGGGGACGGTAGGCCAGACCCAGGACCCGCAAGGCCTGGGTGGCCATGGCCGCGGCCTCAGCCATGATCTTTTCCCGACCGGGTTCGTCCAGAGGCTCCTCACCTTGCTGGGTTAGTACCCGGGTGCACCAGGGCAAGATACTTTCCGGGGCCCCCTTCAGGCACATAAGCAGCCCCTCCGGTCCTTCATGGATGGTGCTCATGCGCTTGCGCTCCGAAGAGAAGGGAATTTCCGCCACCCGGGGGTACTCTTGCAGTAGGCGGGCCCGGTCCAAACTGGCCTTACGCCCCAGGACCAGCAAGGCCCCCTCCGTGGGGTCACCCCGCACCTGCCAGACCCCGGAAGCTTCCTCCAGCGCGGCGTCGTTACAGAGGAGGGACACCAGCGCGGCTTGCCGGAGGACCGGCTGGGACCCGGTGAGCCGGCCGTCGGCCCCCTCCACCCGGAACTCCCCCCGGGGTTCATAGCCCGTCCCGGTGACTTCCAGGTTTTTCCCGTCCAGAGAGAGGCGCCGCACAGTCATCTCGTTTTTAGTAAGGGTGCCGGTCTTGTCAGTGCAGATGACGGTGGTGCACCCCATGGTCTCCACCGCAGGCAGGCGTTTGATAATGGCGTGGCGCCGGGCCATGCGGGTGGTGCCGATGGCCAGGGCTCCTGTCACCACGGCGGGCAGGGCTTCGGGCACTGCTGCCACTGCCAGGCTGATACCCCAGATAATCATGGGCCATAGTTCTTTCCCTTGGTGGAGGCCCAAGAGCACGGCCCCGACGGCCACGGAAAGACAAATGGTGGCAAGGACCCGCCCGATGGTGGTCATGCGCCGTTCCAGCGGGGTTTCCTCCACCTCCACTTCCTCCAGCATCCGGGCGATGCGCCCGAACTCGGAGACCATACCGGTGGCGGTCACCACAGCCCGGCCGCGGCCATTGGTGACCACCGTGCCGCCAAAGACCATGCAGGCCTGATCGGCCACCGGGGTGTCCGGCGAAGATACAGCGGTGAGGCGTTTATGCGCCGGGGTGGATTCCCCCGTGAGAAGGGCCTCGTCCGCCTTCAGGTTAATTACTTCCAATAAGCGGCCGTCCGCGGACACCCGGTCGCCGGTGTGAAGCACCACTAGGTCCCCGGGGACCACTTCCCGACTGGGGATGGTGATCTCCCGCCCCTCTCTGACGACCGTGGCCGTGGGGGCCGCCATTTTGGCCAGGGCCGCCGCGGCTTTTTCAGCCCTATATTCCTGAAAAAAACCCAGAACGCCGCAGCCCAGCAGGATGGCCAGAATGACCAGGGCGTCCAGGGTCTCCCCCATGAGGTAGGAGATGACAATGGCGGCGATGAGGATGAGCATGAGGAGACTGGCGAACTGCCGGAAAAAAATGACCACCGGAGAGATTTTTTTGGTCGGCGCCAGCTCGTTGAGGCCATGCTCCTGAAGGCGGACCGCAGCTTCAGGTGTGGACAAGCCGTCGGGGCCGGTCCCCAGGGCGGCCAGCGCCTCTTCCGGAGACATGCTATAAAAGGACGATTTTTCCACGGTTCGTCTGGGTTCTTTTACACTCAGATCGAGGGGGGATCAGGGGTGGCGATCCCCTGCCTTTGCTATAGGCTTCAAACCCGTCGGTGCAGATCAAACCGCACCGGCTGCTCGCCGCACACCTCCCGGGCGATTTCTTGGATCAGTTTCTGCTCCTGGGGCGTGTGGATGATGCCGGCCACTACCAAGGTACCATCTTCCAGGTCAACCTTCAGGGTAGGCACCAGCAGGTGGGGATCGGTGGCGACCCGGGCTTTCAGCCGGTAAGCCAGGGCTGTTTGCTGAAGGAGGGTCTTGGCCTCCGGCGTGGCCAAACGGTCCTTGTCTTCCAGACCGTGCCCCAGGACATCCTCCACCTGCTCGAAGGTGAAGGTGCCGGTGTTCAGGGTCAGATCGTAAACCTGTTCGAGGTCCCAATCGCTGCCGTAGTTGGCCTTGACGTAGCAGGCCCGGTCCCCGTCCATCTGGGTGATGAGCCTCGCCGCAACCTCCCGATCCAGACCCTCCCGGGCCATGATCCGCTCCAGGCGCACCTCCAGGGGAGCCACCAGCCGCACCCTGAGGGAGAAGGGCACCTCCTGCAGCAAAAAGGAGCCACCCCGACCGATGAGCACCGCGTTGTCCGCCTCAGCGTAATCCAGGAACACCGCCTCGGTCTGGGCCACGTAACCCCTATATTGCCAGTCATGGCGTTCCCACAGGGTGGGGCAGACTTCATCCAGTTCCCGGGCCAGCCGCCCCCACTGAGCTCCGGCCCTCTCCAGATCCTGAAAGACCCGTTCTTTATCCACAAACTGATACCCCAGCCTCTCAGCCACCCGACGGCCAATCTCCCAACCGCCGCTGCCATACTCTCGGGAAATCGTCAAAATAGCCACGCTCACCCCTCATCCGGCCGCCGGGCCGAGTAATTTCCCCCCGAAGAAGCCTCCAGTTTGTTAGTCTCCGGGGCATTTTTATCCGCCTGGCGAAAGGCGTACCTTAGCCACAGCTTGCCCGCCACAATCACTCCCAAGGCGAATACCGCCTCCATAGTATAGCAAAACCAGGTGGGTGGGCTGAACCAGCTCACCACCGCGGGGTCGGTGAAGATCATCTCTCCGGCCACCCGGCCCAGGATTGCGGCCCCGAGGTAGAGGATAATGGGATAACGGTCCATCAACATAGACAACAAGTTGCTGGTAAAGACCACGAAGGGGATGGACAGGGCCAGGCCGAAGATCAGGAGAAAGAGATTGCCGTGGGAAGCGCCGGCCACGGCCAGAACATTGTCGGTGCTCATGGTGAGGTCCGCCACCACGATGAGCCATATGGCCTGGAGCAGGGTTTTGGCTTCCTGGTCCGTCTGCTCGGGAGCGCCTTCTATGAATAGCTTGACCGCGATCCAGGTGATGAGCACCCCGCCGGCCAGTTTGATGAATTGGATCTCCAGCAACTGGGCCACAAAGAAGGTGAGAACCACCCGCAGCAGCACCGCGGCCCCGGCGCCCATCAGAATGCCCCACTGCCGTTGCTTCCGGGGCAGGGAGCGCACCGCCATGGCAATGACCACGGCATTATCCCCGGCCAGGATCAAATCAATGATGACGATATTGATGATGCCGGCGAAAAACTTCCAATCCAGTTTATCCAGGCCCCAGGCAGCCCAGTCCATTAAGCTTTCCCTCCCAAAACAATATCAGACGAACCACAGGAAAAAAGGGGCTCCTCGGGCAGGAGCCCCTTACAAAAAAATTACATAGAATCAGACAGCCTAAGCGCTTACCTGATTTTGGGACAGACGACGGCGTGACATGGAAAAGCGGCAGGTGTCCTTGGAGCAAGATTTAGGAAGCTCAGTCCTCGGGGGTCTACTCTTCGGGACTGGCATCCTGGGGTAGTCCTAAAGCAATCTTAAGTTCGTCGAGGACCTTTTTTTGAGCCTCCACCGCAGTGACAACACTGCCCCCAAAACCGATTCCCAACAGCTGCCTAACTTTTTCAAGTTCACTCATCCTGGACACCTCCATTTAGGGCTGATTTAAGAAAAGCAAGAGTTTAGCTGCCAGCATGAGCCTTCCCTAGTGCATTGAGCCGGGAAAGGGAAATCAACCACTTTCTTGTCCGTGTTGCCGCAATCCGGAAGTTTCTCCTAAAAATATTCTTAGGTTATCCCATTGTAACCATTAGGAACAATAATACAACTGGAAAAGAGAATATTCCTATAACCAGGAAAAAAGAAATTAGCTCACAGGCTGCAAAGCAGCCGCGCTTATGGCGGCAGATGGGGAGAAAGAGAGACTGACGTCTGGAGTATGCTCATAAAAAACTAATCCTTATAAGCCATCTCAAAACTTCTTTTCGCGTTCTTTGTCATTCTGAGCGTAGCGAAGAATCTAGTCTTTCCAATTAGTTCTAGATCATTCGCTTCGCTCAGGATGACAGAAAAAGCGGTTTTGCCATAGCTCTTAGATTCTTCGGCCGCTTCGCTCCCTCAGAATGACACATCTGAAGAGGGACAGTTGCCAGATGCTTCTTTGTCAAAATTTTCCTGTAATCAATCAGCACTCTGAACCCGGCCCCGGAGAAAATCCATTTTCCTGGTTGCATGGCAACCATGAGGCATTACAATTAAAAAATCGGAGGCAGTAACCCACCTTTGGTTCTCACCCTCAGGAAAGGATGGCTTATGGACTACCAGGAAGCAGCCCGTGAACTCAAGGGAGCTCTGCGCCTGCGCACCGAGCCCTTGGGGGTAGCCTTTCTCCCCGAGGCCGCCGCCTTGCCGGAGAAAACCCGGCGGCCTTCTCAGGTCCTCGGGAAAAGAGTCACCATCTGCCAGGGCGTCACCATGGCTCGGGTGTACGGTTGGCCCGTGGGTCTAACCCCGGAAGACCTCATTTGTGTCCCTGGTATGCTGGCATTTGGCCTGACTCCGGAGCCCGACCCGGGCCAGGAATTGGTCAGCCTTTTGTGCGATGTAGGTTTTCATGCGGATAAAGAGGCGGCCAAAAAAGAAGTGGAGGCCCTGACCCGCTGCAGCCCGCAAGAGATCGAGGCCTTGTACCTGGCCCCCCTGGAACGCCTGGCCCGGGATCCGGACGTGGTGGTCGTTTACGGCAATCCGGCCCAACTTATGCGCCTCATCCAGGGGGCCGTTTTTGGACTGGGGGAGCGAGTCCAGGGTGATTTTGGCGGCAAGGTGGAATGTAGCTCCTACCTCATCGGTCCTTGGAAAACCAATCAGGTGCGGGTGGTCATTCCCGGTATGGGGGACCGCATCTTTTCCATGACCCAAGACGATGAGCTGGTGGTAAGCTTCCCCATCGGCCTCCTGGGAAGCATCCTCCAGGGGTTGGCTGACGCCGGCAAGAAAATCGGGGCCCGCTATCCCATCACCTACTACCAGAACTTCCAGCCAGAATTCCCCAAGCCCTATCAGGAACGGGCAAAAAAATGGGGAATTTTGTAAAATTGCTGTTGGGTGGGAGTCAGGGTCTCAGTCCCTGGCCGCGTTACTTTTTGAGAACGGACTCATCTTGGAATTCAGGCCCATCGTCCAGCGGGTGTTAGAAGAGCGGTATCTGCGCCGGGATCCGGAAGGCCGGGTGATGGAAACTCCGGAAGAGCTTTTCCGGCGAGTGGCCCGGGCGGTGGCGGCCGCCGAGTTGCGCTATGGCGGCGAAAAAACCGCCACCCAACAGGCCGAGGCCTTTCATGAAGCCATGGCTACTCTCAAGTTCCTGCCCAACACCCCCACCCTGATGAACGCCGGAATTCCCCAGGGGCAGTTGGCGGCCTGCTTTGTCATCCCCATCGCCGATGACATGCGGAGCATCATGGAAGGGGTGAGGGACATGTCCCTCATCCACCAAACGGGGGGCGGCACCGGCTTCAGCTTCACGCACCTGAGGCCACGGGGGGACCAGGTGCGCAGCACCGGCCGGGTGGCCTCCGGGCCGGTGGGCTTTATGCGCATCTTCGACACCACCACCGCGGTGGTGAAGCAGGGAGGTCGGCGCCGGGGGGCCAACATGGGTATCCTGAACGTGGACCATCCCGACATTATGGAGTTCATTCAGGCCAAGGCGGAACAGGGGATCCTCACCAACTTCAACCTCTCCGTGGGGGTGACGGACGCTTTTATGGAGAGGGTGGAGCAGGGGCAGGACTACTCTCTGATCAACCCCCGGACCGGACAGGAAACCCGGCGCGTTCCAGCCAGGGAGATCTTTGACCTTATTTGCCACTATGCCCTGGTGACCGGAGACCCGGGTTTGGTATTTTTGGACGCCATTGAGCGGGCCAATCCCACTCCGGAGTTAGGACGGCTGGAGGCTACCAACCCTTGCGGTGAGCAACCCCTCCTACCCTTTGAATCCTGCAATCTGGGCTCCATCAATCTCTCCCGGTTGGTGACCAACGGAGCCTTGGACTGGGATGAACTGGACAACCTGGTAAAACTGGCCATCACCTTTCTGGACGACGTCATTGACCAGAGCCACTATCCCCTTCCCCAGATCAGTGCCATCACTCGGGCCAACCGCAAGGTGGGGCTGGGAGTCATGGGCCTGGCCGACATGTTTATCAAGCTCAATATGGCCTATGACTCGCTTGAAGCTTTGGAATTAGCCGAGAAAATCATGGCCTGCATTGCCGCCGCCGCCTTGGAACAATCCCAAACCCTGGCCCAAACGCGGGGCCCCTTTCCCAATTTTCACCGCAGCCGCTATTACGCCGAGGGTCAGCCGGCCCGGCGGCACGCCACCGTGACCACCGTGGCCCCCACCGGTACCATCAGCCTTATTGCCGGGGTCTCCAGCGGCATTGAACCCCTTTTTGCCGTGTCCTACCGCCGCCGGGCTCTGGAAGGGGAGGAATTTGATGAAGTAAATCCTCTATTCCTCAAGAAGTTAAAAGACGCGGGGTTGGAGGAATCCCAATGGCTTCCCCGGGTGCAGGCCACCGGCCGGGTGCGGCCCCTGACCGAGTTACCCGAGAGCCTCCGCCGTCTGTTCCCCACCACCTTTGAGGTAAGTGTTGATTACCAGGTGCAAATGCAGGCGGCCTTCCAAAAACACGTGGAGAATGCTGTATCCAAAACCATTAACCTGTCCCCAGAGGCCACCCAGGCAGAGGTGGCCCAGGCCTTTTTCCAGGCGCACCGTCTGGGCCTGAAAGGCATTACGGTGTATCGTTACGGCTCCAGAGCCGGACAGGTGTTGAGCCTTCCCCCGGAAGGTCTCACCTTGTCCCACGAGTTCAGCGAAGAATGCCGCCAGTGTTCGGTGTAAGCGCCTGGCGGACACCAGCGTGCCGGGTTTGACTCCCTCACGCTATGGCCAAAGGAGGCTATATGAAAAAGATTTCCCTGGTTGTAACCATTATGCTTCTTCCACTCTTGATGGGTGGCGCCCTGGCTTGGGGGCAGGATCTCGCAACTCAAGGCATCGAGCAGTGCAACGCCGGCAAGTTCGACCAGGCCATTGCCACCTTTACCCGGGGACTGCAGCAAAAACACAATGACCCCACTTTGTTGTACCTGCGGGGGAAAGCCTACACCGCCAAAGGTCAGTACAGTCGGGCCCTTGAAGATCTCAATGCCGCCATCAAAGCCAAGCCCAGCTATGGCCAGGCGTATTTCGGACGGGCCATGGTATATGTCTATCAGGAGAATTACGATAAGGCTCTGGAGGACTTGCAAAAGGCCGCCAGCAACGGTTACAGGGACGCGGATTTTACGAAACTGGTTCGTAAAAAGGCCGAAATGAAAAAGCAAAAATAACCCAACTACGCCCCTGGGGATCGATGACCCCGGGGGCGAGTTTTGTCCAGAGTAAGCAAATCATGGGGGCTGGAAGCATTTTTACCGGAGGGACAGCCGCCCCTGGCTGTCCATGGCCGGGCGGGAGGATCTGCTCTGACAATTGTTGACAACTTTCCAGAACAGAGTAAAAAAAGAGCTGAGGCTTTACCCTAGCCTGGAATAGCTCTAGATGAAAACTCTATTATTCGCTCCGGCTGCCTACAATTTTGCCGAAACCATGCGCATGGTGGAAGTTGCCCGGGCCTGCCGGGATACCTTCCGGATAATTTTCACCTCCTACGGCGGTGACTTTGAATGGTTGGTCACGGATGAAGGCTTCTCCTTTGTCCCCATGGAACCCCGCCTCACTCCCCAAAAGATCGAAAGACTCTACCGGATCATGAGGTGGGATCAGGTTAATTACCCCTTTGCCATAGACCACCTCACTGAGCGAGTAAAAGGGGAGCTCCGGAGGCTGCAGGCCGTGAAGCCGGTGGCGGTAGTCACCGGCCTTGATCTGAGCTGGCCCGTTTCCTGCCGGGTGGCAGGCATACCCCTGGTCTGGGTGTCGCAGACCACCTCACTGTCTCCTTACTGGCACTCCCCTCTGGCCACTTGGCCGGACCTCCTGGATTATCGCCCTTTACGGGTGATTCCCGACAAAGTCCTCAACTTTTTCGCCCGGTATTTGATGCACTTCAACCGGCTCATTATGGTGCCCTTCAATAAGACCGCCCGTCAGTTCGGGGCCCCGCCTTTCAAGGGTCCGGACTTCTGGGAAGGGAACCACACCCTTTTGGCCGAACCGCGTGAATTTTCGGGTATAAACAGTTTTCCCTCCCACTATCATTTCATCGGTCCCCTGGTGGCCCGCATCGGCAGGGACATCCCTCCCGAGGTGGAAAATCTCCCCCGGGACCTCCCTCTCATTTATTTTGCCATGGGAAGCTCCGGTGACCGCCGGATTATTGCCGAAATTCTGGAAGGCTTCGCAGGCAAACCTTACCGGGTCATCGCGCCGGTGAAAAAGCTCCTGAAGGACACCCCGGTGGACATTCCCGCCAACGTGGTGGTGACGGACTGGCTGCCGGCCCACAAGGTCAACCCCATGGCCCGGCTCTCGGTGATCCACGGCGGCCTGGGCACCGTGATGACCGCCTGCCTCTCCGGGACGCCCATTGTTGGGGTGGGGATGCACTTTGAGCAGGAAGCCAATCTGGAGTGTGTGGCGCGCAAGGGCTTTGCCATCCGCCTGCGCAAGCGGCGAATGACCGCCGCCGAGGTGATGGCCGCCATCG
This sequence comes from Syntrophobacterales bacterium, assembly GCA_037388025.1. GTDB lineage: Bacteria > Desulfobacterota > Desulfobaccia > Desulfobaccales > 0-14-0-80-60-11 > JBGSLA01. The sequence continues at coordinate 28,960 of JARRKO010000007.1, forward strand.
ACCGACTGCTCCACGACCCCGAAGCTCACCGCCGGGCCCAGGAATTTAAACGGGTCATCGAAAAATATGATGCTCCTGCCAATGCCGCCCGCTTCCTGACGCAAACCTACGCAGCTTAAAAAAAGCTCGGCCCCAATGCCACCTTGACTCGTATTTAGAAGGTTTTATGTTTTTAAAGAGAGCCTGATAACTCAACCCCATCACTTTGAATCTAATAAAAGGGTTTACGAATGAATTGGCGAATTATCTTTCCCGTTTTTTTGGGCCTGGCCCTGGTTTTGGTCCTGGCGGCCCGGCCCGGCGACACCTGGGCTGAATCCCAGGCCAAGACTTCTCCTGCCACAGGAAACAGCATGATCGAAAAAATTACCAAAACCGAAGCTGAATGGAAAAAGCTCCTTACTTCGGAGCAGTATCGCATTCTGCGGCAGAAGGGCACCGAACCCGCTTTTTCCAGCCCTCTGCATAACAACAAAAAGAAAGGCGTCTATCTGTGCGCCGCCTGTGACCTGGAGGTGTTCAGTTCGGATCAAAAATTCGACTCCGGCACCGGTTGGCCCAGCTTTTGGGCGCCCATCGCCCCCAACCACATCATCACCAAACCGGATAACAGCTTTTTCATGACGCGCACCGAGGTGCTCTGCGCCCGCTGTGGCGGCCACCTGGGGCACGTTTTCAACGACGGCCCGCCTCCCACCGGATTGCGCTACTGCCTGAACGGCCTGGCCTTGAAGTTCAAACCCGCGCAAGAAGAGAAAGGAAAATAATAACTTTTGGGAGAGGGGGCCAGGGGTCGCAGCCCCCAGCCCTCCCCTCAAGTTCTTTCTCTATATAGGAATCGCGGCTCCCACCAGGTGTGCAGGGTGGCAATGACCTCTGCCGTGGAGATGGCCTGAAGGCAGCGATTATCGGGGCACTGGCGGGTCAGGCAGTCGGGCTCCGGGCAGGCGCCATCTTTAGCGTACAGGTAGGTACCCCAGTCAACCCGGTAGGGACCGATGCGGGCCGGGTGGTCGGCCCCCAAAAGGGCCAGGGTGGGCACCCCCAGGGCCAGTCCCATATGCAGGGGGCCGCTGTCGTTAGCCACCAGGAGCCGGCAATGGCTGAGAAGCCCCGCCACGGTGAGCAGGGGGTAGCGTCCGCCGGTGACCAAAACGGGGCCGGGGAGCCGGGCTGCCAGGGCCTCGGCCGCGGTACGGTCACCGGCGCCGCTGACCATCAGAAGGGCGGCCCGGTAACGCTCAAAAAGATGTTGGCCGAGCTCGGCATACCGCTCTGGGGGCCACCATTTGTAAGGCGCAGAGCCGGTGGGGTGCAGCGCCACCAAAAGATCGGGTAATTTGCCGAAGTGTTCCACTAGAATATCGTCAGCCCGCCTGACCTCCGAGGCCGGCAGCGACAACTCCATACGTCGGTCCTCGGTGTCCGCCCCCAAAACCCGGGCGTAAGCCAGACGCCGTTCGATGGCGTGCTCGCAGGGGTCAGGGTGGGAAACCATGGCAGAATAAGCAAAGGCCAGGGGGCTGTGGGCCGACCCGATGACAAAGGGCGCACCCGCCGCGTGGGCGATGAGGGTGGCTTCGGGGTCGTTGCCGTGGAGAATGACCACCAAGTCGTACTGCTCCCGGCTTATTTGGCGCATCAGAGCCAGCAGGGCCCCGCCGCGGCCGGGGTAAAGCCATAGGCGGGCGAGGTAGGGGTTGTGGGCCGCCAGATCCTGGTGGCGGGGGTTGATCAGCGCGTCCAACTGCCAGGCAGGATGGGTCTCTTTCAGGGCCCGGAAGGTGGGTGTGGAAAACAGCAAATCCCCCAGCGCGGTGGCGTTGAGGAGAAGGACCCGGCGCACCGCGGCGACGTCCAGCTCGGCCAAGGGACGGGGAGGCCGCCGCCGGGTCCGGCCCCGGAGATAGATTTTGCTAGTCCACAACAAGAACTTGTGCCACATCAATATTACCGATCTTAAGGGGTTGGGGCAGGGGGTTGCTGTCCCCTGCTCTCTCCTGAAAACCCTTTTACCACCTCATCATACACCGCCTCCTGCTTTTGGGCGATGTGCTGCCAGGAAAAGTGTTCCAGGGCGTCTTCCCGAGCCTGACGTCCCAGGCGCCGGCACAAATCAGGGTTTTCCAGCAGGGTAAGGATTTTCCCCGCCAGTTCTTCAGGGTCGTGGGGATTGTCTATCAACAGGCCGTTTTTTCTCTCCCGGACTACTTCCGGGATACCGCCCAGGCGGGTGGCCACCAGGGGCAGACCGCAGGCGGAGGCTTCCAGCAGCACCATGGGCATGCCCTCTTCCAGCTGGGACGGGGCCACAAAGATATTCCCCAACAGATAGGTCAGGGCCATGCAGTCGTGGGGCACGAAACCGGTGAAAATTATCCGACCGGGGGCTTTGGCGGCCTGGTCCCGGAATTGTTTAAAAAAGGGAGTCTCCCGCTGGATACGTCCCCGGCCAAACTCGGTGCCCCCCACCAGCGCCAACACGGCCCGGGGGTGCCGCGCCCAGACCCGCGTCATGGCCTCGAGCAGCAGCCCCACTCCTTTGCTTTCCCTGATTTTCCCCGCGTAAAGCACCACAAATTCATCCCCCACGCCATAGCGCTCCCGCTGGGCCTGGACTTCCGGCGCTCTTTCCCAGCCGGGGCGAAAGATTTGAGGATCGACGCCATTGGGGATGACCTTATAAGCCTGGGCCCCGGTGCCCAGTCGCTCCCGCTCCTGCTCCAGGATGAACCGGCTGCAGGTCACAAAGGCCTCCACCGGGATGGGGGTGTGCGGAGCCGGACGCTCTCGTTTCCCCAGGATATGGTAGCTGTTGTGCATGTGGAGGAGAACGGGCAGCCCCGGAAACCAGGTTTTCAAATTCAAGGCCAGCAAGGGACGGTTGTGCACGTGGAGGAGATCAGGGGTTAAGCGGCGGATGAGCCCGGCCACCCCGCGGTCATACAGGGGGAGCAGATGACGGTAACGGCGATAGAGCCATTCCTGCCAGGGCCTTAAAGATACCCGCCAATATTCCACCGGTCCCCGCACCTCCTGGGTGGGTAGCTCGGGGTCGCCGGGTCCGATGATCACGGGTCGATATCTACGCAAGTGGGCGGCCAGGCAATCAATAAATAATTCTGTGGCCCCACCCCGAATGGGCGGAATGGGAAAGAGTTCGGGTCCGATCAAGGCGACGGTAGGCATAGCCGGATTTTTTCGGGGAAGGTTAGCCGGGGTCAGCAGCCCATAACTTTCTCACCTTCCTCATTATACTCGAAATATTTCTTGACAGTGGCTCTAGACTTTGTAATATGCTTCACATAGTGTTGGAGTAGTTTGCGCTGCCCGGCTGAAAAATCAAATCCTTGAAGGAGGTTCCATACTTATGGCAAAAATTCCTGCTGATTATTTGCCCCCCAAAGAACTATGGCCCGATTATACTACACCGGCCGAGTTTCCGGTTCCTGACCAACTTAATCTGGCCGAATTCCTGCTAGATCGCCATGTGAAAGAGGGGCGCGGTGATAATGTCGCCATCCTGTTCGGCGATACCAAAACAACGTACAACGAACTCCTGGCCATGGCCAATAAATTTGCCAACGTCTTGAAGGGCCTGGGAGTAGAGGCCCAAGACCGGGTAGGCTTGCGCATGACCAATGCGCCGGAACCCGTGGCCATCAACTTCGCCATCATGAAGTTGGGTGCTATTCCGGTACCGGTGTCCCCCTTATGGGCCAAGGAAGAAGTGGCCTTCGTGGTCAACAATGCCGAATTCAAGGCTTTTGTGGTGAGCTTCCCCCTCATGCAGGCGGTGGAGGACAGCAAGCACGAATGGGAATTCCCCACCAAGGTGGTGGTGGTGGGCGGCAAGCCCGAAGATGCGGAGGCCAAGGGCAACGTTGCTTTCGCCAAGGCCATGGCCGGCGCCAGTGACAAGTTTGACAACGTCCCGGTAAGCCCGGAAGACATTGGTTGTATCCTGTACACTTCCGGCACCACCGGCCAGCCCAAGGGTTGCGTTCATTTCGCTAAGGAAGTCTTCGTCGAGTCCCAACTGGTGAACAAGTATGTCTGGAAACTCCAGCCGGGTGAGGTGCTGGGTGGTTCGGCTCCGGTGACCTTTGCGGCGGGTTACGGGACGTTCTGTCTAATTCCCTTTGCCGGCGGCGGAGCTATTTCCCTGCTCCCCAGGTTCACCCCGAAGGACATGATGGAGACCATCCAGAAGCACAAGATCACGGTGGTTACGGGTCTTCCCACCGCGTACCGCAAGCTTCTCGAGATGCCCGACTTTAATGACTATGACACTTCCAGCGTCCGCATGTACACCACCGGCGGCGACGCCCTCACTGGCAAGACCCTGGCCCAGTGGCAGGCCAAGACCGGGAAACCCATCTGGGAAGGCCTGGGCGGCACCGAGATGATGCACCTGGTGACCAGCAACACCGTGGGCGACCTCCCCATCGCCGACTCCATCGGCAAGGCTCTGCCGGGCTTTGACATCAAGGTGGTCCGGGAAGACGGCACCGACGCCGGCCCCGGCGAAGTGGGCAGCATGATGATCAAAGGCCCCACCGGCACCCTGTACTGGAAGCCTTATATCCAGGAGAACAAGCTCCTGAAAACCATGAAAAAGGGTATCAAGGACGGCTGGAACATGATGGGCGACGCTGTCATGATGGACAAAGACGGCTACATCTTCTTCCAGGCCCGGGAAGACGACATGATCAAGTCTTCCGGCTTCCGTCTGGCGCCCACCGAGATCGAAGACGCCATCATTCGCCATCCGGCCGTGCGGGATGACGCGGTAGTGGGCGTTCCGGATGAGGTTATGGGCCAGAAGGTGGTGGCCATGGTGGAGCTGGAGGGCGGCCAAACCCCGTCCCAGGACCTGGCCAACGATATCATCAAGTCTACCATGGACGTTTTGGCGGTGTATAAGCTGCCTCGTGAGGTGGTCTTCCTGGATGCCATCCCCAGGACCGCCACCGGCAAAATCATCAAAAAGGACCTCCGGAAATACTATCCGGAATATCCCAATAAGTTTGCGCCGAAGGTAAAATAGGTTTCACCTGCCCGGGGGCGGTGCGCCGCCCCCGGAACCTTCCTCTGGCGGCCCGCATTTGCCCCCTTTTTCTTTTGACTTTGCCCCCCTGTCTGATTAAATAATAACTGGCTTGAAAAAAGGAGATGTTCATTGCCGAATGTCGTTGTCGTGGGCACCCAGTGGGGTGACGAAGGTAAGGGAAAGATTGTTGACCTCTTGACAGAACAAGCCCAAGTGGTGGTGCGCTACCAGGGCGGCAACAACGCCGGCCATACCCTGGTGGTGGGGGGAGAGAAGTTTATTTTCCATCTCATACCTTCGGGTATCTTGCACCCGGGAACTATCTGCTGCATCGGCAACGGGGTGGTCCTGGACCCTGAGGTCTTTTTAAGTGAGATTGACCGCCTGCGTTCCCGGGGCCAAAAGGTGGGCTCTGAGAACCTGCGGGTGAGCGAGCGCACCCAGGTGATCATGCCGTACCATCAGCGCCTAGACCTGGCCCGGGAGCGGGCCAAAGGCGCCGGGAAAATCGGCACCACCGGCCGGGGCATCGGCCCCTGCTACGAAGACAAGGTGGCCCGCCGGGGCGTCCGGGTGGCGGACCTGGTGGAGCCCCGGCTGCTGCGGGCCAAGCTCGAAGAGATTTTGCCGGAGAAAAATTTCCTTCTGGAAAAGTTTTTAGGCGACAAACCCTTTGCCCTCGAGGAGATCCTGGAGCCCTACCAGGAATGGGGACAACGGCTGAAGTCCCTGGTGGCCAATGTCTCCGTCATTTTGCAGCAGGCGGCCCAAGCCGGCAAAAATATTCTCTTTGAAGGGGCTCAAGGGACGCACCTGGACATCGACCACGGCACCTATCCCTTTGTCACCTCCAGCAACCCGGTGGCCGGGGGCGCGGCCACCGGCAGCGGCATCGGGCCGGGGGCCCTGCACCGGGTGCTGGGCATTGTCAAGGCCTATACCACCCGGGTGGGAAGCGGCCCCTTCCCCACGGAGTGCTTGGATGGAGTGGGCACCCATTTGCAAGAGTGCGGCGTGGAGTTCGGCTCCACCACCGGGCGGCCCCGGCGCTGCGGCTGGCTGGATCTGGTGGTCATCCAGGAAGCGGCGCGGCTGAACGGCCTGACTGGCCTGGTGATCACCAAATTGGACGTGCTCTCCAACCTGAATCCCGTGCGCTTGTGCGTGGCCTATGAGATGGAGGGGGAGCGTCGGGGTACCATGCCGGCGACGCTGCCGGAACTGGAGCGCTGCCGGCCGATTTTTGAAGATTTACCGGGTTGGTCAGAGGATATTCGGGGGGTGCGGCGCTTTGAAGATTTACCGGCAAACACCCGAAACTATTTGAAGCGGGTGGAGGAACTAGCCGGCGTGCCCATCCAGGTGGTCTCCGTGGGTCCGGATCGGGAAGAGACCATTTTATTACAGGACCCATTTGCCTAAAATTATTTCGTACATATATTATTCAGAGCAGAAATTGTTCTGGACCTTCCAGGCCGGATTGCAAACCCCGAACAAAAAAATCGTTCTGAATGGTTTCCATAAAAGGAATTGAAAATGCTTGAAATCCGCTTTCATGGGCGTGGGGGGCAAGGGGCTGTGACCTCGGTGGAGCTTCTGGCCCTGGCCGCCATCAACGAAGGCAAGTTCGCCCAGGGCTTCCCCAGTTTCGGGCCGGAACGTCGGGGCGCGCCGGTGGCCGCGTTTTTACGCATAGATGACCATCACATCCGCCTGCGCTGTAAGATCGAGCAGCCGGACGTCATCCTGATTCTGGACCCCAGTCTTATCCGTATTCAGAAGCCGGAGGCTGACCTGAAGCCCGACGGCCTCATTGTGCTCAATTCCGCCAAACCCCACGATGACGTGCGCCGGGAGTTCGGCTTCAAACAGCGGCTGGCCCTGGTGGACGCCAACACCATCGCCCGGGAGGTCCTGGGGGTGCCCATCACCAACACCACCATGTTGGGGGCCCTCATTAAAGCCACCGGGGTGGTGCGGGTGGATTCCCTGGAAGAGCCGCTCAGAGAGCGTTTCGGTCCCCTGGCGGTGAAAAACTTCAACGCGCTGAAAGAAGCATTCGAAAAAACGGTGGTGGAGGAGGCCCAATCATGACAACTCCTGGAACCGCGTTGCGCAAGCCCCTGGACCAAACCACCTGGCAGGAAATCGAGCTGGGCGGCCTCTTGCGGGAACCGGGCAGCGCTCGGGAGTATCGCGTCGGCGACTGGCGCTCCCAGCACCCGGTATGGACCAAGAGCCGCTGCATCCGCTGCGGCGTGTGCTGGACCGTTTGCCCTGAACCCGCGATTATCGAGGAGCCAGGCGGCTATTTCGACATGGACCCTTATTACTGCAAGGGCTGCGGCACCTGCGCCCGGGAGTGCGTCACCGGCTGCATAACCATGGTGCCGGAGGAGGAGTAATCCATGAGCGCCAAACCCGCCAAGGCCAAACGGGTAGGCATGGAGGTCTCCATCGCCGTGAGCCACGCCGTGCAGTTGGCTCGGGCGGAGGCCATCGCCGCTTACCCCATCACCCCCCAGACTCACATCGTGGAACACCTGTCCAGCCTGGTGGCCAACGGGGAGCTGGAGGCCGAGTTCGTCAACGTGGAGTCTGAGCACTCGGCCATCAGCACCTGCATCGGCATGTCCGCCAGTGGGGCGCGTACCTATACGGCCACCAGTTCCCAGGGCCTGGCCCTAATGCATGAGATTTTATATATCACCAGCGCCATGCGCTTCCCCATCGTCATGACCGTGGCCAATCGGGCTTTGTCGGGACCGCTCAGCATCTGGAACGATCACTCCGACATCATGGGGGCCCGGGACATCGGCTGGATTCAGATCTTTGTGGAAAACGGCCAGGAGGCCTTCGATCATTCGGTCATGGCCTTCAAGATTGCCGAAAACGATAAAGTGTTACTGCCCACCATCATCAACCTGGATGGCTTCATCCTCTCCCACGTGGTGGAGGCTTTAGAGATGGTGGACCAAGGAACGGTGGATAAGTTTCTTCCCGCCTATGTTCCCCGGCATCATTTGGACCCCAAGCACCCGGTGACCATGGGGGCCTTTGCCATGCCGGAAATTTACACGGAAGTAAAGATGAACCATCAGGTCACCCTGACGCAGTCCTATGACCACATCCTGAAAGTCTGGGAGGAATGGGGCAAACTCACCGGCCGGCAGTATCACCCCGTGGAGCGCTGTCAGACCGAAGGCGCCAAGATCCTCCTGCTGACCATGGGGTCGCTTTCGGAAGTGGCGGAAATCGCGGTGGAAGAGATGCGTGACCAGGGGCTGCCGGTGGGCTTGTTGAAGCTGCGCCTGTGGCGCCCTTTCCCCTTTAAGGACCTGCGGGAGGCGGTGAAGGGCGCCGAGATTCTCATCGTCTGCGACCGGGCTTTGTCCCTGGGCGGTCCGGGCGGCCCGGTCTTGTCCGAAGTCAGAAGCGCCCTCTATCCTCTAGCCGAGCGGCCCGCGGCGGTGGGCTATATCATCGGCTTAGGGGGTCGGGATGTGAATCCTTCGGCCTTCAAAGATATCGTGGCCCAGGCTCAAACTGAAGTGAGTCAAGGGCTAAAGGAAGAATTTCACCTCTATGGAGTGAGAGGTTAATGGAAAAATTCGGTTACTCGCAAAGTCAAAAATTTGATACGTATGCCTCCCGGCTTATGCCCCGGGAGGAGTTTTTTACCATGGGACACCGTTCCTGCCAGGGATGCGGTGAGGCCTTGGCGGTCAGGTGGGTGACCAAGGCCATCGGCAAGGACGCCATCATTGCCCACGCCACCGGCTGCATGGAAATCGTTTCTTCCGGGCTTCCCCAGAGTGCCTGGATGCACCCCTGGATTCACGTGGCCTTTGAAAATGCCGCGGCGGTGGCCTCAGGCGTCGAGACCGGCCTCAAGATCCTGGAACGCAAAGGTAAACTCCCCGGCCCCCGACCCAAGGTGGTGGCCATGGGCGGGGACGGCGGCACCAGTGATATCGGCCTCCAGGCCCTGTCCGGCGCCATGGAGCGGGGCCACGATTTCACCTATTTCTGTTGGGACAATGAAGCTTACATGAACACCGGCATCCAGCGATCCAGTTCCACCCCCTTCGGAGCCATGACCACCACCTCGCCGCCGGGCAAACAAAGCTTCGGCCAGTCCACCTGGAAGAAGGACATGGTGGCCATTGCGGTGGCGCATGGAATTCCTTATGTGGCCACTGCGTCTCCCAGTTACGTCTTTGACCTGTATTTCAAGGTGAGAAAGGCCATCGAAACCCCCGGTCCGGCTTATGTGCATGTCCTCAGTGTCTGTCCCACGGGCTGGCGCTCGCCCACCGACCTTTCCGTGCGCCTGGGACGCCTGGCGGCGGAAACTGCGGTGTTTCCGCTCTACGAAGTGGTTAACGGGGAATACCACCTGACGATGCAGCCGCATAAGATCAGGCCCATCCGGGACTACCTCAAACCCCAGGGCCGTTTTCGACATTTGCGAGACCCCGAGATAGACTACATCCAGAAGCGGGTCATTGAACGCTACCGGGACCTGTTAGCCAAATGTGGGGTTCCCGAGCCCGAGTTCCCATTCCTGCCCGAAGAAGAGGCGCCCGTTGAGGAAGGTGCTTGATGGACGAAACACGCCTGGAAAACATCTTGTCCAATTATGAGGGGGAAAGCAACGACCTGATTCCGGTGCTCCAAGAGATTCAGGACACCTGTAACTTCCTGCCCAAAGAAGAGCTCAAGGTGGTGGCCCAACGCCTTAATGTGCCCCTCACTCAGGTGTATAGCGTCGCCACCTTTTATAAGATGTTCAGTCTGCTGCCCAAGGGCGACCATCAGCTCAAGGTTTGCCTGGGCACCACCTGCCATCTGCGGGGGGGCCAGCGTCTGGTGGACTCCGTGTCCAGCAGACTGGGCTGTGAGGTGGGCTACACTACCAAGGACGGGGCCTTTTCCCTGGAAACGGTGGGTTGCCTCGGTTCCTGCGCCCAGGCCCCGGTGATGATGATTGACGACAAGTATTATGCCCGGGTCACAGTGGATAAGGTGCCAAAAATATTAAAAAAGTTTCAGAAATAGCGGCTGTCCGTCAACAGTAAGTTTTCTGATGCTTATGGCTGACTGCTGACTGCTCAAAAGAGTGCGACTATGCCAAAGATCGAATCCGTCGACCATCTAACCGAATATCGCCGGAAACTCAAGGCCGGCCGGGATCCCAAGCAGCCCACCGTCCTGGTGTGCGGCGGGCCGGGCTGTCTGCCTCTGGGAAGCGAGGAAGTGGCCCAGGCCTTCAAAGAGGCCATGGCTGAAAAGGGCCTGAACGGCAAGGTCATCCTCAAAACCAGCGGCTGTCAGGGCCTCTGCGCCAAAGGGGTGAAGGTCCTCCTGCGCCCCGAGGAAATCGCCTACCAACAGGTCACTCCCGAAGATGTGCCGGAAATTGTGGAAACAACCCTGGTGGGGGGAGCTCTGGTGGACCGGTTGCTTTATCACGAATCGGGAAACGGCGAGGCCTGCGCACACAAGAGCGACATTCCCTTCTATAAAGGTCAGGATCCCATTGTCTTGCGGAAGCTTGACGTCATCGACCCGGAAAGCCTGGACGACTACCTGGCCACGGGGGGCTACCGCACCCTGCGCAAGGTGCTCTTCAAAATGACTCCCGAGGAGGTCATCGACCAGGTGGAGCGCTCGGGGCTCCGGGGCCGGGGCGGCGGCGGCTTCCTCACCGGCCGCAAGTGGCGCCTCTGCCGGGAAGCCGAGGGTGCCGTCAAATTCATCATTTGCAACGGCGACGAGGGCGATCCCGGGGCCTTCATGGACCGGGCGGTGATGGAGGGGGACCCCCACGCGGTCATCGAAGGCATGCTCATCGGGGCCTACGCCATCGGCGCCCGCCAGGGCTACATCTACGTGCGACACGAATATCCCCTGGCGGTTAAGCGCCTCAAGCTCGCCATCGACCAGGCCCGGGAGTTCGGCTTCCTGGGGAACAATATTCTCCGTTCCAAGTTCAGCTTCGACCTCAAGATCAGCCAGGGCGCCGGGGCCTTTGTCTGCGGCGAAGAGACGGCCCTGATGGCCTCCATCGAAGGCTTCATCGGCGAGCCCCACCCGCGGCCTCCCTATCCGGCCCAGGCGGGACTTTTTGGGCTCCCCACCATTATCAATAACGTGGAGACCTGGGCCAACGTGCCGGAAATCATTAATATGGGTCCGGATTGGTATGCGGACTTGGGCACCAAATCCAGCTCCGGCACCAAGGTCTTTTCCCTGGTGGGCGCGGTGAACAACACCGGCCTGGTGGAAGTGCCCATGGGCATGACTCTGCGCCAGATTATCTTTGAGTTGGGCGGCGGCATTCCCGGCGATCGGCCTTTTAAGGCGGTACAGACCGGCGGCCCCTCGGGGGGCTGTATCCCCGAGCAGTTCCTGGACCTGCCGGTGGACTACGACAGCCTCCAAGAGGTGGGCTCCATCATGGGCTCCGGCGGGATGATCGTCATGGACGATACCAGTTGCATGGTGGACGTGGCCCGCTATTTCATCGGCTTCCTCCATGCCGAGTCCTGCGGCAAATGCACGCCCTGCCGGGCAGGTCTGACCCAGCTCAAATATCTCTATGAAGAAATCACCAGCGGCCGGGGTGAAATGGAGCATATCACCCTGATGGAAGAGTTGTGTCAGGCCATGGCCTCGGCTTCCATCTGCGGCCTGGGCCAGAGCGCTGTGAATCCGGTGCTGTCCACCTTGAAGTATTTCCGGCACGAATACGAAGCCCACATCCGGGACAAGAAGTGTCCGGCCCTCGTGTGCCGGCCGCTTTTGAAATATACCATCGACCCCGAAAACTGTACCGGCTGCCTGGCCTGTGTGCGGGAATGCCCGGTGGGGGCCATCAGCGGCCTTAAAAAAGAGGCCCAGGAGATCGATCAGGAAATTTGTATCAAGTGCGGCCTGTGTTACGAGACCTGCCAATTTGACGCCGTGAACAGGGAGTAAACCTCATGCCCTTTTCTATACTTGCAGATCAGGTAAAAGCACCCACCATCGAAGAAGTGGGTCTCTATATCAACGGGATTTTCATCCGGGCCGATTCTTCCTTTACGGTGCTCCAGGCGGCCCGGGCCAATGGCTTTGAAATTCCCACCCTGTGCTACCATCCTGACCTACCCTCTGAAGGTCAATGCCGTTTGTGTGTGGTGGAAGTGGGGGAAGGCCCCCGGACGCGCCTGGTGAATTCCTGCACCTATCCGGTGGAAAAAGAACTCAAGGTCCAGACCCACTCGGAAAAAGTCTTGCAGGCCCGGCGCATTGTACTGGAACTGCTGATGGCCCAGGCTCCGGCCGCGGAGCTTATAAAAGAATTGGCGGCCCAGCATGGGATATATGAGACCCGGTTCCATATCGAGGATCCGGAAGAACGTTGTATTCTGTGTGGACAGTGCGTGCGTACCTGCCGGGAAATTGTGGGGGTTTCCGCCATCAGCATGGCCAACCGCACCCCGGAAAAACAAGTGGCCACGCCCTTCAAAGAGGAATCCGCCGCCTGCATCGGCTGCGGCTCCTGCGCCTTCATCTGTCCGACAAATGTCATCCCCTACACGGAAAAAGATGGGATTCGCACCATCTGGGGCCGGGACTTCGAACTCCAGCCCTGCAAAGTCTGTGGCAACTACATCGCCCCCAAGGCCCAATTGGAGCATTGGGCCGAAATTACCGGTGACCCTTTAGAAACTTTCTTTATCTGCCGAGATTGCAGATAGGGGTTTTGGCAGCAGCCAGGTGACCGGATGGCCGGCAGGGGTGCAAGGCCCCTGCCCGGCGGGCCCTAAGTCCAAAATCCTCCCTGATTAAAATGGAAAGCGCTTCGTACGTCCATGGCCTGTGCGCCAAAATGGCGGCTATTGTCCAGGCCATGCTGCGGAGGGGCTTGACAGGCGCAGACTAAGAACTTGTGCTGGTGAGCGGCTAACCTGCCTCTTTGCCCTTGGCGGAGCTCCCGAGGCGTGTTCTTTCTTTAAGAGAAAAAAGCTGAAAATTTAAGGCCTTACCGAGACAGATGATTAATTTTGACCATCGTGAAATGGTAATTCATGACCACTTGCGGGGACCTTCTCCCAGACCTACATTTCTATTGAATCCCGAATTTCTTTTAACCTAAATGAGAGTAAGCCATGCGTACCATGACTATAATCGTGTTGGCAGGATTGGTCCTGTTGTTCTTGGGCAGCCTGTTCATCGGCCCCAAGGTGTTTTCCTCCTATGAGCGCAGCCTGGACAGCCAACTCAGCCAGGCGGAAAAAACCTTACCGCCGGCAATCGCCAAACAGGTACGGAAAAGGGTGAATTACCGCAAAGTTAGGCTGGCCTTGAGCTCCTTCGATCTGGTGGGAGGATTGACCAACCATGACCTGGAAGCTATTCCTACCTACAGCCGTGCTTTCTCTTTTTATTTCCTCCTCGCCTGCCTTTGGTTGGTTTTAGGTCTCAGGAAACCGAGACGGGAATAATAATTTGACCTGCCAGCTTATTTCCGACTAACAAGGAAGATTTCCGGAAAAGGCTAAGGGAGTCAGGCCCCTGTCGCCGCTCTGCGGCCGGCCATCTCCGCGGCCATAAAAATCGCGGCTTTGAGGCTACCGGGGTGGGCCTGGCCGGTGCCGGCCAAGTCGTAGGCGGTGCCATGGTCCACGCTGGTGCGGATGATGGGCAAACCCAAGGTCACATTCACCGCGTCCATGAAGTGAAGTAATTTTAGGGGGATAAGCCCCTGGTCGTGATACATGGCGCAGATGGCGTCAAACTCTCCCTGGGCGTGGCGCCAGAAGAGGGTGTCCGCAGGAAAGGGGCCGCTTACCAGCAACCCTTGGCCCCGGGCCTCCAGGACCGCGGGAATGATGATTTCCTTTTCCTCATCGCCGAAGAGTCCCCCCTCGCTGGCGTGGGGATTGAGGGCCGCCACGCCCAATTGCGGCCGGATGATGCCAAAATCCTGCTCCAAGGCACGACAGGTTAATCTGAAGAGACGGATGAGGCCATCAAGGGTCAGGAGCTCGGGGACCTCCGACAGGGCGCAGTGGATGGTGGCCAAAACTACCCGAAACTTCCCCCCCGCCAGCATCATGGCCACCTCGGTGGCGCCGGTGCGCTCCGCCAGCAGCTCCGTATGCCCGGGGTAGTGATAGCCCGCTAATTGTAAGGCCGTTTTGCTGATGGGGCCAGTGACTATCCCCGCCACCTCTTTTTTTAAGGCCATGTCGATGGCCGTTAAAATGTAGGACACCATGGCGTGGCCCCCGGCAACGTTGGGGTGGCTGTGATTCAGGTCGTCGGGAGACAGGTGGGAGAGGGGCAATAGATCGATGGTCCCTGCCTGGTAGAGCCCTTGGAAGAGGTCCTGGACGGTGCGCAGATTAACCTCGGGCGTCAGCTCCCGGCAAGCTCGCGTCAGGGCGGCTAGATCCCCCAGGACCAGCGGGCGGCAAACCTGATGCACCGCCGGGTCGGCCAGAGCTTGAACCATAATTTCCGGGCCCACCCCCACCGGGTCCCCCATGGTGAGGGCTAAAAGAGGCCGTGCTTCAGGGCTGGTGTTCATTTTCTTTCAACGAGAGTCTTTTAAAAACGCAGTCCGAGGCATCATGAGCCTGGAGCCCAGGAGCCTCACCAGTGTTTCTCGGCAAATTCACTTTATTTGTTTAACCCCAGAGAACTGCTTGAGCCTTGCCGGAGAAATATGCCACAATGGAATCAACTCAACTATCACCCGTTTGGGAGTGGATGTCAATGTCTCAAGGACAGGAAGAACGGCGCAAAGGGGTCCGGCTGGGTTGCATCGGTGCCGGCAGCATGGGCGGGGCCTTGCTACGGGGGCTGTTGGCCGCAGGCCGGGTCAAACCGGCAGAACTCGTGTTCTACGATCCCGACCCCGGACGTCGGCAAGAGTTGAAAAAATTGGGGGTCGAGGCGGCCTTGGATAATAAAGAGGTCATGCACTCTCCCGTGGTAGTTTTGGCTGTCAAACCCCAGATTCTCAGGGGTGTGTTGGAGGAAATTCGGGAACACGCCCGGCCCTGGCAATTGGTGATCTCCATTGCCGCCGGTGTGCCCCTGGCCGCCCTGGAAGAAATCCTTCACAGCAGCCGGGTGATTCGGGCCATGCCCAACACCCCCCTCATGGTGCAGGCCGGCATGACCGCCCTGTCGCCGGGGAGCCGGGCTACTCCCGAAGACTTGAACCTGGCTAAGGATCTTTTCCGGGCTGTGGGCCGGGCCGAAGTAGTGGACGAGACCCACCTGGATGCCGTCACCGCGTTGAGCGGTAGCGGCCCGGCCTTTGTGGCCGTGTTTATGGAAGCTCTGGCCGACGGCGCCGTCAAAATGGGCCTGCCCCGGACCCTGGCCCTGGAATTTGCCGGCCAAACCCTCCTGGGGACGGCCCAACTCCTCCTGGAGAAAAATCTCCACCCCGGCCACCTCAAAGACCTGGTGACCTCTCCCGGCGGCACCACCATCCACGGACTCCAAGTCCTGGAACAGGGAGCCTTCCGGGCCGCGGTCATGGGGGCCATCGAAGCCGCCACCTGGCGGGCCCAGGACCTGGCAGAGATGGGTAAGTGAGAAGTGGGGGGAGGGGGCCAGGGGTCGCAGGCTCGCAGGCCCCTGCCCCCTCCCTCACACCCCCTCCCCCAACCCCTTAAGGGGAATTAAATAAGCCGGGGCAGGCGGGGACCTGAAGTCCCCCCTGCCCCGGCTGCCTTTAAAGGGGGTTGGGAGGGCTCCCCCGGCCCTCCCCTCAAATTATCCGCAAATGTATATCCACCGCGGGGGCGCTGTGGGTCAGGGCGCCCATGGAAATGAGGTTGACACCGGTAGCGGCTACTCCGGGGAGTCGTTCCAGGGTCATGGAACCCGAGGCCTCCAGCAAGGCCCGTCCGGCGGTGAGGGTGACGGCTTGGGCCATGGTGTCTTCGTCCATATTATCCAGCATAATAATATCGACCCCGGCGGTCAGGGCCTCTTCCAGTTCAGCCAGTGAGGTGATTTCCACCTCGATTTTCAGAAGATGATGGGCGTTTTCCCGAGCCAGGCGCACGGCTTCGGTGAGGGAGCCCACTGCGACGAGATGATTGATTTTGATGAGCACACCGTCGAAGAGGCCAAAGCGGTGGTTGGCGCCGCCTCCCACCCTAACCGCGTATTTTTCCAGGGCCCGCCACCCCGGCGTGGTCTTGCGGGTATCCACAATGACGGTGGGGAAGTCTGACACTGCGTTCACCATTTGCCGGGCGTAGGTGGCGATGCCGGAAAGGCGCATGAGAAAGTTCAGGGCGGTGCGTTCCGCGCTGAGAATCGCGGCCAGGGGTCCCCGCACCTGGGCCAGCACGCTGCCGGGGGTGACCTCCTGCCCTTCCAGGGCCACGGGGAAGAATTGCACCCGGGATTCGAGCTTGCGAAAAACCCGGTGGGCCACGGGCAATCCGGCCACCACCAGGTTATCCTTGGCCCGGATCTGGGCGGCGCCCTTGCGATCCGGGGGGATAAGGGCCTGGGTGGTGACGTCCCCGGGGCCCAAGTCCTCTTCCAGGGCCAGCTCAATCAGCCGGTCCACCAAGCAGTCGAACTCGGGAAAATTTCCAAAAATGCTCTGTTCGATCCAACACATAGTCGGAAAAAAGTAGCTAAGACTACTGCTTATGTTTTTTTAAAAATAGAGAGTCAGTAATATTAACAGAAAAGAAATTGTAGCCGCAAGCTTTAGCTTGCTCAGGCTGAAGCCTGCGGCTACAGAAAAGCCTGTTTATTCTGGCGCAAGATTGATTACACGAAATCCTCTTTTCCGTTTTTTTGGTTCAAAAATAATCAATCACAATCCTCAGTCCAATGGATGGTGCAGGGACTGTCTGGCGGGACCGAGGCGGTCTCCTCCAGGGTCTCGTATTCCCCGAAACAAAGGCCGGAGCACTTCCGGCGCTCCTCGTCCCAAAAATTACAGCGCTCTAAGATACAATGGCCCACACAGGGAATGGGGCAAAAGGGGCGCCTATCATCAAGCATTGCATCTCCGGTTTTTTGGCTGATTAAGAAAGGTTAATTTCATGAGGACCTGCCTGAAGCCAGAGCTTGACACCCTCTGGAGATGAGGTCCAGAACCTGGTGGTCCAAAGCAACACGATAGGTGGCGTCATGAAAATGCAGCCACACCTCCTCGGAGGAGTCGGCCACCGGCCGTACCCAAGCCTGGAAGGGTTCGAGAGCACTATTATCCCGAATTACCAGTTCGGCCCAGGTGGAGAGCGGATGAAGACGCAACAGTTCCTTCGCCTGCTCCGGTGTGGGGGTTTGTCGCAGTTTCAATGAGGTCAACTGACCAAGCACTTTTTGGAAGCCCCGGCCGGCCAGACATCTTTCCGGTAGAGGCTTTCCTTTTTTCAGGAAGATGAGGGTAAAATGTTGCCCCACCTGCCAGCGGTGCGCCAAAAACCAGAAGTTGGCGGTGCGGTAGGATATTTCCACGACCTTCTCCGGGGCTACGGCGAAAACTTCGGTCCCGGGTTTAAGAGGCTGTCCCGCCTGCGCAGGGTTAAACGGCAAGACCAGCAGCCCCATAAGGATTAGGCCGGCAAGCCCCGGATGTAAAATTGAAGTCTTGTGAGAATAGATTGCCATAACCGTATATGTCCAGCCTTTTCATGTTTAGGGTGAAGCCCGGATTCAGGATCGACTGCCTTTAACTTACCTTCACCCTCGTTCCCATGGGGGCCCATTCATAGAGGGTGCGGGCCGCATCTTCCTCGAGGCGCACACAGCCATGGGAACCGAACCATTCGGTCAATTCCGTTTTCAGAGTGCGCACCAGACTGAGGGGCGCCGGACCATGGTACTGGTGGAGGGCTTTGCCGTCCTCGGTGAAGAACATGGCATAATCCATCGGGACATCGTAGGTTTTGCTGCGATAAGGATGCTGCTTGCGAAAGATTTTAAAGCTCCCCTGATCCGTGGGATGGTCATCATCCCCGCTCACGCAAATAAATTCGTACACCAGCTTGTCATCTTCGTAGGCCCGGACCATTTGTTCTTCCAAACTGACCTCTATCCGTTTCATATAGCCTCCCGAGATAAAGTTGCTTGAGTTTGGGGAAATATAAGAGTTGGACCCCAATGACCCACCCTTTTCAACGCACCCTGGCGTTGTGTCCCGGCAATGTCTGGCAACATATTTCCAGGGGCGAGCCCGTGCCCTCTTAATGAGCCGACACCCGGGTCGGCGCTTACAAACCGAGATGGAAATATTTTAAGAGAAAAACCTGGAAAATGGTACTAGGCCACCAACTCCCTGAGCCGTTTCTCGTGGCTTTTGAGTTTGCCTAATTTTTCAGTCAAGGCCTGGTGCCGTTCCCGTTCCCGTTCCACCACTTCGGGAGGAGCCTTGCTTAAAAAGTCCTCGTTGGCCAGCTTTTTCTGGGCTTGGGCCAATTCCCGGGAGAGCTTGTCCATTTCCCGGTTGATGCGCCGGGCTTCCTCCTTGAAGTCAATGAGACCGGCCAGGGGCATGACCAGGTCCAGGCTGCCCCCCTGGGAATACATGACCACGGATTTGGCCGCCCCGGCCGGGGGGTTACCCGCCGGCTGGAATTGGATATCCTGCACCCGGGCCAAAAGCCGGACGGATTGTTGGTGACCTTCCAAGATCTCCATTGGACTGCGGTCCTGGCTGAACACCAGGACACTCACCGAGGCGGCGGGAGATACGTTCATTTCGGCCCGCATGTTGCGGATGGCCACGATGCTTTCCATTACTAGGCCCATTTCCGCCTCCGCGGCCGGATTATGGAGGGCCTGGTCAGGTGTGGGATAGGGAGCCACCATGATACTGCCCCGGGCGCCCGGGAGTTTATGCCAGATTTCCTCGGTGATAAAGGGCATGAAGGGGTGGAGGAGCCTCAAAATGGCGCTTAAAACCTCCACCAGCACCCTTTGGGTATGGTGGCGCTCCGAGGGCGTGGCGCCATTGCCGAGCTGGGGCTTGATGAACTCCAGATACCAGTCGCAGAATTCATGCCAAGTAAACTGGTAGAGCACGTGGGCTGCCTGGTCGAAGGCATAGGTCTCCAGGTGGCGGACGGCCTCGGTCTTGACCTGTTGGAGGCGGCTTAAAATCCAGCTTTCCACCACGCTAAGGGGAGTGTCGTCTTCCCGGGCCGGGTCGTAATCTCCCAGGTTCATCAGGGTAAAGCGGCTGGCGTTCCACACCTTGTTGACGAAATTGCGGTAACCCAGGATGCGATCTTCGGAAAGGCGGATATCCCGGCCCATGGCTGCGAACGCGGATAGGGAGAAACGGAAGGCGTCGGTGCCGTACCGGTTCATGAGCTCCAGCGGGTCGATGATGTTGCCCTTGGACTTGCTCATCTTCTGGCCCTCCGGGTCCCGCACCAGGGCGTGGATGTAAACCTCCCGAAAGGGCACCTCCTTCATCATATGCAACCCCATCATCATCATGCGGGCCACCCAGAAAAACAGGATGTCAAACGCGGTGACCAAGACACTGGTGGGGTAAAAAAGGCGGAGTTCCGGGGTATCTTCCGGCCAGCCCAAAGTGGAAAAGGGCCACAGGGCCGAGGAGAACCAGGTGTCCAGGACGTCGGTCTCCTGCTTGAGGTCGGCCACCCCGCAGGTAGGGCAACTTGTGGGGTCCTCCCGGGTGACAATGACCCGGCCGCACTCCTGGCAAGTCCAGGCGGGGATGCGGTGCCCCCACCAGATTTGCCGGGAGATGCACCAGTCCCGGATATTAGTCATCCAATCGAAAAAGCTTTTTTCCCAGGTCTCCGGGATGAGTTTAATGCGGCCTTCCTGCACCGCGGCTATGGCGGGCTCGGCCAGCGTCTGCACCGACACGAACCACTGCTTGGAAATCATGGGCTCCACCACCGTGCGGCAGCGGTAACAGTGACCCACCGCATGGCTGTAAGGCTCGGTTTTTTCCAAGAGTTCGTCGTGCTTTAAATCTTTGAGGATTTTTTCCCGACAGACAAAGCGATCCAGCCCCTGATACTTGCCCGCGGCCTCGGTCATGAGGCCTTCTTCGTCCAAGGCCTTCACGGCCGGCAGGTTTTGACGTTGGGCGATGTCGAAGTCGTGGAAATCGTGGGCCGGCGTGACCTTGAGGGCACCGGTGCCGAATTCCGGATTGACATGGGGATCCATGATGAGGGGGATTTTTCGTTCAAGAACCGGCAGGCGCAAGGTGGCCCCATGGTAAGCCAGGTAGCGGAGGTCCTCCGGATTTACCGCCACCGCGGTGTCGCCCAGCAGCGTTTCCGGCCGGGTGGTGGCCACGGTAATGGACCCTTCCTGGTCCACCAGGGGATACTTGATGTAATATAAATAACCGTCGGTGGGTTCGTGTTCCACTTCCAGATCGGCCAGGGCCGTCTGACAGCGGGGACACCAGTTAATAATATAATCCCCCTTATAAATGAGCCCCTCTTCGTAAAGGCAGACAAAGACCTCCCGTACCGCCCGGGAGAGGCCCTCGTCCATGGTAAAACGCTCCCGGCTCCAATCGCAGGAGCAGCCGAGGCGTTTAAGCTGCTTGATGATGGTGCCGCCAGATTCCTGCTTCCACTGCCACACCCGGGAAATGAAGGCCTCCCGGCCCACCTTATGTCGGTCCTGGCCTTCCTGGGCCAGCATACGTTCCACCACGTTCTGGGTGGCGATGCCTGCGTGGTCGGTGCCCGGCATCCACAGGGCGTCAAAACCCTGCATGCGCTTACAGCGGATGAGGATGTCCTGCAACGTGTTGTTTAGGGCGTGGCCCATGTGCAGGAAGCCGGTGATATTGGGAGGAGGAATGACGATGGCAAAGGGAGGCTTTTGGCCATCGGCCTGAGCGGTGAAAAGGCCCTGAGCTTCCCAATATTCATACCATTTGTTTTCAATACGTTGGGGATCGTAAACTTTGTCGAGAACTTCGGCCATGGGTTACCTTATGATGTTAACGGGGGCAGAATTAAGGGTCATTGCCGCCCGGTATGTTGTTACGCCAAACAAAAACCCAACCAGGTGCCAGTTAGGCGAATTCCCATTGTAGCAAAATCGAAGAAAAAGTCTTCCATAATCCAAATCTTGCGGTTTGACCTTCCTTTTTACTGAGGGGATTTTTAGTCGGTGAGGCGCTTCTTCCAGAGGGTCAGTTCCCATTCGATGGCCTCGGTAGCCATCTTGGGGAACATCTCCTCGACCAGACGTTCCACCTTCTCCTGGACCACCTGCCGCACCAGTTCCTTGAGTTCCTCGTCACTCAGGCGTTCAGTCAGCTCCTGGCATGGGTCCTGGGTTGCCTGGCTTTGCTGGGTAGGCGTCTCGAGGGAGACATCCGGATCATCGGGGAGGTCGGGAAAAGACGCTAGGAAGTCATCCAGGGACTCCTCTTGAGGGACCGTCGGGGAGGTCTCGGGGTCGGCCTCCGGAGGTTTGACCTGGGATTTCAGGGATTCCAGGTCGTCGCCACCGCGAAAATCCTGCACCACTTCGGTGTTGGCATCCGCTGGCACCTCCTCGGCAGCCTGTTCCACTACCTCGGTAAGCTCAATGATGTCGTCTCCGCTCGAGGGAGGCGATGGTTTGGTCTGTTCAGGGGGACTCATGCGAGAAGGGCAGCCTTATGTTATGTTCAGAGGTCCCGGACTCCGGCCGGGCCGGCCCATCTTCCTGACTGGCGCGGCGGCGGGGAATTTGCGACTAACTACCTAATTTCAATCGCAAACTAACATAGCCTGTCTGGGTTGTCAAGGAAATTGGGGGGCGCCGGGTTTAGCTGGCCTTTTGATGGTAACCTTGGGGCTCAAGTCGGATTAACCTCCTTGTTTCAACTGAGGGAAGATGATATGTTTTCTCGGACTTAAGAGACGTTTACACAGCCACAAGATGTTCCTGCAACAGCTCATCAACGGCCTGACCACCGGCAGCGCTTACGCCCTCATTGCCCTGGGCTACACTATGATCTATGGCATCCTGGGCCTCATCAACTTCGCCCAGGGGGAGATCTACATGTGCGGGGCCTATGTGGCGGTATTGCTTTTGGCCACTGGCCAGGTGCCTTTTTTGGTGGCTGCCATCGCCGGTATGCTGGCCGCCGCCGTCTTGGGGCTGATCCTGGAGCGGGTAGCCTTCCGACCCCTCCGGGGAGCGCATCCCCTGGTGCCCCTGATCAGCGCCATCGGGGCCTCCATTTTCCTGCAAAGTCTGGGCCTCCTGCTTTTCGGTCCCAATAACCGCCCTTTCCCGCTGGCCTTCGACTTCACCCCAATGAATTTGGGCGGCCTGCCGCTGAACACCCTGGAGGCCGCCATTCTCGTTGCCGCTCTGGGGTTTATGGGACTTCTGGTGCTGTTCATGCGCTGCACCCGCTATGGCAAGGCCATCGTGGCCTGCGCCCTGGACCGGGATACGGCCCGCCTCATGGGCATCAACGTCGACCGCATGGTGGCCCTCACCTTTATTATCGGCTCAGTCTTAAGCGGCGCCGCCGGCATCATGATGGCCATCTACTATAACGCCACGTATCCTCGTATGGGTTTTCTCCCCGGCCTTAAAGCCTTCAGCGCCGCCGTCCTGGGGGGTGTGGGCAATATCCCCGGGGCCATCCTCGGCGGGCTTCTCCTGGGGGTGGCGGAAAGCATGGGCGCGGCCTACATCTCCTCAGGATATAAAGACGCCATCGCCTTTATTATCCTTATCCTGGTGCTGCTGATTCGGCCCCAGGGTATTTTGCGGGGCAAGGGACACTGATATGGCCGCTTATATCCTGCATCTGGCCATTTTAGCCGGCATTTTCGTTATCCTGGCCTTGAGCCTGAATCTCATCGTAGGTTATGCCGGCCAGGTTTCTTTGGGCCACGCCGCGTTTTACGGCATTGGGGCCTATATTTCCACCCTTTCCGCCCTGAACTGGCATTTCCCGTATCTGCTGGCGGTGCTGGCGGCCATGTTGTTCACCGGCCTCTGTGGGTTGGCCCTGGGCCTTCCCACCTTGCGCCTCAAAGAAGATTATTTGGCCATCGTCACTCTGGGCTTCGGCGTCATCATCGATCTGGTTATGCGCAACCTGGAGATCACCGGTGGCCCCGACGGCATCGTGGGCATCCCCTCCCCCGTGATCCTGGGGTTCAGTTTCCGCCAGCCAATCCCGTATTTTCTGCTGGTCTGCCTGGGGGTGGCCTTCACGCTGTTGTTTACCTATCTCCTGGTTAACTCCTATCACGGGCGGGCCCTGCGGGCCATCCGGGATCATGAGACCACGGCCCAGGTCATGGGCATCAATTCTCCGGCCTACAAGGTGGCCATTTTCGCCCTGGCCGCGGCCCTGGCCGGGTTGGCCGGGTCCCTCTTCGCCCACTATATCAAACACATCAATTACGAATCTTTCGGTCTGCACAGCTCCATTTTGATTCTCTGTATGGTGGTGCTGGGGGGCATGGGCTCCATCCTGGGGTCGGTGGTGGGGGCCATCATCCTGACGTTTCTGCCGGAAACCCTGCGCCAGTTTCAGTCCTACCAGGACCTGATCTACGGCGGACTCCTGGTGGGCCTGCTGGTCCTGCGGCCCCAGGGGCTTTTGGGCAAAGGCAAGCTGAGTTTGAAGTTCATGATAAAAAAGGAATGAAGTTATGGGGGAGGGGGCCAGGGACCGTGGGCCCCTGCCCCCTCCCCTCAAAACCAAATCCAAAATGCTTACTTTAAAAAGCGTGCAAGCCGGGTATGGGCGGCTGATGGTGCTCAAGGGCATCTCCCTACACGTGCGCCAGGGAGAAGTGGTCACCCTCATCGGCGGTAATGGCGCCGGCAAGACTACCACCCTCTGGGCCATCTCCGGGCTTTTATCCGTCTGGCGGGGCCAGGTGGAGTTTGACGGCCGGGACCTGACCAGAGTACCCGCCGAGCAGGTGGTGGCCCAGGGACTGGCTCTGGTCCCGGAGGGGCGGCGGGTGTTTGCTTCCCTGTCCGTGAGGACCAACCTGGAACTGGGGGGCTTTCACCGCCAGGATGCCCGTGAGATGCGCCGGGATTTGGATGATCTGCAGGAGCGCTTTCCCCTCTTGAAAGAGCGGGCCCATCAGCCCGCCGGCACCCTGAGCGGCGGTGAGCAGCAGATCCTGGCCATCTGCCGGGCCCTGATGTCCCGGCCCCAGCTCCTCATGCTGGATGAGCCCTCCATGGGCCTGTCTCCCCGCAATGTCCAACTGGTTTATGATATTCTCCGGGAATTGAAGGAACGGGGCACCACCCTGCTTCTGGTGGAACAGAACGCCCGGGCCGCGCTCAAGTTGGCGGACCGGGGCTATGTCATCGAAACCGGCCGCATCATTCTGGATGGCACCGCGGCCGAACTCCAGGAGGCCCCCGAGGTGCAGCGGGCTTACCTGGGCAAGGGTTATCGGGAAGTGTGGGAATGAATCTGTTGGCGGTGGACTCCCTCAGCAAAAACTTCGGCGGCGTCCAGGCCCTGGACCAGGTAAATTTCAGCGTCCGCCTGGATGAAATCCTGGCCCTCATCGGCCCCAACGGCGCCGGTAAGACCACCTGCTTCAACGTTATCAACGGTCTATTCCCCCCCACCTCCGGTACGGTTTCCCTGGACGGCAAAAACCTGGCGGGTCTGCCCCCTTACCACCGGGCCTCTTTGGGATTGGCCCGCACCTTTCAAAATATCCAGCTTTTCGGCGGCATGACGGTCCTGGAAAATGTGCTGACCGGCAGGCACCTGAACCAGCGGGTGGGGATGCTGACCGCCCTGCTGCCCCTTCCCAGGGTACGGCGGGCTGAGTCCCGGAACCGGCAGCGGGCTGAAGAATTGTTGGACCTGGTGGGCCTGGCGGACAAGATGGATTTTCCGGCGGAGGCGTTGGCCTATGGGGAACAGCGCCGTCTGGAAATCGCCCGGGCCCTGGCCCAGGAACCCAAGCTCCTGCTCCTGGACGAACCCGCGGCCGGCCTCAACCCCCGGGAAACCGAAGATCTGATGGACCTTCTGATGAGACTCAGGGACCTGGGCATCACCTTGCTGATCATCGAACACGATATGACCCTGGTCATGGGCTTGTGCCACCGTATCGTGGTCCTGGACCAGGGCCGGGTCATTGCAGAAGGCCTACCCCAGGATATCCGGCGCGACCCCCGAGTCATCGAGGCGTACCTGGGGAAGGAGGAGGATGATTAACGTGGGAGAGGGCAGGGAGTTGCGTCCCCGGCCCTCCCCCCACAAAAAACCGCAACCCATGGAGGAAACCATGGCGATTTATGACCGGGAAGCGGAGCAGATGGACCGGGCTGAGTTGGCCCAGTTGCAGTTGGAGCGTCTTCAGGCCACCCTCCACCGGGTTTACAAGAACGTCAAGTTTTACAAGAAAAAGTTCGACGCCATCGGTTTTCTGCCCGAGGATTGCCTGTCCTTGGAGGAAATCAGCCGCCTGCCTTTCACCACCCGCCACGACCTGGCTCAGGCCTATCCCTACGAAATGTTCGCGGTGCCTTTGCGGGAGGTGGTGCGCATCCACTCCTCCACCGGCAGCCCCGGAGCCCCGGTGGTCATGGGCTACACGGCCCGGGACCTGAAGCATTGGGCCAGGCTCGCGGCCCGGGTCCTCACTGCCGCGGGGGTGGATCGGGACGACGTGGTCCAGGTGACCCTGAGTTACGGCTTGCTCACCAGCGCCTTCGGGTTGCATTATGGCGTGGAGTTGCTGGGGGCCTCGGTCATCCCCATCGGCCCCGGCGGCACCTCCCGCCAGGTGCAGATCATGCGGGATTACCGCACCACGGTCCTGATCAGCACCCCCGGTTATGCCCTGGTTATTGCCGACCAGGTGGACAGGATGGGGATGGACGCCAAAAATTTCTTTTTGAAGGTGGGTCTCTTTGCGGGGGAGCCTTGGACCGAGGAACAGCGGGCCGACATTGAATCCCGCCTGTTCCTCACCGCCTTGGACAACTACGCCCTCTCCGAAGCCATGGGGCCGGGGGTGGCCGGGGAGTGCGAGTTACGGGTGGGCATGCACCTGAACGAGGACCATTTTTTGGCGGAGATCATCGACCCCGCCACCGGCGAGGTACTCCCCGCCGGGGAGGTGGGGGAACTGGTCCTCACCACCATCAGCCGAGAGGCCACCCCTCTGGTGCGCTTCCGCACCGGCGACCTGACCAGCCTGAATTATGCTCCCTGTGACTGCGGGCGCACCCTGGCCCGTCTGAGCCGCATTCAGGGCCGGGCCGACAACGTGGTGGTGGTGAAGGGCATCAACATCTTCCCGGAGCGGGTGGGGCAGATTTTAGCCGGCTTTGCCGGAGAGGAGTCTGTTTACCAATTGGTTATCGGCCGGGAGGGACCCCTGGACTACCTGGAGGTCAGGATTGAGGTGCGGGAAGCCCTGTTCTTCGACAAGATGACCCAGCAGCGGGAGCTGGTTTACAAACTGTCCCACAAGCTGGCCCAGAGCATCGGCGTCACTCCCAGAGTAAAGCTGGTGGAACCGGGCTCTATCCTACGGGACCAGGAGACTTCTCCCCTGGTCGTTGATTTGCGCACCTAAGTTTGTTAGCATGTGATGAACGGAACCGCTTGGCCTTTATGAACAATTATGCCACCACAACAAAAAAGGTTGCCGCACGCAACAAAGCCCGGTGGCACAGATGTCATCACCTGTGCTTTTCTGTAAGGCCACTTATTTAGATGCAAAAATAGAAAAATTCAGGGAAGCCCACTTAGGAAAGATAATTTTAAACCTATGCGACCCTCATGGAATGAATACTTCATGCTCATCGCCAAGCTGGTGAGCACCAGGAGCACCTGCAACAGCCGGCCCACGGGTGCGGTGTTGGTGAAGGACAAGCAGATCCTGGCCACGGGCTATAATGGTAGTATGCCCGGCGCGCCCCACTGTATGGGGCAGTTCATGCCGGACGGCAGCCCCTACTGCCACCGCCGGGCTCTTAAGATCGCCGACGTGGACAAGTATAATTTTTGCCGGGCCTCTCACGCCGAGGCCAACGCCATCGCCCAGGCGGCCCGGCATGGGGTACCTATCAAGGGGGCGACTCTGTACGTGACTCTGGAGCCTTGTTATGTGTGCGTCAAGCTCCTGGCCACGGCCCAGATCGAACGGGTCTTTTACGAACTGGGATACGAGTCCCGGGATGATCTGCGGGATACCCATTGGAAGGAGGCGGTGGCTGAGGCGGGTTTTCAGGAATACCGGCAGCTCACCGTGTCCGAGGAGGCCTTGGCTTACATCCTCCCCAGCCTCACGGGAGTCACCTCCACCCGGCGACTGGCGGCCACGGGCGGAACTGGCGACCGCCCCCTCATCGGCGCGGTGGAGTCGGATTGAATTTTGGGGAAGGGGCCAGGGGTTGTGAACCCCTGTCCCCTCTCTGAAACCCACTCACCGGCCCTGATATTAAGCGGGAGCACAGGCTTCCAGCCTGCTCCCCTTGGAATAAAAAAACAGGTTTCAAGTATCCATTGCACCCACCAGAGGGAAAAAAGCCGGAAGAAGTACCGCCCCCGGTTACCTGGACCCAGCGGCTGGGGCGGGAGGTAGTGGCCCTGTTGCTGCTGGGCCTGGCGGTCTTTCTGTTACTGACCTTGTGGAGCTACTCCTTTATCGACCCCAGGGGCCTCCTGGAGGTTTGGTCGGTGACCATGGTGAAGAACTGGGGTGGCAAAGCCGGAGCCGTCCTGGCCTATTTCGGCATGACGCTTTTGGGGCTGGCCTCCTTCTGGCTTCCCCTTTATCTGGTGGGCCTGGCCTGGCAATCACACCGCCGGGGACTGGAGAACCTCACTTGGGTACAGGTGGTCTCGGCCCTGGTTTTCCTGGCAGCCAGCGCCGGTCTCTTCAGCCTGGCGCACCCTTATGTCTACTGGGAGATTAGCCAAGTGCAAAGCGGCGGTCACCTGGGAGATGCCCTGGCCGCCGGGCTCACGGGGCTCCTAAACGGCCCCGGCGCCGCCCTGCTCCTGACCCTCCTGCTGTTAGCGAGCCTCATGGGGGCTACCCGTCTGTCCCTGGTGGGGTTAATGTCCTTTTTAAACCAATTAGGTCATCGGGTCTGGGAAGCCCTCGGACGGCGGCGAGCCCTTGAACCCCAGGAAGTGCCAGTTCCAAAGGACTATCAAGTCAGCCAGCCCCTCATTGCCAGCACTGACCTTCCAGAAGAGGAGACTATCCCGGCGCCACCGCCACCGGAACCGGCCAGCGCCGCGACCCCGAAACGGCGACGGACCCCTGCCACTGCCAGTCAGGGGAAATTCACCTTGCCGCCCCTGGACCTCCTCGATCCGCCCAAACCCTGGGATCATCAGATGCAGGAAAGTCAGATGATGACCCAGGCCGAAAAACTGGAAAACACCTTGAGACACTTCGGGGTGGAGGGGAAAGTCACGGGCATCATTCCCGGACCGGTGGTCAGCCGGTTTGAGCTGGAGCCCGCGCCCGGCGTGAAGATCAGCAAGGTGACGGGACTGACCGACGATTTGGCCCTGGCCCTCAAAGCCCTGTCCATCCGCATCGTGGCGCCGGTGCCGGGGAAGGCGGTCATCGGCATCGAGATCCCCAACCCGAAGCGCCAGGTGGTGGCCCTGCGGGAAATCCTGGCGGACGCGACCTATCAGAAATCCGCTTCCCGTTTGACCATCGCCCTGGGTAAGGATATCATGGGCGCACCGGTGGTCACCGACCTGGGCCGGATGCCCCATCTCCTCATCGCCGGAGCCACGGGGAGCGGCAAAAGCGTGGGCCTCAACGCCATGATCCTCTCCATCCTTTATAAGGCCACCCCGGAAGAGGTGCGGTTCCTTCTCATCGACCCCAAACGCATCGAGTTGTCCACCTATGAAGGCGTCCCCCACCTGCTGCACCCGGTGGTGATGAATCCCAAAGAAGCCACCACCGCTCTGCATTGGGCCGTGGCCGAAATGGAGAAACGCTATGCTCTCCTCTGGGACCTGGGGGTGCGCAACATCGAGAGCTACAACCAGAAGGCCAAAACCTTGAAGATCGACCCGGAAGAGGAGGGCGAGTCCCCGCCGCCTCGGTCCCTCCCTTATATCGTGGTAGTCATCGACGAGTTGGCGGACCTGATGCTGGTTTCCTCCCGGGACACCGAAGAATACCTGATCCGCCTGGCCCAAAAGGCCCGGGCTTCCGGCATCCACCTGCTGGTAGCCACCCAGCGGCCCTCGGTGGACGTCATTACCGGACTCATCAAGGCCAATTTCCCCACCCGCATCTCCTACCAGGTGTCTTCCAAGGCCGACTCCCGGGTGATCCTGGACATCGTGGGGGCCGAACGCCTTCTGGGCAAAGGGGACCTGCTCTTCATCCCCCCCGGCACTTCCCAGCTCACCCGCATTCATGGGGCCTATGTCTCGGAGGAGGAAGTCTTTCGAGCGGTGGAATTCTTGAAGGCCCAGGCTACGCCGGAGTTTGAGCCAGGCATTTTGGACATGCAGACCCAGGAGCAGGAAGAGGGGGAACTGGGGGAGCGGGATGAAAAGTGGGATGAGGCTCTGGCCCTGGTGGCCGAGACCCGGAACGCCTCCATTTCCATGCTGCAGCGCCGTCTGCGCATCGGTTACAACCGGGCTGCCCGCATCATTGAGACCATGGAGCGGGAGGGTCTGGTGGGGCCGTCGGATGGCTTGAAGGCACGAGAAGTCTACATTCCCCGCCGTTAATTGACTGACCTTCAGAAAAACTCATTATCTGCGTCCGAAAATGCCTCCCGTACGCCAAATTTCCCGAACTCTAACGGGCTTTCCCTGCCTGGGGGGAACTTTTTAAGGTCTGTGCAGTTGCAGGCCAGCTGGCCCTTCCGGCTTAACATTCCCTAGTTTGCGCTTGACTAACTGGGAAGATAATTTTACATACTATCAATTTAAGACATTGTGAAGTAAGTCTCAAAAAAGCGCTATTATGTCACTGGCCAACCACATCCTGGCCCAGCGCCGGGAGAAAATAGAAGAATTCCGCCGGGCGGGCCTTGATCCTTTCAACAACCGCTTTGAACCCACCCATGCCATCGCCCAGGTCATAGGAGAGTATGGGGCCATGACCGGGCCGGAACTTGACAAGCTTAATGCCACCTTCCGCTTGGCCGGCCGCGTTATGCTGGTCCGCAAGTTTGGCAAGGCCGTGTTTTGCCACTTCCAGGACGGCACCGGCCGCCTCCAGGCTTACGTCCAGCGGCAGGTGGTGGGGGACGAGAGCTTCAGTTGGTTCAAAAAACTGGACATCGGTGACATCGTGGGGTTCGAGGGCACCCTGTTTCGCACCAAGACTGAGGAACTGACCCTGGCGGTCAGCCACTTTACAATTCTCACCAAGTCCCTGCGTCCGCTGCCCGAAAAGTACCACGGCCTCACCGACGTGGAGGCCCGATACCGCCAGCGTTACCTGGACCTGCTGATGAATCCCCCGGTCTGGCAGGTCTTCCGCACCCGCTCGACCATCATCCGGCTTCTCCGCCGATTTCTAGACTCCCGGGGGTTTCTAGAGGTGGAAACTCCCATGATGCAGCCCATCCCCGGCGGCGCCACGGCCAAGCCGTTTATCACCCATCACCAGGCGCTAGATATGCAGTTGTATCTCCGGGTCGCTCCGGAACTTTACCTGAAACGTTTGCTGGTGGGGGGCTTCGACCGGGTTTATGAAATTAACCGCAATTTTAGAAACGAGGGCCTTTCCAGTCTTCACAACCCGGAATTCACCATGCTGGAGTTTTATCAGGCCTACGTCACCTATGAGGACCTGATGGTCCTCACGGAAGAGCTTTTTTGTTTTTTGGCCCAGGAGATACTGGGAACCCTGAGGTTCTCCTACCAAGACCAGGAAATCGACTTTACCCAGCCGTGGCGGCGCCTGGACCTCAGAGTTGCCCTGACGGAGATCGGGGGTATCCCCCCGGAGGTGGTGGACGACCGTGAGGCCCTGGTGCAGCACGCCCGCCGGGAAGGGGTGCAGCTGCGCCTCGGAGAGGGCTATGGCCGGGCCCTCACCAAGCTTTTCGACCTGCACGTTGAGGCTAGGTTGATCCAGCCCACCTTTGTCCTGGGGTATCCTACCGAAACCTCGCCCCTGTCCCGGAAAAACGAAGACAATCCCGAAGTGGTGGACCGTTTCGAACTGTTCATCGCGGGGCGGGAAATGGCCAACGCCTTCAGCGAGCTCAACGACCCGGACGACCAGCGGCAACGCTTCGAGCAGCAACTGGCGGCCCATGCCGCGGGGGATGAAGAGATGCCTCACGCCATAGACGAGGACTTTTTGTTGGCCCTGGAGCACGGCATGCCCCCCGCCGCGGGTGAGGGCATCGGCATCGACCGGTTGGTGATGCTCCTCACCGACTCCCCCTCCATCCGGGATGTCATCTTTTTTCCTTTGCTCAGGCCGGAGAAGTAAGCATGGCTATGTTTGAGACTTTCGTGGCCCTGCGTCTGCTGCGCGGTGTCCGGCGGCAAAAGGGCTTTATTTCCCTTTCTTCCTTGTTTTCTGTCGCGGGGGTGGCGGTGGGGGTCATGGCCCTCATCGTGGTCATCGGCGTGATGACCGGCTTTGACGAAGACCTGAAATCAAAGATCCTGAGCGTTAATCCCCAAATCATTGTCCTGGCCAAAGAGGGGCGCATCGGTCAATTCGATCAGCTGGCGGCCAAGATCAAGAGCGTGCCCGGGGTCAAGACGGTCGAGCCCTACCTGTACACCCCGGTGATGTTTTCCACCCCCGGGACCATCTCCGGGGGGATGCTCAGAGGCCTGGGTGCCAGCGTGCTTCAGGCCGGCGGTCCTGAAAATCTGAAAGCCCGGGCGGGGAATTTTAGGGACCTGGCCGGGTTTGAGTCCGGGGAGCCCCCACCGGTGGCCATTGGCAACGAACTGGCCCGCCGCCTCCACCTGGAAGTGGGGGATTTCTTCAACATGTTCATCCCCCGGGGCACCCTCACCCCCATGGGTCAGCTGCCCCGGTTGCGATTGTTTCGGGTGGCCGCGATTTTCCATTCCGGCATGTACGAATTTGACAACTCCCTGGTCTATATCAGCCTCCCCGCCATCCAGAACCTTTTGGGGTTTGGGGATCGGGTGACGGGTCTGGAAGTAAGCATTAACGACATTTACCAGGCCCACAAAATGAGCCGGGCCATCGTCGACGCATTAGGGCCAGATTTTTTCGCCCGGAACTGGATTGACATGAACTACAGTCTCTTTTCGGCCCTGAAGCTGGAAAAAATCGCCATGTTCATCATCCTCACCCTGATCATTCTGGTGGCGGCTTTTGGCATCGCGTCCACCCTCTTTATGATGGTGATGAAAAAGACCAAGGAGATAGCCATTTTGAAGTCCATGGGCGCGACCCGCCAGAGTATCATGCGGATTTTCGTGATGGACGGGCTTCTCATCGGGTTTTTCGGTACCTCGTTGGGGCTGGTTCTGGGGTTGATCCTCTGCTTCCTTTTGCAGCGTTACGAATTTATCCATCTGCCCCGGGATGTGTACCTTATTTCCACGTTGCCGGTAAAGATAGAATCTCTGGACGTGGCTCTGATTGTTGGAGCGGCCATGCTTATCAGCTTTCTGGCCACGCTGTACCCCTCCTGGCAGGCCTCTCGCCTGGACCCGGTGGAAGCCATCAGATATGAGTAGCATTCACACAGGCGTAATTGACGCTTGGCTAATAAAGTGCTAAGGTGGACAATCCTGGTTTGGAGCCTATGGCAGGTGCAACAGCAGCCGCATCTTCAAGGCTGAAAATTACGGTCCAGGGATTGGTAAAAACCTTCATCACCAACGGCAACCGGGTGGAGGTGCTCAAAGGTCTGGACCTTGAAATTTATGCTGGCGAAACCCTGGCGGTAGTGGGGGCTTCCGGGGTGGGGAAGTCCACCCTGCTCCATATCCTGGGAACCCTGGAACGTCCCACTGAGGGACAGGTCCTGTGGGAGGGGGAGGAGGTCTTCGCCCTCGACGACCGTCGTTTGGCGGCCTTCCGCAACCGCAAGGCGGGCTTCGTCTTTCAATTCCATTACCTCCTGCCCGAATTCGATGCCTTAGAAAATGTCATGATGCCGGCCCTCATCGCGCGGGTGTCCAAATCCCAGGCCAGTGAACAGGCCGAAGCCATCCTGGTGCGGGTGGGCTTGCGGGACCGGTTGCGGCATCGGGTCTCCACCCTCTCCGGAGGCGAACAACAACGGGTGGCAGTGGCCCGGGCCCTGGTACTCAAGCCAGAGGTCCTCCTGGCAGATGAACCCACCGGCAACCTAGACCCCAAAAGCGGGGCCCAGGTGCATGAACTGCTTATGGACCTGAATCGTGAACAAGGACTCACCTCGGTGATCGTAACCCACAATCTGGAGCTGGCCAGGGCCCTCAACCGGCAAATCACCCTGGTAGATGGCAAGGCCATGACTTTGGGGGGAAACTGAGTGCGGTGGCGTCTACTCTTGATAATGGTTTTAATCCTGGGGCTGGCGAGCAAGACGGCTCAGGCCCAGGAACCCGAGCTGATTTTTAAAAAGGTGGCCGTCTTTCCTTTTACCGTGTTGAGTAAAACCCCGAAAGAATTTCTTGGGGAAAAAGTGCGCCAGGAATTCGAGGACCGCCTAAAGGCGGAGGGCTTTACCCCGGTCCCCAGAGAAGAAATGGACAAAGAGCTTAAGGTCCTGAAAGAGCCGTTGACTGAAGCCCTGGCCAAGGACATCGGCCGCAAACTGGGAGCGGATACGGTAATCTTAGGACAGGTGATCATTATCAGGCAAGCGGTGGCTGTAGAAGCCCTCGTTATTGACCTCACCGGCCGTCAGGCCCCCATCCTTCTAAAACTCCAGGGAACTGGGGAAGCTTCCCTCTCCGGCCTGAGCCGCCAGTTGGCCGGGGAAGCGGCTCTGCGGATTTTGGGCAAAGAGCGGCTCCACCTCGTGAAAGTCAAGGGCAATCGCCGCATTGAAGCGGATGCCATCCTGGGGCAGATGCAGACCCGGGAGGGCGAAATCATCTCACCGGTGCGTCTTCGGGAAGACCTGAAAGCCATCTACAAGATGGGCTATTTCACCGACGTGAAGTTTGACGTGAGCGACACCCCGGAAGGCCGGGTCCTGACGGTGATCGTGGCTGAAAAACCCGCCATCCGTAACATCAGCCTCCGAGGGAACCGTAAAGTCAAGGATAAAGCGCTGCTTAGCGCCATGGAAATCAAAAGCCTGTCGGTGGCCTCGGAAACAGTCATCAAGGAGGCCATCGAAAAGGCTCTGCGAGTTTACCGGGAGAAGGGGTATTACGAGGCCAGCATTACCTATGAGCTCCAGCCCATCACCCCCAATGAAGTCAATTTAGTCTTCAACGTGAATGAAGGTGGGCCGGTTACAATCAAGGAGATCAGCTTCGAAGGCGTCAACGCGTTCAAGCCTGGTCAGCTGAAGAAGTTGATGGAGACCAAAGAAAAAGGGTTGCCTCTGATTTC
Source organism: Syntrophobacterales bacterium (assembly GCA_037388025.1). Classification (GTDB taxonomy): domain Bacteria; phylum Desulfobacterota; class Desulfobaccia; order Desulfobaccales; family 0-14-0-80-60-11; genus JBGSLA01. The sequence goes on from JARRKO010000007.1 coordinate 63,520, forward strand.
CCGGCTTACCGGCTCGGGGAAGCTTGTACGGGAAACCCTGGAGCGGGATACCGAAAAAATCGGTGCCTTCTATTTCAACCACGGCTATATTAAGGCTAAGGTAGGCGAACCCCGGATCGACATCCGGGAAGGCAGAGTGTATATTACCATTCCCGTCACCGAGGGCCCCCAGTACAAGGTGGGCCATGTCGACCTGCAGGGGGATCTGCTCGGCGACAAGGAAACTCTGAGAAAAAAGTTGGGAATTACCAAAGAGGAAATCTATAGCCGGGAGGTCATCCAAAAAGACATCTCCAACCTCACCGACTATTACGCTGACCAGGGATACGCCAACGCCGACGTTACCCCCCTGCTCAAAGAAAACAGTGAGAAGCTGACGGTAGATATCAACTTCGACATTAGTAAGGGGAAAAAGGTTTATTTTGAACGTATTGAGATCGCCGGCAACATCAAGACCAGGGATAAGGTGGTCCGCCGGGAATTGCGGGTTTACGAGCAGGATCTCTTCAACGCCACTAAGCTGAAAGAGAGCATGCGCAACCTCAGGCGTCTGGAATATTTTGAAGACGTGAACTTCAGCACCAGTCCCGGCAGTGCTCCGGACCGCCTGAACCTGAAAGTTACCATTAAAGAGCGGCCCACCGGTACTTTCGGGGTGGGCGTGGGCTACAGCACCCAGGACCAGCTAGTGGGCATGGTGGAGGTCAGCCAAAACAACTTGTTTGGCCGAGGGCAAAGACTGCGAGTGCAGGCCATCATCGGCTCCATCGCCAGCCGCTACCGCATCAACTTTTTGGAACCCTACCTCTTCGACCGGCCCTTGGGCCTCGGTATCGATGCCTACAACTGGTCGCGGGCCTTCGATGAATACACCCGCACCAGCTTCGGCGGTTCTATCCGTCTGACTCATCCCCTGCGCTGGAAGTACACCCACTTATTCGGCAGCTACCGGTTTGAGAATGTCAACCTTACCGATCTCTCCTATTCCGCCTTGTTGACCCCGGCCATCGTCGAAGCCCGGGACATCCACGTCACCAGCGCCTTGACCATTGGTGTCCGCCGGGATTCCCGGGACTCCATTTTCCTACCCACCCGAGGGTCGGATAAAAGCCTTTCCATTGAGTGGGCGGGGGTGGGGGGCGATGTCGCATTCATTCGCTATATTCTTGACATGGCCTATTACATTCCTTTGAAGTGGGGCACGGTAGGCGTGCTCCATGGCAGGGGGGGCTACATCCAGGCCTTGGATTACGGGAAGCAGCCCTCGTATGAATTGTTTTACCTGGGGGGTATCGATTCCATCCGGGGCTTTAGATATGCGGAAATCAGTCCCCGGGATCCCGTCACCCGGGATCGCGTCGGCGGCAACCGCTTCTTCCAAATTAATACTGAATATCGCTTTCCCTTTCCCCTGCTGAAAAAATATGGCATCGTTGGCCTGGTATTTTTTGATTGCGGCAATGTCTACGGAGCCGCCAACACCCTGGTTCCCAATGTGCGCACCAGCGCCGGCGGGGGCCTTAGATGGTTTTCCCCCATGGGGCCCTTGCGCGTTGAGTGGGGCTACAACTTGGACAAAAAGGATTATGAACGCCAAAGCGCTTGGGAATTTAGCGTCGGCGGCGCCTTCTGAGATGACCTGCCACCAGAAGCGGTGGCCTAGTGCAACCTTTGAGAGAAACATCCCGACCGGGATTTTCCCATACCCAAGGAGGATAGTTATGAAGAAAGTAGCTATAACTTTATTTTGCCTTACCTGTTTGCTGCTTACCCCCGCCCTGGCCAAAGATTTGCGCATCGGAGTGGTGGATATCGAGGACATCATCAATAAGTCCCCGGACTACAAACGTATTGAGTCCAGTCTCAAGAAAAAGTCCGAGGAGCTGGGTCGTCCCCTGCAGCAGAGGGAACGGGAATTGAGCCAGCAACTGGCGGATTTCCAGAAGCAAGCCCAGGCAGGCATTATCAAGGACGAGGCCAGGAAACGGAAGGAAACGGAATTCCAGAGACAGTACGAAGACATTCAAAAATCCAGAAACAGAGCTTCCCGTACCTTTCAGGAATACTATCAACGGGAAATGAAGCCCTTGATGGATAAGTTGAACCGGGCAGTGGAACAGGTAGCCAACGAAGACAACCTGGATATCGTGTTCCCCAAGACTGGTATTTTCCTGAAAAACAAGTCTTTGGACATCACCGAGAAGGTGCGGAGCCGCTTCCGGTAAACCGTGGTCATGGAAAAAACCCTGGGCGAACTGGCGGCCCTGGTGGGAGGTGAGCTGCGGGGGCCCGCCAACCTGATGATCCGAGGCCTGGCCCCGGTGGAACGGGCTACTCCGGAGGATCTCACCTTCATCGCCCACCCCCGCTTCGCTCGTCTGGGAGAAGCTACCCAAGCCGGGGCTGTAATCGTCTCCCCTAAGTGGGCTGACTTGGACAAACCCCTGATTGTCGTGGATCAGCCGTATCTGGCTTACGCCCGGGTGGCCGCCCTTTTTGCCCCGGCCCGGCCCCGGTGGGCCGGAGTGAGCGACCAGGCCTACCTGGGCCGGGACGTACACTTGGGCCGGGACGTGGCCGTCGCTCCCCTGGTCTTCCTGGGGGACGGCGTCAGCTTGGGAGATCGGGTTACCCTCATGCCGGGATGCTACGTCGGTCCTGACACCGTCATCGGGGATGATACTTATCTGGCCCCCAATGTCACCATTATGGAACGCTGCCGGGTGGGCGCCCGGGTTCTCATTCACAGCGGCGCGGTCATCGGCGCCGACGGCTTTGGCTTTATTCCCACCCCAGAGGGCCAGATGAAGATTCCCCAACTGGGGAGTGTGGTGGTCGAAGATGATGTGGAAATCGGCGCCAATGTCACCATTGATCGGGGGGCCTTGGGGGAGACCCGGATAGGACGCGGCGTCAAAATCGACAATCTGGTGCAGGTGGCCCACAATGTCACCCTGGGGGACCACACCGTAATGGCAGCCCAGGCAGGCGTCGCCGGTTCTGCGAAAATCGGCCAATGGGTGGCCCTGGGGGGACAAGCGGGGCTGGTGGGGCATATCGAGGTGGGGGACCGGGCCCAGATAGGGGCCCAATCCGGGGTGACCGCCTCGGTGCCGCCGGAGCAGGTGCTCCTGGGAACCCCGGCTTGGCCCATTAAGGAGACTCGTCGGATCTGGGCCGGCTGGCATACCCTCCCTGAACTTTATCGTAGAGTAAGGAAAATGGAACAGCAATTGTTGCAATTGACCACCTTGTTGGAAAGGAAGGCAGAAACATGACCCAGCCGCCCACCCTGGACGAAATCAAAAGGGTCCTGCCGCACCGTTACCCCTTCCTCTTGGTGGACCGCATATTGAGCATGGAGCTGGGCCAGCATATCGTGGGTCTTAAAAACGTCACCGTTAACGAACCCTTTTTTGCCGGCCATTTCCCCAACAACCCCATCATGCCCGGGGTTCTGATTGTCGAGGCTATGGCCCAAGTGGCCGGTATTTTGGCCCTGTTGTCCACTCCCGAAAATTTAGGCAACCAGAATCTTTTTCTCATGTCCCTGGACAAGGTGCGCTTTCGTCGGCCGGTGGTGCCGGGGGACCAGCTTATCCTGGACCTCAAGGTTCTCAGGGGTGGCAAGAAGTTCTTCAAAATGGAAGGAAAAGCCACGGTGGACGACAACCTGGTGGCCGAAGCGGAACTCATGGCCATGGTCGGCAAACAAGAGGATTAGGATGGCAAAAATTCATCCCACGGCCATTGTGGATGCCGCCGCCGAACTGGCCGAGGGCGTCTCCATCGGGCCCTACAGCATCATTCAGGGACAGGTGGTGGTGGGGCCCGACACTGAAATCGGTTCCCACGTGATCATCAAAGAATATACCACCATCGGGGCCCGCTGCCGCATTTTTCAATTCGCCGCGTTGGGGGAAATTCCCCAGGACCTCAAGTTCGCCGGGGAATTGAGCCACCTGGTCATCGGAGACGACAACACCGTCCGGGAGTTTGCCACCATGCACCGGGGCACCGCCGGCGGGGGCGGCCTCACCCGGGTGGGCCACGGCAACCTCTTCATGGCCTATACCCACGTGGCCCACGACTGCATCATCGGGGACGGTGTGGTTATGAGTAACGCCGCCAGTTTGGCCGGACACATCGTCGTGGAAGACAGGGCCATTTTAGGAGGCTTTGTGGTGGTGCATCAGTTTTCCCGCATCGGCCGCTATGCCTTCATCGGCGGGGCCTCCGCCGTGACCCGGGATGTGCCCCCTTTCACCATGGCGGTGGGCAACCGGGCGAAGCTGGTGGGCCTCAATCTGGTGGGCTTGAAGCGCAGTGGCTTTGCCGATGACACTGTGCAATCTCTCCGCCAGGCCTTTGAACTTCTTTTCGCCTCAGGGTTGAACCTCAAGGAGGCCGTGGCCCAGGTCCGAGAGGACGTCCCCCAGAATCCTGAGATCCAGCACCTCCTCTGGTTCGTGGAAAACTCCGAACGGGGCTTGGTGCCCGTAGATGTCAGAGAAAATCGGCCTAATCGCGGGTAAGGGGCAGTTTCCCCTGCTCTTCGCCCGAGCGGCTCGACGGCAGGGCCTTGAGGTGGTCACCGTGGCCCACCGCCAGGAGACCGATCCGGCCCTGGAATCCCTGTCTCAGCAATGCCATTGGATTTCCGTGGGCCAACTGGGAAAACTCATCCGTGCCTTCCAGGAAGCCGGCGTGACCCGGGCAGTCATGGCCGGAGGCGTGAGCCGGGGGCGCTTGTTTCGGGACTTCCGGCCGGATTTCAAAGCCCTGAACCTCATTGGGCGGGTGGGCGCTGGCCACGATGACCGCCTGCTGAGAGCCGTAGCCGCCGAACTGGAAAAAGCAGGCATCATCATCGTCTCTCCCCTCCTCTTCCTCGAAGACCTGTTGGCCCCGCCGGGCCGCCTCAGCCGCCGCCGGCCCTCCTCCCAAGAATTGCAGGATATAGCTTACGGTTTCACCATCGCCCAGGCCTTGGGCCGCTTGGACCTAGGCCAGTGTGTGGTGGTGCGCCGCCAGGTAGTGACGGCCCTGGAGGCCATTGAAGGCACCGATGACACTATCCGCCGGGGAGGCCGTCTGGCCGGCAAGGGCGCGGTGGTGGTGAAGGTGTGCAAACCCGGGCAGGACCTGCGTTTCGATTTACCCTCGGTGGGAGCGGGCACCATCGCCGCCATGCAGGAAGTGGCGGCCAGGGTCCTGGCCGTGGAGGCCGGTAAGACCCTCATTTTCGACCGGGAGGACATGGTAGCCCTGGCGGACCGCACCGGGATTGCAATCTGGGGCGTGACCCCCGGAGAAGTTGAGGCTCCGGAAGAATTGGCATAATTTTACAGGACTGTCAGCGACAGCATCCGCAATCCTGGAAAAAAGCCTCCCCTAAAAGAGGAGGCTTATATGCCTGGACGGGCGTTCTCCCCTCGTCTGGGATAACAGAAATAGTTATTTTACCAAATAGGGCACCGAGGCAAAGAGCCCCACGTCGCTGGCACCGGGGTTCATATCATGATAACTCTGCCCCTTGGGATCGGTTTTAAATCCGGGGAATACGAAGTTCTGGTCCAACGGCACTTCCACCTCCATGTAGCACTTATTGTAGCAACTGTATTCATTCGGATATGATTTATATTTGCAGTCGCTGTCCCAGGTGCCGTCATCGTTTTTATCGCAGATCACCTTCGTCACGTCCAGAGTGACAAACCCCTGCACATAGACCGAAGGCACTGTATAGGAGGCGCAGGCGTAGGCCGGCCTCGGCCCCGGCAGCAGACGTTGGGCCAGCCCCAGCAATGAGTTGGGGGGCGGTGGCGCCGCGGCCATGGGGTCCACGGTGTAGTAAACCGCCGCCGTGACCCGCCACTTGCCGGTGGTTTCGTTTTTTTCGGCATTGTATCTGTTTCTCAGGTAATTAAAGTTATTGTACACGTTAGAGGACCAGCGGTATTCGCTGATGGGATAAACCTTCTGGCCCACTTCCACCTGGGGGTACTCGTAGCCTCCCAGGTCCGGCCCTTTGATGTACTTCTGGAGTTTGCTGAGACTGGTGCGCTCCGAGTAGTCGGGCATAATGAAGGTGGCTCGGGAGGTGTCCAGGCTCGAGCCTCCCAGGTCTTTCCAGGTGAATGTCTGGGGGTCGGAGGCGATGGCCGGCCGGGGCAGGAACCAATCCAGCAGAGGAATGGAGCGGGCATAAGGAGTATGCTTCCCCGGGTACTTGCTGAGTCCCGGAAAATCACCGGATAGGTTACTGGATACCGCAAAGGGGAGTCCGAGGGAACCCTCACTGGCAGTTCCTGCCAGCCCCAGGTAGGCGATGGCCGTAGCACTGGAGTTCATCTGGGGCGTTCCCAGCAGACCCCCGAAGAAAGTGGTGAGACTGGGATTGTCCGACCCGTCCCGGCGCACCGTGACCTGGATGGCAGTCACCTCCAGGGGGTTGGTGGAGCAGCCGGTACGGGTGAAAGTTCCGGTGGCGAGGTCCCACTGTCCCAGGGTGACGTCGGCCGCAGTCACGGTCATGGTGTCCCCGAAGGAGCAGTTCTCCGCAGCAACCGTTTGGGCCGTGGTGATGGCCTCGCTGCAGAAAACCTTCGCCTCACCGGAGTTGGGGGGGTCTTCTCGAATAAGCTTTTTAGCTCCGGCCAGGGCCGCGGCGTCGGCGATGTTCTGGAGCTCATTTTTCCCCACAAAAAGCTGGCCCAAATCAATGGTCATGGCCATGAATCCCAAGGCCATGGCCAGGCAGACCGCTAGGACGGGGGTGATGGCCCCTCGCTCTCCAGGAGAGCCGCGGTTGTTTCGGGTTTTGGGCATACCTCGAACCTCCTTTGATATGGTATATGCACCCGGGAACGTCAGGAGAAGGTATTCCCGGGCCCCTAAGGGCTTGGCGGGGTAAACCAATCCGCCGCCATGCTCGTCTGGGCGCTCAAGTAAAAGGCCTCGTCCATGCTGTAACCGAATAAGGCCTTGGCGTAGGGGAGCAGCATCAGGCGATAAGGAATCTGATTTAGGGTCACGGAGAGGATAGAGTCTGAACCGGTGCTCGTCCATGAATAGGAAAATTTGCTGCCATCTAGAACCAAGGACGAACCGTCCAGGTTTTTGAGGGCGAAATTATCCAGATAGTTCTGGACTACCTGTTGAACTTCGCTCTGGGTCTTAAAGGCTGTCGCATCCCTACCGACGGATTTGGCCGCCACCCGGGCCCCTTCTCGCGTGGCGTTGGTGAGGACGTGCTGTTCCCAAAAAAGCAGGCCCAGGTCCATCATCCCTCCGATTAACAAGAGCATCAGGGGCATACCCAGGGCCAGTTCCACCGCGATATTGCCCCGTTCACGACGGCTTCGGGGGCCGATGAACCTAAAAAGTCGCATTGCTTACCCCCTAACCTAAAAAGGGTGTCAGATTTTGCCGGTCCCGCCGTTAGGTCCGGTGTTCTCCGGCCACAGCAGGCTTTCCGGGAGCGGGTCGCCGCTTGGCCGCAGAAGTAGCCGTTTTTCCCGGGGATCAAGGCCCCACTCGGGGATAAGGGGCCATAAGGGTGCCCTTCACCTCTCACGGTTCAGGACTTACCTTACCGGTAAAGGAATCGACGGAACACCGTAGGGTTACAGGGAAAGGAAGGGGCATGGGGGCAGCTGCTCACTTCGGCAGCCCCGCTGCCTTGGCCCGCAGGCTATAGGCCGGTGACTTTGCGTCCTACCCTTTCGGCGCAGTTTGCCCTTGTCGGTGACCGATAACTCTTCTTGTTACGTATCGGCACCTCGGAAATGAAACTTGAAATTTGGCTGGCTGCTTTTTTCCTGAGGGAGTGAACCTTTAATCCGGAATTCTGGACAGAGACTAACGGCGGGTCATTGGTGCGTGAATTCCTGGAACAGGCGGGCCGGGTATTCCTGGGTCAGGCGGGAGGTAATCTCGTAATGCATGTCCCAGGCCTCGTCCCGGGTTTGGGTCTTGACCGTTAGGTCCGGTTTGGAGAGAGATTTGGGGAAATACAGCAAGGTGGCGGTAAACACGGCAGTCTCAAAGACATCCTCCCCCTTGCGTATGGTGGAGACGACGAAACGCTGGCGGGTATAACGGTTTTTTACTTTGTTGAACAATCCTTTCATGAGACCTCTGCGACATTACTGTCGTCAACCACAAGCCTGGGATGATTTCCGGCCGGGAACATGAGGTGCCGCCCTGGGGGGCCCCCACCCCGGACATCCCTGAGCCACGCCGCGCCGGGGGCGGCTGCCAGCCGTGCCCTGCCGCCCTACTTTTTGCGGCTTTTTTTATCGGGCACTTCGGCCAACGAGCTCACCGACACCTGGCGTTTTTTCCTGACTATTTTGGCTTTGGCTCTTTTCTTATATGACCTTCTTTTCTTATAGGAGCTTCTTTTTTTATATGACCTTCTTTTCTTTCTGGTCCTTTTTTTGCTCACCTTAACGCTGTTGCCCATGTGCTTCCGGGCAAAACGCAGGTGCTCCTCTTTGGGTTCGAGCTTGGCAATAGGCCGGCCACTGAGCGCGAAACCCGTTTCGATGAGGGTCCGGAGATCGGCCCACTTCTTCTTGCTCCCCATCAGGGAGATGATGATGGCCTTATCTTTATTCCGGAACATGCCCACGTAGGTGTGCTTGGAGGCCCTGGTATAGCCGGTCTTGCCCCCCTGGGCTAGGGGTGTGGTGAACAGAAACCGGTCGTGGTTGCGGAGCTCCCGCTCTCCCCGGATGTGATAGTACTTGGTGCTGATGATCTTGACAAAATCCGGATCTTGCCAGGCCCGGCGGAAAATAATGGCCAGGTCTTCCGCGGTGGAGTACTGGTCGTCTTTCGGCAGTCCGTTGGCGGTGGCCACCCTGGTGCGATAGGCACCCCATTGGCGTACCATCTGGGTGACTTTGCGGGCGAAGGCGGCTTCACTGCCACAGGCCTTCTCCGCCAGGGCCCGGGCCCCGTCGTTGGCCGACGACAACAGCAAGGCGTACAGCAGCTCTTTGACCGTGTAGGTTTCTCCCGCCTTGATGTTGATCTTGGAAGGTGGCGCGGAGGCCGCGTACTTGCTTACCCTGACCGTGTCGTCCATCTTCAGATGATCCAGCACGTACTTGGCGGTCATCACCTTGATGGTGCTGGCCGGCGGTATCATGAGACGGGAATTGTACTCTAGCAGCATTCTGCCGGTCTTGGCGTCCATAATAGCAAAGGAGCGGGCCGTGACGTCCCACTCCTCCTCTGCGGCTGCTGGTAAAAAGGTGGTCAGGATGAATAGACCGGCCAGCAACGCGGTCCACCACAAGAGTTTTTGTTTAGCCGTGCTGTCGGAACGCGAATTTCTCCCCAAAATTCCCCCCCGTTCCTCCAGAATTTCCCAATACTATATGAAAAAATTGCCGGTTTCGCAAACGGGAATCAGGCCGTAAGGGCTTTTGGGCCACTCCGAGCCTGGGTTCAAGCTACGAGGTTGCTGAATTGTAATTGGATAACTCTTTGAATCTCTTTAAGATTGTTAATGACCGGCACCGCGGTCTGAGGCGGGGGACCTTCCCGGTGGATGAGGATGACCGGCATACCGATGGCTTGGGGGCCGGGCACATCTCTTAAAGGATCATTGCCGACATACAGAGCCTGGGTCGGACCGACCTGCATGGCCTTGAGAGCCAGGCTGTATATCTGGGGAGAGGGCTTGCTCACAAAGTAACGGGATGACAAAACCACCGCGTCCAGATACTTTTCCAGCCCCAGAAAGCGAATTTCCGGTTCGCTGAAAACCCACTGGGCATCACTGACCAGACCCAGGCGGTAGATGGGCCCCAGCTCTTCCAGGGCCTTCAGGGTGTCGGAGAAAAGTTGCAGGCGACGGGTGGTGAGAGAGCGGAACAGACGGGCCAGCCAGATGACCAGGGACCGCTCGGGTGATTTTCCCAAGCCCTCCGACAAAATCTCTTCAAATACCAGGAAAATATCGATCTCACTAAACGGGCTGGGGCGATCCTGGAGCTGGGCCGCGGCGGCTTCCTGGTAAAGGCCGGCCAGCTCTTCCGGCTCAAAGGAAATGGCATAATACTTTAAAAAATGGCACAGGGTCTGGTATGGCTGCAGGTCGTTTTCATCCGTCCAGATGTCCACCAGGGTGCCGTATAAATCGAAAATGACCGCTTCGATGGCCATGTTAAGGTTCCCAGGATAGACCGCGTCGCCGCCCGGAGATGCCGATCTCCCATGTTCGGTGATCAACCGCGGCGACCAAGGCCTCACTCCCTGATCCGCCTGACTTGCCGCAAATCTTTATCTAGTTATCGGAAATTCCTAAAATATTATTAACTCATTATTGTACTTGGGCAAGGGACCCGTGGCCCTCCGGTCCTTCCCTTATAAGACCTTGGCCACAGCCGCGGCCAGGGCTTGGTCCAGGGGCGAGGCCTCTTCGGGAAAAAGCAGATGTTCGAGATACCCGGCGCTGAACCTGAGCAGGGCCAGATCATCGGTGGCCAGCGATCTCGCGTCCTCTAGGTTCAGGCGGTGGGCCAGGAAAAAAGCCGACTCGAACAGAAAGGTGCGAAACGCGTCCAGGTCGTAGGCCATCAGGTAAAATTGGGAGAGCAGTCGATGATCGGGAGGGATACGACCCGGTTGGGCCTGCTTTAACAAAAGATGCAACCAGGGTCGCCGGGGTCGGTCAAACTCAACAAAGCCTTGATCCTCTTGCCAGGCCGGTATAGTCCACTCACGTTCTCCGGCAAATCCCTGGCAGAACTCCAGCCGACGCAGGAAATAATGGTCCGCCACCCCCCGGGGCGTCAGTTCGCTCCCCTGGGCCAGAGGGAAAAGGCGGCAAGCCGCCGGCCGGTCCTCATACACCCGACAGCCCCCCTCCCCCAGGAAGGGGCAGCCCCCGGTGCGGGCGGGCTTCACCAGCACCAGCGGCAGGCCGGAACGGGACTCTTCTTGCCGGCTGGTGTAGCGTCGGAGGAACTCCCCAGTGGCAAGACCCAGCCTCTGGCTCAACCGCAGGATGTCATAAGGACTGAGGATAATGGTGGCTTCCCGGCAGCAGCGATTGAAGCAGGCCAGACCGGCATGACAATGAAAGCGAAAAACGCTGTCCGCAGCAAGAGCGATCCTGGTTTCCGTATCGTCAGGTTCTTGATAGAGGGTTACCATTGAAATGTTGTCTCCCTGAACCAGCCTTATCGTCCCGCGGCCAGGCAGGGGGGCGTCTCCTGGTGCAATCGCGCCGGGGTGTGATAGGCGCAATAGTAGTAAAAAAGCCCCTCAGCTTCGTTCATGGAGAATTCTTTGTAGGCCAGAAATGGACAGGCAAAGCAGACGGAGGGGACCTTATCGGCCTCGGTGGACGGGAGACTAAGGCTCCCGGTGCGGAATTCCTCCTCGCTTAGCATGCGGTTTTAAAAAATTCACTTTTGAATGCGATTGTGGCTGTCCACCAGGATGATCTTGGGGGTGTGGTGGTTGAGCTCCTCGGGAGGATAATTGGAATAGGTGGTGATAATGATCAGGTCGCCGACTGCGCCCCGCCGGGCCGCAGCGCCGTTCAGGCAAACAATGCCACTGCCCGCTTCGCCCTCCATGGCGTAGGTCTGGAAGCGCTCACCGTTGCTGATGTTATAGACATGCACCATCTCATAGGGCAGGATGTCTGCCTCCCGCAGGAGATCGGCGTCTACAGTCAGGGAGCCCACATAGGCCAGGCAGGCCTCGGTGATAGTGGCCCGATGAATTTTGGATTTTAGCATGACCCGCCACATGTCAGGGTACCTCAAGCAGCATATTATCTATAAGCCGGGTATCGCCCACCCAGGCGGCCACGGCCAACCGGGCCGCACCCTGGATGGTGTCCACCCCGTGAAGCGTATCAGGGTCCACCAGCACCGCGTAATCCAAGCGGGTGTCAGGGGTGGAGGTAATCGTTTGTATTACTTGCGATAAAATATTGTCAGCCTTGGTCTCCCCGGAGGCGGCCTCGTCCCGGGCCTGCGTCAGAGCCTCATACAGACAGAGGGCCGACCGGCGCTCCTGGGGGCTTAAATAGGTATTTCTGGAACTCAGGGCCAACCCGTCTGCTTCCCGCACGATGGGCCGCCCCACCACCTCCACCGGCACGTTGAGGTCGACCACCATGCGCCTGATGACGGCCAACTGCTGGTAATCCTTCTCGCCAAAAACGGCCAGATGGGGCAGGACCTGATGAAAAAGCTTGAGCACCACGGTGGCCACCCCCCGGAAATGTCCGGGTCGGGAGGAGCCGCACAGTCCCTGTGTCAGGTCCTCCACCGTAACATAGGTCTGGTACCCCTCCGGGTACATCTGGGCACTGCCAGGGGTGTAGAGCACGTCCACCCCTACCTCCCGGGCCAGGGCCGCGTCCCGCTCAGCATCCCGGGGATAGCGGTCCAGGTCTTCGGTGGGCCCGAACTGGGTGGGGTTGACATAGAGGCTCACCACCAGGCGGTCCCCCCTCTCCCGACCGTAGCGCATCAGAGAGAGGTGCCCTTCATGGAAAAAGCCCATGGTGGGGACAAAGGCGATGGTTTGCCCCAGCTTGCGCCAAGCCAGAGAGACAGCCTGCATGTCCCGGGGATCGCTGACAATTTCCATGAAAAAAACCCCGGACTGATCCGCCGGGGTTGATTATCGCCGCTCCCGCCGAGTCCCAGTCCGCCTGCTACGGATCCAAGCTCTGCTTGTGTAGAAAATAACATTCTCATAATTAGGCTGTCAAGGAAGTTTTGCGCCGAAAACATAGATTTTCGCAGGGATTTGAGACTTTTTTATAAAGATCTTGAGGCATGCCTCGACGATTATGGACCTACATTAAAACACACCTGAGAGCTGTGCTGTCCGGTAGGGGTTTTTGCAGGAGGCTGGTTTTAAAGCCCCCTCCCCACAGTGGGAGGGGGTTTGGAGGGAGGTAGCTGGGGCAAGAGGTTAATTTTGCGAGCAGAATAATCACCCCTACCCCAGCCCTCCCCCATCAAGGGGGAGGGAGTTTCCGGACAGAAAAATCGTTTCCTATGAAACTTGACCCTTACCTTAAAGGTAAAGCTTTGGTGGCACAGGCGCCTCGCCTGTGCTGTCGCAGGCTGAAGCCTGCGGCTACATCTTCTTCTCGTTCCCAAGCTCCCGCTTGGGAACGAGTAAAAGACTTTTAAAAAGCCGGTGAGGGATTCTAGTTACTGCCCGGTGTCACTCCTCCTTTTGGCCCCAGCCGCCGCCGCCGGGGGTGCGGATAGAGAGGACGCTGTCGGCAGGAAGCTTAAGGTTGATCTTTTCAGGCAAGATATCCTCCTGGCCCTTATCCTTGATCAGCCGGTTTTCCCCTCGGTCCCCCGGCTGGCCCCCGGCTAGGCCATAAGGAGCGTGGCGCCGACGTTCCGTCAACAGGCTGACACTGATCTCGCTGAGAAAGCGGAAATCCCGGATAAGCCCCAAGCCGCCGGGATGAGCCCCGGCCCCGCCGGAGTTTTCCCGGAAGGCGTAGCGCTCCACCAACACCGGATAGTCGTGCTCCAAAACCTCGGCGGGTGTGTTGCGGGTATTGGTCATGTGACTGTGGATAGCGGAGAGGCCCGGCCCGCTGGGATGGCCGCCGGTGCCGCCCCCCAGGGTTTCATAATAGGTGAACTCCCGGCCGGTTTCGGGGTTTACCCCCCCAAAGGCCAAATTGTTCATGGTACCCTGGCTGGCCGCCGGGATGAGCCCGGGAAGGGCCTGGGCCAGGGCCCCCAGGACCACGTCCACCAGGCGCTGGGAGGTTTCCACGTTGCCTGCGGCCACCGGGGCCGGAAAGCGGGGGTTCAGGAGGCTGCCCTCCCGGGTGAGGACCTGCAGGGGCCGGAAGCAGCCCTGGTTAATGGGGTAGTCTTCGGCTAAAAGCGTCAGGAAAACGTAATAGCAGGCCGCCTCCACCACCGGGGGCACGGCGTTCACCCCGCCGGTGGTTTGGTCGGCGCTTTGGCTGAAATCCAACCGGGCGCCATCCCCCGCAATGGTCAGATCAAGGTGCACGGCCAGGTCCTCGTTGCCCCAACCGTCGTCGTCCAGATAGTCCCGGAAGGAATAAACCCCGTCCGGGATGTCTCGAATCAGGGAGCGCATGGCCTCCTCGGAATAGGCCAAAAGGGCCTGACTCATATCCTGGAGTCTGGCCGGGCCGTAGCGCCGGGCCAGCGCCTGCCAGCGCTCCTCCCCCCGATGCAGGGCCGCCAACTGGGCCGCCAGATCTCCCTCCCGCTCCTCGGGCACCCGCATCTGAGCCAACAGTCCCCGCCAAACCTCCTCCTGGCGCACTCCTCCCCGGTAAAGATAGGTAGGGGAGATGACCACGCCCTCCTCCCGCAGGTCCCGGGCCAACGGCATGGTACCCGGAGTTCTGCCCCCCACATCGGCGTGGTGCGCCCGGTTGGCCAGGTAAAAGGCCGGCTCCAGCTTTTTTT
>JARRKO010000008.1:0-33517 GCA_037388025.1 Syntrophobacterales bacterium
CGGCAGGCAGAACCCAAAGGTTCCTGCCTGCCGCGGACCCCATACTGGGGATGAGAAAGTGTGGGCAGAAGAATCGTAGGGGCGGGTTTTAAACCCACCCTTTACGTTTTTGCCTTAGGTTTCTGTTCCAATCCTTCACATTCGCCTGCTCATGTTCCAGAAACCAGCGTTTGCGGGAGAGGCCGGAACTGAAGCCGCCCAGGGTGCCGTTGGCAGCGATGACCCGGTGGCAGGGGACAATGAGGGGGATGGGGTTTTTGCCGCAGGCCTGGCCCACGGCCCGGGAGGCCTGGGGATTCCCTACGCGTCGGGCCAGTTCCTGATAGGAAACGGTTTCCCCCAGGGGAATTTTCCGTAGCTCCTGCCAGACTCGCAGGTAAAAGGGGCTGCCCTGGAGATCCAGGGGCAGGCCCTCAAAAGCCCCCGGCTTTCCCTCAAAATAATCCTTTACAGCCTGAGCCACCCGGTCGTGCCATTGTTGGGGGACCCCTTTTGCCAGTGGCTCGGTTTCCCGGGTGGATTCCATTGCAGTATTATGAGAATGGGCTTCCTCTCCCATGAAGGTCAAATTCCTCAGGCCCTTGGCTGAGAATTCGAGATACATTAAACCGAGGGGAGTTTCTATAATGGCCCTGGCGGTTGATGGGTCTGTTGAATGACTTGTTTTGGTGGGCATGGCACCTCCTAAGGCTGTATACCTGACTCGTTATCGTGAGGGCTGGCTTGAGCTTGTGCCGAGAGGCCCGGCTCAAGCCGAATCACAATATACCCGTAAGGGGTTGGGGGAGGGGGCCAGGGGTCGATGGACCCCTACCCCCTTCCCCGAAAAACCTACTTTCCCATCATGCCAAGCCGCGGTGGACTGCCAGCACGGCGAACCAGAGGTTATCGTCCAAGACCGTTAATGTTTTCAGGGGAGTGGAATCTAGAGCAGACAAAAAACGTTCCGCCTGGGTCCCCAGGATGCCGGAGAAAATATAGTATTTTTTGTTAAAAAATTCTTCAAGGTCGAGGAGGTCCAGGAGGACGTCCAGGTGGATATTGGCCAGGGCCAGGTCCGCGGGGAGGTAGGCAAAATGGCGGGCGTCCCCGTGGATCAAAAAAATCTCTTGGGTTTTATCGCCGTGGCGGATGTTTCGAGCCGAGGTATTTACCGCAAGGTCATTATATTCCACCGCCACCACCTGCCGGGCCCCCAGCGCCAGAGTGGCCAGGGACAGCACGCCGGTGCCGGTGCCCAGGTCAAGAACCCGGGTCGGGGTGTCCATTTCATGGACCTGCCGTAGCAGGGTCAGGCACAGGCGGGTGGTGGGGTGGTAGCCGGAGCCGAAGGCCAGGCCCGGTTCCAAACGCAGGGTGATATCCCCCGATTCCGGCTGGGGCTCTTCCCACGGGGGGCAGAGGTAAAACCCAGCCACCCGGGTGGGCTTGAGGGCCTGGCCCGCCTCCCAGTCGGCATAGTTGAGGTCGGTGACGGAAAGAAACCGGCCCTTGTCGGGTTCAGCTGCCAGCCAGGCCTTGACTTCCCGTTCCCGGGGAGTGGAGAAAAAAAGATAGGAGCAGGCGCCCTCTCGCCAGCAGCCCAGGAAGTCCTGTCCGGTGAGTTCAGACGGCGGGTTCACGCGCCCTTCTATTTCATAGACGTAAAGTTTTTCCGGGGGTGCCATCGGTTTTTGACCAAAGCCCTGGCGCAGTCAGGTTCACCTTAATAACGTTTGAACCTGTCTCTTCTCTTGAATTTCCTTTGACTTTTCTGATAACATTTTAGGATTAAAATTTCGAAGGAAACGATCATGGAGCTCATCGGCAGAGTACACAAGTTTGGAGACGATATCAATACCGACGAGATTATCCCGGCTCGCTACCTCAATACCTCCGACCCGGCGGAGCTGGCTCTCCATGTTATGGAGGACGCGGACCCCGAGTTTGTCCATAAAATGCGGCACGGAGATTTTATTGTGGGCGGCAAAAACTTCGGCTGCGGCTCTTCCCGGGAGCACGCACCCATCGCCATCAAAGCCGCTGGCCTCGCCGCGGTCATCGCCGATTCCTTTGCCCGCATCTTTTACCGCAATGCCTTTAATATGGGGCTTCCCATCCTCGAATCCCCGGACGCGGCCGCGGAGCTCGTGAGCGGTCAGGAGATCAAAGTCAATCTGGATACGGGGGAAATTGTGGCTCTGGACACCGGCAAGATCTACAAGAGCACACCCATACCGCCGTTTATGCAGGAGCTCCTGGAGGATGGCGGTCTCATGGCCCACTTGAAGAAGCAACTGGAGGCAAAAACTACATGACCCATCGTATTGCAGTCATCCTCGGCGACGGTACCGGCCCGGAAGTAGTGGCCGAAGGCCTTAAGGTTCTGAACGCCATCGCCGGGCCAGCCAACCTGAAATTTGAATTTGTTCATTACGATCTGGGGGGCGAACGCTACCTGAAGACCGGAGAAGTATTGCCCGATTCGGTCCTGAATGAGCTCCGCGGGTTCAAGGCCATTTATCTCGGCGCCATCGGCCATCCTGATGTCAAGCCCGGTATTCTGGAGAAGGGCATCCTCCTTAAAATCCGCTTCGAATTGGACATGTACATTAACCTGAGGCCCGTGATTCTCTACCCCGGGGTGAACACCCCCTTGAAAGATAAAGGTCCTGAGGACATCGACTTCATGGTGGTGCGGGAAAACACTGAAGGCCTGTATGCCGGCGCCGGCGGTTATTTGAAATACGGCACCCCGGACGAAGTGGCCATCCAGGAATCCATCAACACCCGCAAGGGAGTGGACCGCTGCCTTAAATTTGCCTTTGAATTGGCCCAGAAGCGTAACAAAGGGAAAAAGCTTACTCTGGTGGCCAAAACCAATGTGCTCACCTTTGCCTCGGATTTGTGGGAACGGGCGTTTTTGGAAATGGAGAAACACTATCCGGAGGTCACCACAGACTACGCCCACGTGGACGCCACCTGTATGTGGATGGTAAAAAACCCGGAATGGTTTGACGTCATCGTTACGGACAACATGTTCGGGGACATCATCACGGATTTGGGGGCCATGGTGCAGGGAGGCATGGGAGTGGCGGCCGGCGGCAATATCAACCCTGAGGGAGTTTCCATGTTCGAGCCCATCGGCGGCTCGGCTCCCAAATATACCGGCCACAACAAGGTGAACCCCATTGCCGCCATTGCCGCGGCCCAAATGATGCTGGAATATTTGGAAGAAAATAGGGCCGCCCAAGCCGTGGATCAAGGCATCAAAAAGACCGCCACCCTGATGACCAGCATGGGCGCCGGCCAGATGGGCTATACCACCACCGAGGTGGGCGACCTGGTGGCCCAACACGCAGTGGAGGCGTTGGAGTAGCAGTCAGCTGACTACAATCAGCAGGCGCAGATAGCAGTTAGCAGTCAGGCTGCGCAAACCACATATTCTTTTCAAGGAACGGAGTTAGAGTAAAAGGTGATGAGTAGGTCATACAACGTAGCAGTAGCAGGAGCCACCGGCGCGGTGGGGCAACAGATGGTGGCCTGCCTGGAGGAGCGCAATTTTCCCATAGCGGAATTCAAGCCGCTGGCCTCGGAGCGGTCCATCGGCAAAACCGTCACTTTTCACGGCAAAGAAATTCCGGTGGAGGTTCTGGACAAAGACTCTTTCAAGGGCATCGATATCGCGCTCTTTTCCGCCGGCGGGTCCATCAGCAAAGAGTACGGTCCCATCGCCGCCCAAGCCGGCGCGGTAGTGGTGGACAACTCCAGCGCCTGGCGCATGGACCCGGAGGTGCCCCTGGTGGTCCCTGAGGTCAACCCTCAGGATATCGCGCTGTACACGAAAACAGGGATTATTGCCAACCCGAACTGCTCCACCATCCAGATGGTGGTGGTCCTCAAGCCCCTGCACGACGCCGCCAGAATCAAGCGGGTGGTGGTTTCCACCTACCAGGCCGTCTCCGGTACCGGCCAAAAGGCCGTGGAAGAATTGGCCTCCCAGGTGCGGGCCCTGCTCAGCAATCAAGAGGTGGTCAACAAAGTTTATCCGCATCGCATCGCGTTTAATTGCTTACCCCACATAGACGTTTTTTTGGACAATGGTTACACTAAAGAAGAGATGAAGATGGTGAACGAAACCAGGAAAATCATGGGGGACGACACCATCGAAGTTACGGCCACCACGGTGCGGGTGCCGGTGTTTTACGGTCACTCCGAGTCGGTGAACCTGGAAACCGAACGAAAGCTCACCCCGGAGGAGGCCCGGGAGATTTTGGCCAAGTTCCCCGGGGTCAAGGTGGTGGATGACCCGAGCGCCAACGCCTACCCCATGCCCCTGGACGCGGCGGGTCAGGATTTGACGCTGGTGGGCCGTATCCGGGAGGACTTCAGCATCAAAAACGGCCTGAATCTCTGGCTGGTGGCCGACAATATCCGCAAAGGCGCGGCCACCAATGCCGTGCAGATTGCCGAGATCCTGGTAAAGGATTTTTTGAAATAGTGACGAGTTAAGGGTTTCGAATTAATCGAGCTTTTTCTTACTCGAAACTCAAAACTCGAAGCTCGAAACTCTCATGAGAATCATCGCCGGCGAATTCCGGGGACGGCGTCTGGCTGCGGTAAAAGGCCGCATCCGCCCCACCAGCGACCGGGTGCGGGAAGCCATCTTCAACGTCTTGGGGCCGGTGGTGGTGGAAGCCAGGGTGCTGGACTTATTCGCCGGCACGGGGGCCCTGTCCCTGGAGGCCCTCAGTCGGGGAGCCCGGGAAGCAGTCCTGGTGGAGGATCAGGGAGCAGCCCTGGAAGTTTTGCGGCGGAATCTTACAGCCCTGGGGTTGGAGAACCAGGTCCGGGTGCTGCCGATACCCGTGCAGAAAGCCCTGAAAAAGCTGGCCGGCCAGGGGGAAGGGTTCACCCTGATCTTTTTGGATCCCCCTTATGAGAAGGGGCTGGCCTTGAAGACCCTGACAACCTTGCAGGGTTCCGGTCTTCTGCTCCCGGAGGCCAGGATAATCGCGGAACACAGTCAGCGGGAGATTTTGCCGGAACAGGTGGGACAGCTGACCCTCGGGCAATGCCGGCGCTACGGGGACACCCAGGTGGCTTTTTACCAGGTCAGAGAAAATACAGCAGAACAGGAGTCGAGCGGCTGATGCCCAATATGGCGATATATCCGGGAACCTTCGACCCCATCACCAACGGTCACCTGGACCTTATCCAGCGGGGCTTAATGATTTTCGACCACATCATTGTGGCAGTGGCGGAAGGCTCCTATAAAAAGACAATTTTCACTGTGGAAGAACGGCTGGAAATGATCCGGGAGGCCCTGGTGGACACCCCCAACGTCACCATCGACAGCTTTCCGGGTCTCTTGGTAGACTATGTTAAGAGTAAGAACGCCCAGGTGATCCTCCGGGGCCTCAGGGCCGTCACCGACTTTGAGTACGAATTCCAGATGGCCATGATGAATCGCCGCATGGAGCCGGATATCGTCACGGTGTTTCTCATGACTAGTTTGCGGTGGGTATTCCTGAGTTCCAGTATTCTCAAGGAAGCCGCAGTGCATGGCGGCAATATCGAGGGCATGGTGCCCGAGTATGTTTACCGGAAGCTTAGGGAGAAATTCGGTCTGGGGTGAGAATGAGGGTACGCATTTGCGTCATTGACGGCCAGGGCGGCGGCATCGGCGCTGCTATTATCAAGCGCCTGAAGGAGGTGTATCAGGAGGAGCACGAGGTCATCGCCTTGGGCACCAACGCGGTGGCCACCGCCCAGATGATGAAAGCCCGGGCCAACCGCGGGGCCAGCGGCGAGAATGCCATCGTCCGCACCGTGCCCACCGTCAACGTGATTCTGGGGCCCCTTTCCATCGTGCTGGCCAATTCAATGATGGGAGAACTTACACCCCGCATGGCTGAAGCCATTTCTTCCTCGCCGGCCCTCAAAATGCTGTTACCATTGACCCAGGAGCGGGTGGAGATTGTCGGTCTGGTTCCCGAACCTTTGCCCCATCTGGTGGATAAAATCGTCAGCGAACGATTAAAGGAGTATTTGCGCCATGTGTGAAGCTAACGCTTATTGGCTGAAAGACGGCCAGGAAGAGCTGATTATGAGCGAAGTGGATAAAGTCGAGCCCGACGGCGACAACCTGCGCATCGTGAGCATTTTCGGGGAACAAAAAGTCGTCAAGGCCGCCATCCACAGCCTCAACCTCATCAACCACAAAGTTCTGTTGGTAGAGAAGTCATAAATAAAGAGGCCGGTGGAAGTCCCGCCGGCCTCTAAAAGATCGGGGAAGGGTGGTCAGGAGCATGGCTCGCGGCCCTTCCCCACAAGTCCTTTCCAGATTATTTCACTTTCGTATACTTGCCGTCTTTAATTTCAAAGAGGTAGACGCCGGTCTCGCCCCCACGGACAACATCGTTGTCTTTATTGAAGGAAAGCTTGCCGGTGACGCCATCGAAGTCCTTGACGTTTTCCAAGTACTTCTTGATGCCCTCGCTGGTGGGACCGTTTTGTTTCATGCCTTGCAGGACGAGACTGGTGGCATCATACAACAAGGCGGCGAACATGATGTTCTCCGGTTCATTGGCCGCCTTGGCTTCTTTGTAATATTCTGCCCGAAACTTTTTATTCTTGGGGGTATTATAGTCCTCATCATATTCCCCGGCGATGAGGTGGCCTTCCGCCGCCTTGCCAGCCAGCTTGGCGTATTCCGGGTCCATATCCCCATAAACCCCTACAATCCGCTGCTTCATGCCCAACTGCCGGGCCTGGGCCGCAGCCGGGGCGGTTTCCGGAGTGTACCCGGGGATAAACAGAATGTCAGGCTTGGCCGCTTTGATCTTAGTGAGCTGGGCCTTAAAGTCCCGGTCGCCCCGGTTGAAGGACTCTTTGGCCACGGTTTTAATCCCGTGCTCGTCGAAGTATTTACCGAAGAGCTTGGCGCAGCCCTTGCCATAGGGTTCGTTGGAGTAAAAAATAGCCACGGTTTTGGGCTTATAGGTCTTGGCGATGTAATCGGTGAGAGCCTTGGCCTGGACGTCGATGCGGGAACAACCCCGGAAGAGATAAGGACTGGCGCCGCTGACTTTGGGGGAAGTGGCGGTGGGAGTGATGAACACCACCTTGGCATCATCCGCTAATTTATAAGAGGCCAGGGTGTCCCCAGAGGTCATGGGGCCCACCAGCGCCACTACTTTGTCCACATCGATGAGCTTTTTGACCGAGTTCACCGCGGCGGTGGGGGAGTCTTTTTCATCTTCGATGATGACCCCCACAGGTTTACCGTTGAGGCCACCGGCTTTATTGAAATCCGCTACGGCCATCAGAACCCCGCGTTTGGAGGGGATGCCATGCTCAGCGCCGATGGAGAGCCGCAGCACCGAGCCGATTTTTGGAGGTGGGGCGTCGGCCGCGAAGCCCAGACCGACAGTAACAAATGCCAGTGCACAAAAGATGGCGACGATTTTTCCAAACTTAGACATAGAAGTCCTCCTCATTAAGAAAGGGTTAAATCAATCCCGAGGTCTCGTCCCGGAAGTTCAGTGGGAGATCTAATCAAGATATATTAGGATATTTTTACACTTAGGTAAATGAAAAGTTTCACGTCCGGCGTGCAATGAAATTATTGGAAATAGATTTTTGGGAAAGGGGGCCAGGGGTCGCGGACCCCGGCCCGCCCCTCAAGATTCTCCTAATTCCTTCAAGGTTAGACGGGCATTGATCCCTAAATGATCCTGAAAGTGCCGGCGCACCCGGCGGCACAGCCCTTCCAGTGTCTTGATTTCATCGGAAAAGAAATCTTCTTCCACCACGAGTTCCAGGTCCAGGAATTCGAGGCCTTCCTCGGTGGCCACCTGCCAGGTAAATTTGGGGGGATGGCCGGCCAGCATGTCCTGCAGGAGGCGGCCCATCTGCTCGGGGTGAACCTTAATGCCCCCCACGGAGAAGATATCGTCCACCCGGCCCCGGATTTCTCCCAGACGCACTAGGGTGCGGCCGCAGGAACAGCGGGTGGGGACCAGTCGGGTCCGGTCGCCACTGCGGAAGCGCACCAGAGGGAAGGCCACGGTGGAGAGGGTGGTTATGACCAGTTCACCTTCCTCGCCGGGGGGCAGCACGGCCCCGGTCTCCGGGTCGATGATTTCAGGGTAGAAATGGTCCGCGGAGAAATGAAAGCCCTGGTCCGCGGGGCAGCTGAAAGCCAAGCCCGGGCCCATAACCTCGGTAATGCCGTAGGCCGTGGCGATGTCCACCTGCAGGCCCGCTTCGATCTCCCGGCGCACGGCGGAGGGCAGGGGGGCAGCCACCAAGAGGGCCTTGCGGAGACTCAATTCCGCGGGGGTGAGGTCCATCCGGTTCATAACCGATAGGAGATGGCGGGCCAGGGGCGGGGTGGTAACCAGCACCGAAGTTTTGTAGTCCCGCATCACCATGAGTTCTTTGGCGAAATTCAGGGTCGCGGCAGGGATAACCGAGGCACCCAGATATTCTGCCCCGGCCATGAAATCCCGGCGCCAGTTGGCCAAGCCGGGAGGAATCACCAACTGCACGATGTCCTCCGAGGTCACCCCCGCGGCGGTATAGAGGCGGGCCAGGAGTTCCAACCACAGTTTGATGTCCTGACTGGCGTAACCCACCACTAGGGGACGCTCCGTAGTACCGGGAGAGGAGATGATGCGCACGATGTCCTTCAATGGCACCGCGAAAAGACCATAGGGATAGTTTTCCGAGAGATCTTCCCTGGTAGTGCAGGGGAACTTGGCCAGGTCCGTTAAATTCCGGATGGATTCCGGCGTCAGCTCGGCCTCATCGAAGCGCCGGCGGTAAAACTTCACCTGGCGGTAGGCCCGGGTAAGCGTGCTCTGGAGGCGCTCCAGTTGCAAGAGCTCCAGTTCCTCCGGGGAAATGGCCTCAAATTCAGGCTGGCGCATCCCTTACCTCCCTTCGGTGAATTCTTTATAGTCTCGGCCCAGATATGCCCTGGTTACCTGGCGGTCGGCCAACAGGTCCTGGGCGCTGCCGCTTAAAATAATGCGTCCGGTCTCCAACACATAGGCCCGTTCTGCCACTTTGAGCGCGGCCCGGGCGTTTTGTTCCACCAGCATGATGGTCATGCCTTCACTTTTGAGCCGGCTGATGGTGGCCAGGATGTCTTCCACCACCAGGGGCGCCAGACCCAGGGAGGGTTCGTCCAGGAGCAATAGTTTGGGGCGAGCCATGAGGGCCCGGGCAACGGCCAGCATCTGCTGTTCACCGCCGCTCATGGTGCCGGCCAACTGGCTCTGACGGTCCTTGAGCAGCGGGAAAAGGGTAAAGACCCTGTCCAGGTCATCAGCGATGTCGGCTTTGGCATGGCGACCGTGGCGCAGGTAGGCCCCCAGTTCCAAATTCTCGGCCACGGTCATGGGCGCGAAAAGCTGGCGGCCTTCGGGCACCTGGGAAATACCCAAACCCACCAGCCGTTCCGCGGGCAACCTGCTCACCTCGCGGCCCTGGAAGGCCACCTCCCCCTTCTTGCGCACCAGGCCGCAGATGGCGTTGAGGAGGGTGGTCTTCCCCGCGCCGTTGGCGCCGATGAGGGCAACGATCTCCCCCTCTTTGATATGGCAGGTGACACCGCTGAGTGCGGTGACTGAGCCATAATATGCGTAGAGATTGCGGATACGTAGCATAGGAGCAGTCAGCAGTCAGCAGTTAGCAGTTAGAATTTTTTAAGATTTTTTGTGGGACCTTTTTTCAGAAATAACTGAAGATATTAGCCCATTCAATACCCGGCCTACTTCCGTTATCATGGCTGAAAGATTTTTAAAATCCTGATCGTTTATAAAATCGAGATCGTTAGCAATAATAATTTGGGTTTCCACTTCCGCTAAAGATCCCCTGGCGTTTCCAAGAAATTGTCTAAACTCTTTTTCTGTAAGCCTGCCCTGACCTTCGGCAATGTTGCTCGGCACTGATACTGCGGCCCGGCGCAGCTGGGATGTCAGCCCGAATATCTCTTCTTTGGGAAATTCTTGGGTAACTCGATAAATTTCTTTGACCAAATCCAAGGCCTTTTGCCAAACAACCAATTCTCGAAATTTTCGGACCACTTTTATTCTACCTAGATATTATGTTAGGAAGATATCATTATCACATACAAAAAACTAACTGCTAACTGCTGACTGCTCACTGCTCTCTCAACCTTGCCAGTCCGACCCCAGATACGCGGCAATGACCTCCGGGTGCTTCTGGATGTCCCGGGGTGGGCCTTCGGCCAGGAGTTGTCCGTAATTTAAGACGACAATCTCTTCGGCCACCTCCATGGTGAGGCTCATGTCATGTTCCACTAATAGCAGGGTGAGGCCCCGGTCCCTCAAGTTGAGGATCATTTCCCCCAGGCGCTCGGTTTCCTTCTGGTCCAGGCCGCTGGCGGGTTCGTCCAACAAGAGGAGGCGAGGTTCACTGGCCAGGGACCGGGCGATCTCCAGGAGACGCTTCAGGCCCAGGGGCAAAATCCCTGCGGGCTGGTGAGCCCGGTCGGCCAGGCCCACAAATTCCAGGACTTCCCAGGCCTTGGCCGTGATGGCCGCCTCTTCCCGCCGCATGCCCGGAAAGCGCAGCATACCGCCGAATAGACCGGAACGGGTGAGACGATGACGCCCCACCATGACGTTTTCCAAGACCGACATATGGTCGAAAAGCTGAACTATCTGAAAGGTGCGGGCGATCCCCTTGGCGGCCACGACATGGGCCGGCTGACCCTGGATGGCTTCACCCCGATAAATGATTTGGCCTTGGTCCGGCGTTAAAAAGCCGGTGATCAGATTGAACAGGGTGGTCTTGCCCGCGCCATTGGGCCCGATAATGGCCTTGAGCATGCCTCTGGGAACGCCGAAGCTGACCTCCTGCACCGCGGTGAGCCCACCAAAGGCCAGGGTAACCCCATGTAAGGCTAGAAATAACTCAGGCTGCAGGGGAGGGCCCTCCTTTCTTTTTATAGCGGCGGAGTTCCCAGAGGTCGAGGATGCCCCGCACCAGGCCCCGGGGCAGAAAGATCATCACCACCATGAGGATGCCCCCGAAGATGATGATTTCGTAATCATGGAAAACTACCAGGAGTTCCGGCAAAACCGTAAGCACGGCAGCCCCCAACAAGGATCCCCAGATGCTGGCCATGCCTCCCACCACCACCATGGTGACGAGCTTGATGGAGAACATGAAACCGAAGGAAGAAGGGGCGATGAAGTTCAGGGTATGGGCGTAAAGGCTACCGGCCAGCGCGGCGTAGAGCGCACTCCAAACAAAAATGAGCAGCTTGGCCCGAAAGGTGTTCACCCCGAGAGATTGGGCCGCGGGTTCGCTTTCATGCAAGGCGCGCACCGCCCTCCCCAGGCGGGAGTCCACCAGGTTGGCGCTGAGAATCAGGATGACCCCCAGAATGAGCCAGATAAGGATAAAGAGGCGGTCGGGGCTGTCCAGGGAGAAGCTGCCCAGAGAGAGGGAAGGGATGCCGGAAAGCCCCGAAGGGCCGCCTGTCAATTCCTGGGTCTGATTGAAAATAATATAGACGATGATGCCAAACCCGAGGGTGGCCATGGCCAGATAATAGCCCCGCAGCTTCAAAGCCGGGACCCCGACCAGAAAGGCGGCGACGCCGGCCACCACCAGACCCACGGGCAAAGCCAGCCAGGGATTGACGCCGTAGGTGGCGGTGAGAATCCCCGAAGTGTAGGCTCCCAGGCCGAAGAACGCGGCGTGCCCCAGGGAGATCTGCCCAGCGTAGCCCAACAAGAGATTCAAACCCACTACCAAAAGGGCATGAATACCGATGATATTGAGGAGGGTGAAGTAATAATCATTGGCCACCACCAAACGCACCAGGATCACCCCCAAGGCAAAGAGAAGCCAGGGGTTGGCAAGATAGCGGCGGCTCACCGGCGGCTCCCCACCAAGCCCTGGGGCCGCAAGAATAGCACCACCAGCAGGATGAGAAAGGCCACCGCATCCCGGTAACCTGAGGAGATGAGGCCGCTGGCCAAAGCTTCAGCCACCCCGATGAGCAGACCCCCCAGGACACCCCCGAGGATGCTGCCCAAGCCCCCGAGAATGGCGGCGGAAAAGCCTTTGAGGCCCAACATGGCGCCCATGTCATAGATGCCCAAGGTCAGGGGCGCCACCAGAATTCCTCCGGCAGCCCCCAGCGCGGCGGAGAGGCCGAAAGAAAGCTGGACCATGCGGTTGACCGGAATGCCCGCCAGCCGGGCCGCCTGGCGGTTATAGGAGCAGGCCCGCATGGCCTTGCCCACCAGGGTATAGCGAAAAAAGGCCTCCAGCAATAGGACAAAAAGGATCCCCAGACCTACAACCCAAAGATTCTGGGGGAGCAGAGTGGCGGAAAAGAAATGGAGAGGTTTGCTGCCGGTGAAGGGCGGTAGGGAATAGGCCTCCTTGCCCCAGATCATCATGGCCAGCCCCCTGAAAAAAACCGCGCCGCCTATGGTAATGATAATGAGAATCAAAGGTGACTGGTCCCGGACGGGGCGCAGAGCCAGGCGTTCAAAGAGGAGGCCCACCAGGGTCACCACCGCCACCCCGCCCAGGAAAGCCAGAGGCAGGGAAGGATAAAGATGGTAAAAGCTGATGGCGCACAGGGCCCCCAACATGACCATCTCCCCCTGGGCGAAGTTAATGATGGTGGTAGCGTTGTAGATAATGCTGAAGCCCAAGGCAATGAGCGCATAGATGGCGCCATTGGTCAAGCCCGAAATAAGATACTGAAGCAGGGGACCCAGAGTTTCCAAGGCAGTGGTCAGCGAACAGAAAGGATGGTCAAGATATTTTGTCAGTAGTTTTAGACAAAACCGGATTATTTGGCAAGATTCTTGAGGGATGGAACCGGTACCAAGCGGCTAGTGGTCCCGGGCGTTTCATACGGTTTTCTGTTTTTCCATCCCGACTTATGTAGGGGCCTGATTCATCGAGTCCTAAAAGGGCACAATGCTTTACGCCCCTGCACGACCTGGGGAAGAAATTTGGGAGAGGAGACCGGGTCCTGCGACCCCGGCTCCTCCCCGAGATAGTAATATTACCGGTGCCGGTGTCCTAATCCGCTAGGAGCTTGAATTCTCCGCCCTCGATCTTCACCATGACAAAGGCGTCAGGGGTCAGGCCGTTGTGGTCATCCTTGCTCATATTGAAAACGCCGCTCACACCCACATAATTTTTGGTGTTTTCTATGGCGTCCCGAACCTTGGCCTTGTCAGCGCCGGCTTTTTCCACAGCCATTTTCAGTATGTTAAAGGCATCATAGGCATAGCCGCCAAAGCTGGAAGCCGGGGCCTTATATTTCTTTTGATACATGTCGTCGTAGGTCTGGCAGACCTTCTTCTCGGGGTCAGTGTCCGGGAGCTGTTTAAAAATGGCAAGTTTGCCCGCGGGCAGCAGAATGCCGTCCGCGGCATCTCCGGCCAGTTCGATGAACTTTTTGGACGCGGCGCCGTGGCTTTGGATCAAGATAGTGGTGAAGCCGAGCTGCTTCATGTTTTTAGCCACCAGGGCCGGGGCCGGGCCGGTGCCCCAGCAGATAACCGCCTGAGCGTCGGTTTCCCGGATCTTGGTGAGCTGCGGGGTCATGTCGGTGTCTTTTTCCCCGAAAACCTCGTTGCCCACAATTTCCAGGCCGTACTTGGAAGCCTGGGTTTCAAGCTGTTTCTTGCCGGAGACGCCAAAGCCGGTGGACACGGTGATGATGGCCACCTTGGTCAGCCCTTGTTTTTGCAGGTACTGGAAAATCCGGGCCACCGCCATCTGGTCGGTCTGCGCGGTTTTGAACACCCAGACCCGTTCGCTGGCAGGAGAAACAATGCCTACCCCGGCAGCGCAGGAGATCAGGGGCGTCTTGGCTTTTTGCGTGACCTCCAGGACCGTCATGGAGGTGTGGGTCAGGCTGGGGCCGATGATGGCCAGAGCCTTGTCCTTGGTGATCAACTTTTCGGCGTTTAGCCGGGCCTTGGTGACGTTGGCCTCGGAGTCATAGATCACGGCTTTGACGGGCCGGCCTTTGATGCCTCCCTTGGCGTTGATGTCAGCCACCATCATCTGCAGGGTGTTGCGTTCCGGCTCACCCAGATATGAGGCGGGCCCGGTGATGGAAAAAATGCCACCAATCACGATAGGGGCCTGTTTTTCAGTCCCACAACCGCTCAAAACGAGCGAAAACCCGAGAATGAGCGCCAACAAGGTTCCCATAACTTTGCCATTCATAACTAGCCTCCCAAGTTCAAGAAATTACAGTCGATAAACTTCTTCACCTTTGTAAATGTGAATGCCTTCCTTCTGTAATAGACTGATGGCCTCGTCCAAGTTGTCAAAGCGGAAGATGATCACCGCGTTCTTGCCGCTATGCTGAACAAAAGCGTACATGTACTCCACGTTGATACCGGCCTGGGCCAGGATGGCCAGCACCAAAGCCAGCCCGCCGGGACGGTCCGGCACTTCTATGGCCACCACCTCGGTTTTGCCCACGGTGAAGCCCTTGGACTTCAAGACCTCCCGGGCCACGTCATACTTGTCCACAATGAGGCGGAGAATGCCGAAATCAGTGGTGTCAGCCAGAGACAGGGCCCGAATGTTGACCCCGGACTCCCCTAAAATACTGGTGACTTCGGCCAAACGCCCGGCCTTGTTTTCCAGAAATACAGAAATTTGCTCAACTTTCATGGCCTACCTTCCTATTGCTGGCGCTTGTCAATGACCCTTTGGGCCTTGCCTTCGCTTCGGGGTATGGTCCGGGGCTCCACGAGGCGCACCTTCACCGAGACGGTAAGGTAGTCCTTAATGCGGCCTTCAATGGTCCGGGCCAGCTTTTGCATCTGTTTCACTTCGTCAGAGAAAACCGTTTCGTCCACCTCAACCGCCACTTCCAAAGTGTCCAGATGTCCCTCCCGGTCCACGATGAGCTGGTAATGGGGCGCTACCCCGGGGACATCCACCAGTACCGATTCGATCTGCGAGGGGAAGACATTGACTCCCCGGATGATGAGCATGTCGTCACTGCGGCCTTTGATGCGACTCATGCGGGCCATGCTGCGTCCGCAAAGGCAAGGGCTGTAATCGAGAGTGGTGACATCCCGGGTACGGTAACGGATGAGGGGAAAGGCCTCCTTGGTCAAGGTGGTGAAAACCAGCTCCCCGGTATCCCCGGCGGGCAAGCGCTTCAAAGTAACGGGGTCAATGACTTCCGGAAGGAAATGGTCTTCAAAGAGGTGAAGTCCTTTCTTGGCTTCCAGACACTCCACCCCCACACCGGGACCCAATACTTCGGAGAGACCGTAAATATCCAACGCGTCAAGGTGAAGGCGATTTTCGATCTCCTGGCGCATGGCTTCGCTCCAGGGTTCAGCCCCGAAAAAGCCCACCCTGAGCTGGGTGTCTTTAAAGTCAACCCCCATTTCCTGGCCCACTTCAGCTAGGTAAAGCGCGAAAGAGGGGGTGCAACACAGGACGTTGGGGGCGAAATCCTGAACGAGCATGATTTGGCGCCGGGTCTGGCCCCCAGAGACCGGAATCACCGCGGCGCCCAGGCGTTCCACCCCGTAATGAAAGCCCAAGCCGCCGGTAAAGAGGCCGTAGCCATAAGCCACGTGGACGATATCCCCTCGGTGCACCCCGCCGGCTGCCAGAACCCGGGCGATGAGTTCTCCCCACATTTCCACATCGCGAGCGGTGTAGCCCACAGGGGTGGACTTGCCGGTGGTGCCGGAGGAGGCGTGGATGCGCACCACCTGTTCCATGGGGACGGCGAACATGCCGAAAGGATAATTATCCCTGAGGTCTTGTTTGGTGGTGAAAGGCAAGTGCTCCAAATCCGCCAGGGTGCGAAGGTGTTCAGGTTTAAACCCTACCTCATCCAGGCGCTGCCGGTAGAAGGGCACCAGATGGTAAACCCGTTCCAACAGGGCCTGAAGTCGGCGTAGCTGTAAGACCTCAAGCTCTTCCCGGGGTAAAGTCTCGGCGTAGTGGTCTCGGATCATGGGAAAAGAGACTCCATCAGGTTGATAATTCGTGAAGATTATCACGGACGCGCGGTTTTGGTCAATGAGATTGTTATTTTTCAGGAACGTACGGAAAATTGGCGAGGCGGAAAGGGGAAGGCAACCTGAGGTCGCAGGTCTTACCAAACGCCGGTCAGGGGGGTAGTGTCGCTTTAATGAGAAAACGGGAAAGAGGAGCACCTTGGTCGCTGAAAAGGGATGGCTTGATGATCTTTTCCGAGAAAGGAAATCCACCCATCAGGATAGGGAGGTGTTCCTCGGGACAGGAGGCCCGGAATGGTCGGCCGGAGAAGCCCAGCCCGGTTGCAGGAACCTGGGCTCCACCCGGTACCGCACGGCGCTGGAATGCCCCTGGTTGTGTACCAAAAGACCCGCGTGCAGAAGTTTTTGGGCATATTCCCAGGCTGTTTTTCGGTCCATCTGGAAATGTTCCTCGAAATCCCGCAGGCGAAACCACTTGCCTGCCGTGCATTCCAGAAAATTTCGCAGTTTTTCCGGGTCACACTTGCGGTGGCGCCGTTTCGGCAAAAGCCCCGGATTATTCTCTAAGCATTCCCTGAATAGATCCTCCCGCAGGGGACAGATACCGGGAGCGGATGCGACTTTCGCCAAAGAGGCCGAGCATTTGAACAAACCGGCCTCAGCCAGCACCGGGTAGAAAATTTCGAACCAGTGATCCAAGCCCTGGACCAGGCTCTGGAAAGAGGCCAATGGCATGCGGCCCGCCAGCTGGGAGGCCAGATTGCTCCTGAGACAGGCCTTGACTTGGTGCCGCCGAGAAACTGATCCCTCAGCCAAGCGGGGATTTTCCAGGATGACCTCCAGCATCAAGCCCACCACCAAAGCCCGATTTAAAGAGTCAAGTTCCGGTTCATGGGAACAGGGCAAGCGGGCCAGCCAGTGACAGGCTCCCCCGGCTTGAGGTTTCGAGTTCTGACCCTCTCCGGACGTCACCCTGGCGGGATCAGATTGATAAAGACCATGCCTCATAAAATTTATCCCTAAGATAATATCTTATATATAACTAAGATTATTCCTTAGTATACTCAGGGATTGATAGTTCATTTAATTTCTTTGACACAATTTGTTAGAGCCATTGTTAAAAATTGGTTTTGATTTTATGGTTTTATTTCAACTACTTGCAAACTACCTGCCATTTGAGGAAAAAACTCTAACCCATTATTTTAATTGAATAAATAGAATGGCTGGCAAACCTCATAGGTTACCCCTGTCCCATGACCTGTCACGGGACAGGGTTATGTCAAACAAAATTCTAGAGAGTCAGGGCAAAAGGGTTAGGTAAACAGGGTTTGTCCGGCCTGGCTTCTGGCCGGACCAAGGAGCGTTTACCCGAGGGGAGGTGGTTTTGAGTTCCTTCCCTCTCATCACTTTTCCAGAGCCGCGATGATGGCCCGCATAAAGGCCGGCAGATCATCAGGCTTGCGGGCAGTGATGAGGTTGCCGTCCACGGACACCTCCACGTCCACGAACTTGGCGCCGGCGTGCTCCAGGTCGTGCTGGATGGCGAAGAAGGCGGTGACGGTCCTCCCGGCCAAAATCTTGGCGGAGGCCAGCATCCAGCCGCCGTGGCAGATGGCGGCCACCACTTTGTTGGCCTGGACCGCGTCCCGCACCAATTTTACCATGTCGGGATAGCGCCGCATGATGTCCGGGGCATACCCGCCGGGGATAACCACCCCATCAAAGTCAGCCGCGGACACCTCCGACGCGGCTTTGTCCACGTCGATGGGGTAGCCGTGCTTGCTGGTATAAGTTTTGGCGCTGCCGGAACCCACCACTACCACTTCGGCCCCCTCTTCCTTGAGGCGATAAAATGGATACCAGACCTCCTGGTCCTGATAAAGATCTTCCACCAACAGGGCCACACGTTTACCTTTGAGTCTCATAATTGTCCTCCTCTAGCTTGGAGTATTTCATAGAGAGTTTAATTTATTAAGAGGATTGTGTTTTATTGTGTCGGTTACTACGGCCCTTTTCCTTCCCGGCCACCTTGTCCCAAAAAGCCCAGGCCTTCAGGTCCCGGCCCAGGTGGTGGCGGATGAACAGGCGCAGAAGCCCCAAGCTTTGATGCCGCTGGGCTAAGGGAAAGCGCAGGCGGTTTAACTTCTCCGGAGGGAGTTCCTGGGCCAGGCGCAGGAGCTTCCAGGTCCCCGGATCGATGGCCACCAGGGGTCCGGGCGCGCCTCTGCCGCAGGAGCCGCAGAGCACCCCGCCCCGGGGGAGGCTCACCACCAGAGGCGGTTGTGGCTCCAAACCGCAGGCCTGGCAGCGTTCCAAGCCCAGGCCGTACCCTCCCAATTTCAAGAAATGCAAGAGAAAGCCGGGAAGTAAGGAGTCCGGCGGCGCACCCTCCTCCAACAGCGTCAGCGCGGTTTCCAGCGCGGAGAAAACGGAGGCGGTGGCCTCCGGGGGACTGGCCGTTTCCCCGGCCAATTCGGCCAGGAGCGCGCCGGCCCCCAGCCGCTCTAGGTCCCGGCGCAGGGTCGGAAAGGACCGCACGGCTTCCCCTTTTTCCAGGAACTCCAACTCCCCCCTGGCTCGGTCAGACAAAAACAGGGTAACCCGGCTGAGAGGTTCGAGGCAGTGGGCAAAGCGTTTTTTGCTTCTCCGGGCGTGTTTGGCCACGCCGGTGAGGCGGCCCCGCACCGGGGTGAGGAAGGTCACCAGGCGGTCGGCTTCGCCGTAATCTTTAACACTCAGAATGATGGCTGGGGTTTCCTGGGAAGACATTTTTGAATAAGAAATCACTCGATACGGCTAGGAATATGCGAAGGTGCTGCGCTATTTCAGTTAGAGCAACCCATACTTCTCCCGCAGACGGTGGGACATCTCCCGGAGCCAGGCGTAGGCCAGGGTGACTGTTTTATAGCGATCCGGATTCACCAGGCAGCAGCGGGCCGGGGTGAGGAGGCTCTGGGCCAGGAGCTGGTCCCGGTCCACCCCTTCCTGGATTAAGATGTCCCACAAGCCCTCCTGGTATTCCATCAGTTGTTCGATGTTGGCCTCGCCCACGGCCTCGTACCAGGTGGGGACAATCCCCCAGCCGATGACCCCGCCCCGTTCCAGAAAGCGCTTGAACTGCTTGCCGTAGGCCTTGAGAATTTCCCCGTTGGTGAAGGTGTCCATGGAAAGAATGTCCAGGTCCCGGTTCAGGAGAAATTCCCAGTCGGGATTGCCGCACAGGTGGATGCCCCGGGGGCGCTCGATCTGGGAAAAAAAGCGGTCCATGTCCTCTTTGGCGGTGATGTCGGTGTAGCCGGAGACGGAACTGAAGACGAACTGCAGGCCCGGCTCGTCCACGAACATGAAGGCCTTGGGATGCTTGGCTTGCAGGCGGGTGAGCTGGGCCTGGACCCGCCGGGCCAAAAAATCTATGAGCAGCGGCCTCACCTCGTCATTGAAAATGATGGGTCGGTCATTTTCGTCCAGGACTTTGAGCCCGAAGCTTATGGGGCCTTCCATCTGCCCCCGGATGGCGACGTAGGCGCTCAGGTCGAGTTCGAAAAACCGATGGTAAACCACGGAATAATCGGACGAGATGTCAAAGTAATCCAGCTCGGCCCAGTGTTCCAGAAGCTCGGGAAGTTCTTCGTAAAACTTGGTGGTGTCAAAGCGCAGGCTCTTTTGTTCCGGCAGCAGGACGATGCCGGGAAAATGCTCCGCAGCCTGGACGTACATGTCCTCATAATAGCTAGCATGGGGGAGCTGGGGCCAAAAAGGAATATCCACCGATAAGGCCAGATTCAGGGCCGGCTCCACCTGGTCATGGGGCAGAATACCCATAGCTGTGGTATGCAGGTTACCGGGAATCAAGGGAGCCATGGTTTTTTAATATTAGAAGCAGGTAAAAGGTTAATTTGCTGGGAGCCGTGAGAATGCAGGCACCCAGATCACTTTAATCTCAGTAGTGTCTAAAAGCTGTTGCAAAACCTCTTTTTCTGTCATCCTGAACGAAGTGAAGGATCTCAACTCTTTGAAAATGCGAGATTCTTCGCTTCGCCCAGAATGACAAAGAACGCAAAGAGAAGTTCTGAAATGGGTTCTAGTTAAGGTTTTGGCAATCATCAGCAAATCCGGAACGATAAAAATGTAGCCGCAGGCTTTAGCCTGCGCCAGCACAGGCGGGACGCTTGTGCTCCCGGTCTAATCGGGGGTTGGAAGAATTTGGGCAGAGAGGAGGGTGGTTCCGCAACCCCCGGGCCCCACTGCCAACATCTTATGTGCCACTGCGTCTATATTAACATAAGAAGCAGTCTAGCATTGTCAAATGAGGCCGCTGGCCAGGCCCAAGGCCACCAGGATTAACAGGGCGGTCACGGTAAACTGGACGAAGCGCATGGTTATTTGGGGAAGCAGGCGCCGCCCGAGAAAGGAGCCCCCAAGAGCCGCGATCATGGCAGCCAAAAGCGGGCCGGCGTTATCCCGTAGGAGATGAGTGGGAAAACCTCCGGCATATACGGCCAGACGGGTGACGTCCACCAGGCAGCCGATAACCACCCCGGTACTGATAAAGCCTTCCTTGGTCAAACCGCACTTGAGCAGAAAAGCGCTGCGCAAAGCCCCCTGGTGTCCGGACAGACCCCCGAAGAAGCCGGAAAGCACGCCGCCTACGGGAAGCCAGCGCGGGGATAGGGTGAATCGGGAGAGAGCAGGGTGTACTTCCAGAATGGCGAAGAGAACCATGAGAAGAGCCACCACCAGCTTCAGCAGTGTCATCTGGAAAGTGCGCCCCCACAGGTGGTAACTTGCCAGGGGAGCCAGGTGAGTCAATTGCAACAAAGCCGCCGCGCCGA
The DNA here is from genome assembly GCA_037388025.1 of Syntrophobacterales bacterium. Classification (GTDB taxonomy): domain Bacteria; phylum Desulfobacterota; class Desulfobaccia; order Desulfobaccales; family 0-14-0-80-60-11; genus JBGSLA01. The sequence continues at coordinate 20,834 of JARRKO010000008.1, forward strand.
TAAACGCAGCTGCCAGCGCGGGCAGCCCGAAGCGCAGCACGATGTCGATATCGGCATATTTCCCCAACAGGAGGAGTTTAAAAAGGTTGTTCGCCAGATGCACCAGCGCCGTAAGGCCGATGGCAACTTCCAGGGGAAAAAAGAGGGCAAAAACCGGAAGCAGCAGGGTCCCAAGACCAAAACCAGAGAAAAAGGTAAGGCCGGCGGTGAAGAAAGCGGCCAGGGAGGGCAGCAGATAAGGGAGCATCGGGGCCCCTGGAGGTGATGTTAAACTCAGTTCACTTGGCGGTAATTTTCACCTCGGTGTTGCTCAAGAGTTCGAGAAGCCCCGTAAGATTGCCTTCCTCCAAATTTTTCAGGCGCAGGGGTTCCTTGCAGGTGACGGACAACTGAATTTCCTCGGGTTTGGCAAGAAAGCGGGTAACGGCTTTGATCTGATCCTTCAGCGAGGCTGGTAGCGGCATGATTAACAGAGTGGTATTGATGGTGCCGACCAGGTTCCGGGTAAATTCCTCGGCGCTTAGGTTGCGGGACTGCGCCTCGGCTTTGATAAGGCGCGGCACCAGCCCGAAATCCTGGTACTTGACCTTGAGGCCCTGGAGACTGGCTTCCTGGGTGGGAGGACCCAGTTGCTTTAAATAGGCAAAAAACCTCACCAGCCCTCCCTTCAGAGGCACCGGCGGGCTGTCGAAGTCGGTCAAGCCCAGATCGACTCGCACCTGTCCCATGTTGGTGGCCGAAGCATCCCAGTTAATGCTGACATTCCGGGTTTCCGGCTGGTAATTGTATGTCAGGTCGGTCCCCAAAGAGAGTCGGTCATAGCCCAACGACTTGATATTGGTGAGGAAGGGATATTTACCCGCCAGACCTTTCGGAAGTTGGAAAGAAAAATTTTTAACCAGATTGGTCAGATGGGTGAGAACGTCTTCCCGGTTCAGGGAGACGGACAGGAGAAAGGTATCAAAATGAAACTGCAGGTCTTTCTTTTTAAAGGTTAGATTCCCTACCTTCAGACTGGACTCGCGCTGGTTTCCTTTTTCCAGCAGATAATCGGCATCTCCAGCATTGACCTGTACCTGGGATTTTTTATCCGCAAAAGCCAATTTATTTATTTTGAATCCGCCGGAATGGAGATTTTCCAAAAACACTGTCCAGTCATTGGCCAGTTCTTCTTGAGTGGGGATTTTGTTTAGTCTGAAGGTTGTGGAAAAAAGTTGGACGTCAAGGGAAGTCTCTTCATTGGTCAGAGCGATGTGGTCCAGAACCACGACAGTGGGTATCCACTTAATGCCGATGGAAGTCAAGTCACGCACGCTGACTTTGTCGATGGTAATGACGCCGGACAGCGGAGGTTTTGACATTTTCACTTTTTTCAAGTTGACGGTAAAGGCCAGCCAGTTCACCGTCATGCTGTCGTATTCAATTTTCAAATGATCAGAGAGTTCCTGGATATTGTTATCGATCTCCTGTTTAATAACATTGGTGGCATAGTACTCCAGACCGAAAAAGCCGACGATGCCTAGAAGAATCAGAGAGAACAAAAGGATTGTAGGAATGATTATCAAAAGCTTTTTGTTTTTTTGCATGAGATCCTCTCTTTAGGCAAATACCTTACAGGTTCAGGATCAAGGGCAGGATCATGGGACGGCGCTCCAGAGCTTTGAAAAAAAGCTTACGCAAGGCCTTACCCACCTGAGTCTGAATCTCCAACCAGTCCTGAGTGGGTTCCGCCAGGGCCCGGGCCACGATGTCCTCAAAGACTCTCCGGGCCTGGGCCAATAAAGGCTCATGTTCTTCTTCCAGGACGAACCCTCGGGTCACCAGATCCGGTTCGGTGAGCATTTTGCCGGCCACGGGGTCCACGGCCACGGTGGCGATGACCAGGCCGTCGCTGGCCAGGTGGCGGCGGTCCCGTAGCACGATGCGGGAAACATCGCCCACCCCCTTGCCGTCCACGAAGACGCGGCCTACCTCCACCCGATCCATGAGGCGTCCCCCTTGGGGATCGAACCGCAACTGGTCACCGTCAGTGGCCAGCAGAACTTCCGTTTCGGGTAAATTCAGGGCCCGGGCCAGTTTGGCGTGGCCGATGAGGTGGCGCATTTCCCCGTGAATGGGAACAAAATAGCGGGGCCGGGTGAGATTCAACAGGAGCTTCAACTCTTCCTGGCAGGCGTGGCCGGAAACGTGGATGTCCGCCACCTGCTCGTAGACCACTTCGGCTCCCAGGCGACACAGGTTGTTAATGACGGTGGTGATGGCCCGTTCATTCCCGGGAATAAACTTGGAGGACAGAATAACCAGGTCATCCTGTTGGATGCGGATGTGTTTATGGGCTTCCAGGGCAATACGGGCCAGGGCGCTCAAGGGTTCTCCCTGGCTGCCGGTGGTGACGATAATGGTCTGGTGGGGGGGCAGGCGCTCCAGGTCCCCCACGGTGATTTCCAGGTCCGGCTCCACCGTGAGATACCCCAGTTCTTTGGCGATGCGAGTATTTATCACCATGGACTTGCCGTTGAAAAGCACCCGGCGGTCGTACTTGGCGGCCAGGCGGACAATCTGCTGCAAGCGCTGGATATGGGAGGCAAAGACCGCCACAATGACTCGACCCGGTGCCTCTCGAATAAGCTCTTCCAGGGTAAGGCCGATCTGGCGCTCGCTCAAGGTAAAGCCCGGTCGCTCGGCGTTGGTGGAATCAGACAGGAGAGCCAGGACCCCCGCCTCCCCCCAGGCGGCGAAGCGGTTCAGATCGGTAGACAAGCCCACTATCGGCGTCTGGTCTACCTTAAAATCCCCGGAATGTATTAACACGCCTTGGGGTGTTTTTACGGCAAATCCCACCCCGTCCACGATGGAGTGGGACACCCCGATAAACTCGAACGTAAAAGGGCCCAAGCTCAGGGTCTGCCGAGGCCGGATTTCCCGCAGGTCAGCCTGATCCAGGATTTCGTGCTCCTTGAGTTTTTCTCGAAGGAGGGCCAGGGTCAACGGGGTGCCATACACCGGCAAAGGCAATTCTTTGAGAAGAAAGGGGACCGCGCCCAGGTGGTCCTCGTGGCCGTGGGTAAGGATGATGGCCGCGGCCTTGTCCCGGCGCTCGAAAAGATAGGAGAAGTCAGGGATGACAATGTCGATCCCCAACATGTGATCTTCCGGGAACATAAGGCCAGCGTCCACCAAGACCAGGGTGTCCGCATTTTCCAGAACCAGAGAGTTGAGGCCGATTTCCCCTACTCCACCTAGGAAGGTGAGGTCCACCCAATCAGCTTTGGGAGTTGTCAGTTCCATAAGGATAGTCGGGGTCGAAATGGTCAGCGATGGCCCGGTGTACCGCAGCCATAACCTCCTCTTTGGGTCGGCCCTGAAATTCCCGGGGATCGACAGGCGGAGAGATGACCACTTTCACCGGCCCGGGCCGTATATAAAGGGAGCCCCGTTCCTGGATGGCCAGAGTGCCGCTGATACTTACCGGCACGATGGGCTGCCCGCCTTTCAGGGCCATGATGAACACCCCTTTCTTGAAGGGTAAGAGTTCCCGGGAGGTAGCCCGGGTGCCTTCGGGAAAGACGACCAGGGAATGACCGCCCTGGACCAGGTTCGCGGCGTGATTGAGGCTTTTGATAGCATCCTGGAGGTTTTGGCGATCGATGGAGACGTTGCCCAAACGGCTCAGTGCTTGACCGAAGATGGGGAGTTGGAAGAGGGACTTTTTAGCTACCCAGCCAAAATCACCGGGCAGCATCATTAAAAGAACGAAAATATCGAACTGGCTGCGGTGGTTGGCGGCAAAGACGTAGGTTTGACCAGGAACCAGGCGTTCAAGACCTTCCACGGTGACTGAGATGCCGAGTATCTTGAGCAAGAGTCCGCCCCAAACGCGACTGATCCTCCGACCCAGGGTTCCTTGGGGCTGAAACAGGGTGGAGATGATGATAAGGGTACCCAAAATCAGGGTCAGGAGAACCAACCAGAAATTGAACCAGAGTCCATAGGCCAGCCACAACCCGCGGCGGTTGTCTTCCATGGCCTTATCCATACCTGGAAAAGGGGGCCTCGTCAACCGGAATGGGCTTGGATTAACTGGTTTTTTGACTTTAGAGGCCAGGTTTAGCTTGCCAAGGCTTAAGCCTGTGGCTACAGTTTGGAAAAATCAAGGCCCCGGGAGTGAGGACCATCATTTTACGGCCAGCATCACAATATCTTAGAGCAACAGTGGCGCGTGAGCCTGGGGCTCAACGATATATTTCATAAAAGTGTTCTTTATGTAGGGACTTCCATCCCCGGCTGTCCTTTTGGCAGGCGAGGGCGCCTGCCCCTACAGCTAAATGACACGGGCGTTGAAAAACCGGTAATCACCATGGCCATTCCCAAAATCACCAGCGCCAAGTTGCAGGTATGCGTGCATCAGACCGGGCAGTTCCCTCCCGCACATCTTCCCGAAGTGGCCTTTTTGGGGCGCTCCAACGTAGGGAAGTCTTCCCTGATCAACACCCTTTTGGCCCGGAAGCGCTTGGTGCGTACCAGTTCCCGACCCGGGTGCACCCGGGCCCTCAATTTTTTCCTTATTAATGATCAATGGTATTTCGTGGACCTGCCGGGCTACGGTTACGCCCAGGTGTCCCGGGAGATCCAGGCCCGCTGGGGCGACCTCATCCTCGATTACCTGGAGAAGCGAGCTACCTTGAAAGCCCTGGTTTTTCTCCAGGACCCTCGGCGCACCCCCGGACCCGAAGAGCTTTTTCTGTGGGAAAAGCTCAGATTGTGGAATCGTCCCCTGATCCCTGTCTTGACCAAAGCCGACAAGATCAAGAAGGCCGAACGGCCGCGGCGCTTGCGGGATATTACTGAGGTCCTGGCGCCCTATCAGGTGGCTGCCGAGGATTTCCTTTGGTTCTCCGCGGCCAGCCGCGAAGGGCGGGATAAGCTCTGGCAGCGGCTGCTGGAACACTTGGGTTGATCCTGGTAGAGAGAAAAAGGGGGAAAAGCGGTAAAAACTTATCGATTGTCTTCTGAGCGGATCAAAGATTTTCCCGGTGGATAAGGTCAATCTTTAGAGAAACTGGAGTTATCCTAACCTTCTCTGAGCACTTTGATTTCTTACGGCTTAACCGAATTAATAAATGGTGTTTCTTTAAGATGACCCTATAAGGTATCGATTAAAACCGCGACATTTGCCGCATCTTCCAATTCTTCAGTCCTAGCTGAATCAGGTAAACGTTTCATCTTTTTTCCTCGACGTTCTTTTTGCTGTTCCCGTTCTTGCATGGCCTCTGTAACATCTTCGGCCAGGTCTAAATAAAAGTTGGTCACCGGCTTTACCAATGGCCGAATCAACAAAGAAGCTACCGGGAAGATCACCGGAGCCAGGAGAGTCACCCCACCAAAAATCAGGAGCCCTCGAATCGGATATCGGTAAAATGCCATCAGCAAACTTGCTAGCATGAGATGCTTCCTCCGAAAAGGCAAGGTTTCGCTTGGTTGACGAAACAGCCTGATCTACAGAATATACCAAAGTTAGCAATTTAAAGCGTATTCTTCAAGTTTTTACCTGTCTCCCAAGATAAAAGTTCTCGTCTTATTTAGCTTCCGGATATCAACTAACTTATAATGATCTCTTCCAACCTGCGCTTGGGCACATAATGCACGCCCGCCTCATCCCGCCAATATTTGATGCTGCCATCCGGCCCCATCTCGGTGAGCACCACCTCTTCTTGGGGGCGGCCCAGAGCCAGGACCAGTAAGATGGCAAAGCGGTCGGGAAGGTTAAGTTCCCGGCGCAACCGCTCTTTTTGGATGGAGCCGATCATGCAGCCCCCCAGGCCCTTTTCCCGGGCACCCAGAAGAATGCTTTGGGCCGCGATGCCGTGGTCGCAGCCGAAGTTGGTGGTAATTTCTCGATCACCCAAAATAACAATATAGGCCGCGGGTCGTTCCCCCTCAGCCGGGCCCGGCCAGTCCTTGAGATACCCAGCCCAGGCCAGGCAGGAAAAAATGCGGGCGTTTTGCTCGGGATCGGAGGAAAGGTTGTATTTCAAAGGCTGGAGGTTGGCCGCGGAGGCTGAGAGCCGGGCCAGATTAACCAGCGACAGGAGAGTTTCCCGGGAGATGGCCTGGCCCTGGTGAAATCGGCGAAAACTGCGATTCTGGCGGATAAGATCCTCGATCATGAGGCGCACCTCGGCGTCAGGCGAAAGACGCCCTCAGGGGTGAGGGTGGCCTGAAACCCCAAGTCCTTGAGAAAACGGGTGACGGGCCGACCCAGGATAAGTTCCGTCACCTCTTTTGACAGGCCCCACTCTTCTTGGAACATCTTTCTCAGGTAATGGTCGAAATGCAGGGCGTCAAACACGACTTCCCCGGCTTCCTCCCGCCCGGCGGCCACTTCCTCCAGGCTTTCCCGGAGACGCTGTAAGTTGCAGTGTTCGGCGTGGGCCCTGATCAGATCCCATATTTCCGGCACCTGGGCAAAAAGATGCTCCCGGGTCAGAAACTCCTCCGCGGCCGGGGGCGGCGGCGGTTCCCCCCAACATTGCTGCCTCCGGCATTGTTCCGGCCGGTGATCGTAGATGCGGCAGGTCTGGGTGGCCGCCTGGTAAAAGGAGCACTGCTGGCTGCCCGGCACCTCCCGGATTTTCAGGCGCTCCTCCTGAAGAGCCACGGGTGTCCCCTCCCGAGAGCTTTCCAGATCACCGGGCCGCAGGGTGTACAAATCGTTCCACGTGAGAATCTCTTTTTGCAGGAGGGGCAGGTCCGAGAGCAGCAGGGTGGGGCCGGAGCCCAGACAACACTCGCCGCACCGCACGCAGGCTTCTCGAAAGGCCTCGTCTTGCTGTCTAGCCGCCAGGGTCAGTCGGCGCCAGGCGGCGGCCCGTTCCTCGGGGAGCATATCATTCCAATTCCGGTAAATTTCAGCAAAACCGGCCGCTTGCTCAATTTCCTGCCGCAGGAGGCGATTCCGGGCGTTTTTCAGGCTGCCCCCCAACAAATCGACCAGATATTCCTGCCAGATGGAGGCCATGACCTCCCGGGGTCCCCGGGCCAATGACTCCCAGGGGTCAGTGCGTATCTTTCCGGTAAACCGCTTTTTGGCCATGTATGATCCTTGTTTAATGGATGTGGGGGAGGGGGGTTCCCACGGGCAAGATGCCCGTGCTACCAGGACCATAGGCCCTTACCCCCTCCCCCACATATTATCATTTACCCGCCTGCCTGACAAAATGGACCAGGCCCAGGGTGATTTCCACCATGGCGTCCAGGTTCAGGGTGTCGATGGTGTCACTGGGGGCGTGATAGTTGGGATTGCGCAAAAAAGCCGTATCAGTGAGCATCACTGCCTGGTAGCCTTCGTCCCAGAAGTTGGCGTGGTCGCTCAAGCGGGTTTCCGGGATGAGGGCCCCTCCCAGGGGCACCGCCAGGGTGGCTACCGGCAGCGAGCACCCTACCTGGAAAGCCCGTTCCAGCTCAGTCAGGAGCGGACGAGACCGCCGATTCCCCACCAACCCCAGGTAGTTGCCGGTGGTGGAGTATCCCAAAAACTTCAAGGTCAAAGGAATATGCTGGGAATTCGGCTCGTTGACGAAATAGCCCACACTTTCCAGGCAGAGCATGCCCAAGAGGTTTTCCCGGTTTTTGCGGGCCTTTTTGGCGTAAACCCGGCTTCCCATGTAGGGGGTGAAAAAAACCGGGGGCTCTTCGGTGGTAAAACCAACAAAAGCCCAAGGCTTGGGTGTGGGGCTTCCTTGGGTCAGGCGGGCCACCTCCAGGAGCACTGCCACCCCGCTGGCGTTATCGTCGGCGCCGGGAGTGCCGGCCACCGTGTCGAAGTGGGCCCCCAGCAGATAATACCCCTTAGGGTCAGGATTGCCGGCAATGACGTTGGCCACCTCCACCCGCTGGCAAATGAAAGGCTGGCGCCGGACGGCATACCCCATGGACTCGAACTCACGGGCCACGTAGTTTTCCGTGGCTTTGAGATTTTGGGGGCGAAAAATGCAGCGCTCTCCCAGATCCACGCTGAGGTATTGGAGGTGTTGGGTCAGTCGCCGACGGATCTCTTCCTTATCCATGTCTTTCCCATAACATGGCGGCGCCAGGCAGAGAAGCAAGCCACCTAAGGTTATGATGCGGGCAATCCAGCCAGGGCCAACCCGAGCAGGGGCATGCCCAAATTGTTCCCGGAGGGTCAACAAAACAAAAGGGTGATCCAATAAAATCACCGAGGCAGGTGACGCCTGCCCCTGATTGAGCTTATTCCTGTACCGGCAGGCCCAGTTCTTCCATGAAACGGGCCAAACTGATGTCGTCAATGACCCGGCCCAGGCGTTTGGGCTTGCCCTGGTCCCGGAACCAATCAACAATGGTGTCCACCAGGGCCAGGGCTTCTTCATCACTCAGGCCGGTGGCGATGACATCGGCCAGGCGGGGCTTGAGACCGGAAGCAAAACCCCCGGCCAGCACTCGCCAGCCTTTTTGCATACCTACCAGACCGATGTCTTTGATGGAAGATTCCGAGCAATTATTCGGACAACCGGACACGCCAATTTTAAATTTGAACGGCAGTTCCATACCGTGGTATTTTTCGTCCAGTATCAGGCCTACCCCGATGGCGTCCTGCATACCGATGCGGCAATAATCGGTGCCGGGGCAAATCTTGACGGAGCGCACACATAGACCGATAGCCGCGCCCGGCACCATGTCCAGTTCGGCCCATATCTGATCCAAATCTTCTTGCCGCAGCCCCACCAGGGCAATTCGTTGGGCTGAGGTGATCTTAACGGCCTGCACCTTATATTTTTCGGCCACATCTGCCAGTTTGCGCAGCAGATTGACATCCGTGATAACGCCCCCAGGGATGTGGGGGGCGATGGCGAAGTTTTGTTTATCACGTTGCAAAATTGCTCCTTTTTCGAGCAAATCTTGAGCCATGCTGTTCCTCCCAACAAATTAAAAATTATCCGCTAAAAATAATTCCTGACTTTGATTTTAGCAAGGTGTGCGCCTGGAAAAAAATAATTTACCCCGGGCGGGATGAGGGCGCCGGTGACTTTTCGAAGGGTAGCTTGACGCCGCCGATGTTCCAACCCGCCAGGCGGCCATGGCGGTCCAGATGCAATTCCAGGACAAAAGGCAGGGACCGTCCCGGCACGCTGAAGCGCAAATCCAGCCAGGTCAAGGTTATGCCGTCGGGATCATGGTCATTGGCCACCAGGAGGGGGAAACGGGAGAAGTCCAGGTAGGTGTCCAAAAACCAGCGGGCTTCCGGAGGGAGGATGGCGTCGGGGGAAGGCGCGGCCTGCCACCGGTAGACCTGTAGGGCTTCCGGGGGACGGTAGGTCGCCGGCGGTACTTGGGGGTAGGTCCGGGGCTTATGCTGCACCGGGATTGTCGGCGGCGGTGAGACCACGTGACCCACCGGCCAATAAGGCAGATCGACAAAGGCTTGGCGGATTTCACCGGGAGCCACGGCCATGAGCAGCCAGTGCCAGGGAGAAAAGGGCTGGGGCAGGGCGGCGACCGTAGTGTTGGCTTGAGTGTGGCTCGGGAATATTTGTCGGGCCAGATTCAAGGCTCGGTGGTGATTAAATCCGCACAGGAGAATGTAAGCTCCGGCCAGACTCAGGCAGGTGGCGCCCAGAATCCGGGCCCAGCCTGCGGACCAGATGGCCGCTAAGGCCCCGAGTACCAGCAGGGCGGTGAGATAAGGGTCGATGATGAACACCCAGTCCAAACTGAACTTAGCTCGGGTGAAGGGATTCAGGAGTTGGGTGCCGTAGGAGGTGGTCCAATCAAGAAAAAGGTGGCTGGCCAAAACCAGAAACCCAATGAAGAGCAAGGGTCGAAACCAGCGGGGACCTCCCACCAGCCGGCCCAGGGCCGCCCCCAGCAGGATATATATCAAGAAAGCCACCAGAGAATGACTGAAGCCCCGATGGTGCTTCATATAGGCCAGGGGATTGCTGAAACGCATCACATAATCCAGATCCGGCAAGAGGGCAAACAAGAGCCCCGCTAGGACCGCCCCGCCCCGGGAAGGCGCGGGCACGAACTGTGAGATGGCGACACCGGTGGCTATGTGGGTAAGGGGATCCATGGCTCAGGCCGCGCGTTCGCCGTAATGGGGGAAGTGCCGCAGCAGATCGGCCTTTAAGGCCAAGGCGCTGGGGTAACGCTTGGTCACATCCTTCTCCAGGCATTTGAGGATAATGCTTTCCAGAGACTCAGGCAACTCCGGAATCAACTGCCGGGGCGGTGTTGGTTCTTTTTCCAAAATCTGGTCAATCAAAAGTTTTTCAACTTCGCTGTAAAAGGGAAGTTCTTCGGTATAGAGCATATACATCATAACCCCGATGGCCCAAATATCACTGCGCATTTGGCTTTTCCCCATAATCTGCTCCGGGGCCATAAAGGGCCGGGAGCCCACCATGGTGGCGCTTATTTCTTTGTCCTTGAGAATTTTGGCGGAGCCGAAGTCCAGAAGTTTTAAGGTGCCGTCCGTCAGCACCATGATGTTGCCCGGCTTGATGTCCCGGTGCATGATGCGGTGCTGGTGGGCATGGGCCACCACTTCGATGAGTTGCAAGATGAGGCTCTCCACCAGGGGCCGGGGCAATTCTTCGCCAAGCATGTCCTCCAGGGTTTGCCCGGGAAGATATTCCTGGATGAGGACCAGCTTGTCATCGTCTTCCAGGGTGGCCACCTGTTCCACCACCCCGGGGTGGGGGGAAAGGCTGCGACAGATGTCGGCCTCCAGGCGGAATTTGGCGTTGGCGGCCTTGATAAAAGGAATTTTGGCGACATATAACCGGGGACCCTCGAGTTCTTCTGTATCCCTGACCTGCCAGACCTCACCGAAGGAGCCCTGCCCCAGCTTTTTGATTTTTTCGTAACGCCCGCCCAACAAGGGAGTCATTTCCAGGAGACTGAGATAATCACGGGCTGTGGGGAGAAAATTTTCCACCAGACTATGGAGGGCCCGTTTTAGAGGGGAAGGGGAGCCCACCGGCTGGATTTCAAAACCCAGCTGTTCAGAGGAAGGCTCCTGGTGCCCCAGGTCGGCCAGGAGCACGGCAACCGGCTGGCCGTCGCGGCTCCGCAAGCGCACCTTGACATGGCCGGAGGTGGCTGGATGTCGGAGTACCTGATGGAAGCGCTCCCGATCTACTTCCGTAAACAGTAAGGCATTGATGTCTTCCGGGGGGTGTTCTCCTCTTTTGGGATTATAACCCAAAAGGCGCACCAGAGTGGGATTGAGACGGCAGTGGAGCCCATGTCGGTCGCAGTAGAACAGGGGATGGGGGTTATCGGCAAACACCTGCGCGAATTCGGTCTGGGAGGAAACGAGCAACCGGCGCTGCTGGTGCAGCCGGAGAACCACCATAACCCGGGCCAAGACCTCCTGGGGCTGAAAAGGCGCGATGAGAAATTCATCGGCGCCCATTCCCAGGGTTTGGGCAGCCGCCGCGTCGCTGAATTTGGTCAACGCGGCAATAAGGGGAAGGTCGCGCCAGGCGGGTGCCGCTCTCAGGCGTGACATGAGCCGGGTGAGGCGGGGGGGCTCCTCTGCCAGGATGAGCAGATCAGGCCGGTCCGTCGAAGGGGGGGAGGTAAGGTCCTCGGCCTCCTTCACGGTTACGTTATAGCCGCCGCCCCGCAGGATTTTCTCCAGGACCTTTACCGCGGCAGCCGTACCTGTGAGCCAAATGGACTGCAATGCCTAAACCTGTTTTCTATCCCGGATGATTCCTCATGTTGCCAAGAACTTGTTGGCACAGGCTTTACAGCCTGTGCAAAAAAGATACGCTTTTTTGTGATATTTAAATTATCTATATATTTCAATAAGATTACTAATATTTTAGACCATTCATTACTATAGAGCAGCGGACTGAAAATCCGCGTGTCCCCAGTTCGATTCTGGGCCCCGCCACCAAAAATTTCAGGAACTTAGTCAAATTACACAATTTCACCAAGCAAGTAGGGTACGTATAGGGTGTGGATCGGTCCGGAAATCACGATGATTGCCGGGCCGATTTTTGTCGAGGGCAAATTTCAAAAGCAATTAGAGCCCTGGGGTGGCTCCCTCGAGATCCAGAGTCAACCAAAACAAGGAACCAGAATCTGCGTTACTATACCGATTTTCAAAAGGAAGGTAACTTAAAACGGATCCATTAAGTATTGTGCTGGCTGATGATCATGTAATGTTTCGTCAGGGAATACGATGCTTTCTTGAAAGTCTTGATGGAATAACAATTATTGGGGAGGCTAAAGACGGGCTGGAATTCTTGGAGATCTTGAAAACAACAATTCCCGATTTAGCCATCATAGATATAGTTATGCCTAAAATGCACGGCATGGAAGTTCTACAAGAAATTCGCCAGAACTATCCTCAGATAAAAGTTTTATTCCTGACCATGCATGGGAAGTTAGAATATATCCGGCAGGCAATAGCTTCTGGCGTACATGGATTCCTTCTCAAAGAAGAACCCCGTAGCGAACTTATTAAGGCCATAGAAACCATAAGAGACGGAAAGAAGTATTTCTCTCCGCTTCTCGCCACCACTTTGTCAACTTTGATCATAGAGAAAGATGAATCAAGATTATTGACTCCACGAGAACGAGAAATTTTAAAGTGTCTGGCTTCTGGAATGACAACCCAGGAAATCGCTGAATTATTTCTCCTCAGCACTA
>JARRKO010000009.1:0-103010 GCA_037388025.1 Syntrophobacterales bacterium
GACCACAGCTCCCTTCCCCTCCCCCCACAATAATCTCGTCCCCCAGCCCGGCAACCCGCTGTGCAGCAAGCGGGAGGGGTTGGTGCCCCGGACGCTCAGGCCCATCCTGGAGTTGCGGGAGCGCTTGAAGGCCGCGGCCAAGGAAGCGCCGCCGGAGAAGGCCGCGCTCTATCAGCAGCGGCAAAACGCCCTGAAGTGGATGTTGGTCACCTGTTTTGGGTATTTGGGCTACAAAAACGCCAGGTTCGGGCGTATCGAAGCCCACGAAGCGGTTACTGCCTTCGGCCGGGACAAACTCCTCACAGCCAAGGAGATCTGTGAGTCCCGGGGTTACCAGGTTCTGCACGGCTTAACGGACTGTTTGTGGATTCAGAAGAAGGGGATGACTGAGGGGGAGCTTCATGAGTTATGCCGGAGAATATCTAACGCCACCGGCGTCAAGCTGACTTTGGAAGGGATGTACCGCTGGATCGCCTTTCTGCCCTCCCGGCAGAATCAGGAGCGTCCCGTGGCAACTCGGTACTTCGGGGTCTTTGCCGACGGACAGGTAAAGGCCCGGGGGTTGATTTGCCGGCGTCGGGACACCCCGCCCTTCGTCCGCCGGGCCCAGGAGGCGCTCCTGTCCCGCCTGGCCGCGGCCACCAACCCCGCGGCTTTGGCCCGCCTCCGCCCCGAGTTGGAGGACATGGCCGAGGGTTTCCGCCAGCGCCTGCGGGAAGGGGGCCTCAACCCGCAGGAGCTGGTAATCACCCGGATGCTGTCCCAGCCCCTGGAGGACTACCGGGTGGACACGCCCACGGCCTTGGCGATGCGGCAGTTGCACCAGGCCGGCGTCCAGGTCAGGCCCGGGGAAAAGGTGCGCTTCGTGCACCGGGAGAAGCACGGCCCCAAAGAGCTGCGGATCCAGGCCGCGCCTTTTCTGGATGGCCTGGAGACGTATGATACCGGGATTTATCTGGAATTACTGGAGAGGGCCATGGAAGAGGTGATAACCGGAGTATTTTTAGGAGAGGAGGCCAGGGATCACGGCATCAGAGATAAAGGAAAAAAATAAATACAGCCGGGAGGGCGGGGAACTGCTTTCCCCCGGTCCTCCCCCTGCAAAAAACTTTACCGCCTTAAAAACCGAGCCAGTTGGCGGCCATAGAAGTCTTTGGCGTCTTCGTCGGCAGGAGGACTAAAGGTGGTAGCGCCTTTGCCTTCGGGGCGTTTTTTGATGACGATACCCTTTTCCCCGAAGATTTTCAAAGCGTTCTGAAAATTGGCCTCAGACAGTGCCTCGGAGCGCTCCACCTCTCCCAACTTGTAGGATTTATTGCCGATGGAATTGATGCGTTTCAAAAATTCTTTCTCGCTCCGGGGTTTTTTCTGCAGGTATTTAATGGAGCGAAAGACGATGTAGTAAGACTCCAGGTAGTTATAGAGCAGGTTGGCGAAGTAGGCCAACTCCTTCAGGCCGGATGCCGAGAGGGTATAGCGGTTATCCCCCCCATCCAGGCTGACCACCACCTCCCGGGAGGTAAAATAGCCCAAAGTCTCATTCACCAGGGCTTCCGGGTCCAAACCGTTGAAAAAGAATTCGTACTTAAAAAAGTCATCCAGAAAGCGGACGTCCTCGAGGACCTGACGGCGCTCGACCTCAAAGCCCGTCCCTGACAGGGTGGCCAGGGAAACCATGGCGGCCGGCAAGAAAAAGTGAATGATGTTGTTTTTGTAATACTCCAGCAGGGGCCTTTTGGTTTCATCGATGCTATATCCGCCCAGCCCCAATTCGTCCGACAGTCCTTCTTCTTCTTCGATGGGCGTGATCAGTTTGCGGACTTCGCACAAAGCCAGGGTCTCTTCCACTGCCTGGTTCAGGTTTTCCAGGGAGTCAGCCATGGGGACATTTCTGGCCTTGAGGTAGTCGTAGAGCACCTGAATGATCTTCAAAAGCTCCCGTCGATAAACCCCCTTGCGGGGATAGGTCAGCAGTGCCGCACACACCAACGCAAAGGGGGTGACCACGGAAATCCGGTTAATGGCCTCCACCACCTGAAAGGCCAATTCATTGCTGACGGTGCGGATTTTCTCGGTTTCATCCATCCCATTTAACGACTGCTGGGCCAAGAAGTTATTGAGGGAAATGGGTTCGCCAAACTGGATATAGGCCCGACCGTAGCGCCGCTTGAGGAATTTGCGAGCCCGTACCAACTGCCCGACGCTTTCGGTCTCTTTTTTCTTGCCTTCGAGTTCCGAAAGATAGGCCTTTTCCTCCAGAACCTGGTCATAGCCGATATAAGTCGGCACAAACAAGAGGTCCCGGGTGGCCCCATCGTAGTAGGCCCGAAGGATCATATGGAGCAAACCGATTTTCGGAAGGACCAGTTTGCCGGTGCGGGACCGGCCTCCTTCGATGAAAAATTCCAGGCTATAGCCGGTTTTGATGAGGGTCTTGATGTAATGATAAAGTACTTCGGCGTACAGCTTGCCTCCAAGAAAACGGCGCCTGATGAAAAAGGCCCCTGATCCTCGAAACAGGGGGCCCAAAGGCCAGAAAGCCAGGTTTTTACCGGCCGCGATGCGGGGAGGATGTAGATAATGCTGATACATCAAGTTGTTCAATAACAGGTAGTCAATGTGGCTCTTGTGACAGGGAATGAAAATCAGGTTGCCCCGCTGGCCGGCTTCCCGGACCTTTTCAAAGCCCTCCCGATCAAAAGAGACGTCTTCAAACAGCGTGCGGGAGAGCCACCGGACGATACGGTTCATGAAGGGTACCACCACCATGTTGAAGTCGGCGGCCATTTCCCAGAAATAATCCTGCGCGGTCTTTTTGATTTTGGGGAGTTTCTTTTTCTCGGTTTCCGCCAGGCGCTCCATGAAACCGGTAAGTCCGGGGTCGGTGAGCGTTATTTCCATGAGCTCTTCCCGGGTTTTGACCAGCGGTCCGGTGACGAGCCGTCGCTTTTGATCCAGGCGCTGAATGAGTTCCTGCCTCAGGTCCTGGGCTTTGAGTACCGGATCGGCCTGCAACCTGGAATCGGCCAGTAATTCCTTCAGGTTCACCGGGTCGGCCACTTCCACCACTGCTTTTTTGGACTTTCTCAGACAAAGCCCCAACTTCCGGAGGCGACCGGGGTTCTCCCGGTCTCCGAAAAAGAGGTCCAGCAAACCCTTGTCTTCCCGGGTGGGGTCCTGGCTGTACATGACGATTTGGGGAACCAGAAAAATGGGAAAGTCCAACTGCTCCTGGATCTCCAACAGGTGGCGTAACGGGTCCTCCCGGGGTTTGAGAAATCGGTGCCGGAAGCCAACCTGGTCTACCAGGAACAACAGGGCGCTCCGTTTCTCTCGTAAGATGCGCAGGAAATAGCCGTCCCGAAAGGGATTAGGCCAGGCCCGCTTGCGGGTAAAGTAATTCAACGCCGCGGAGATTATCTGCACCAGGTGGGAGAAGGGCTGAAAGATCCACAAGTTGAGGTCAAACGCCACCTCGGGAGTGGGGGCTCCCAGCTTCTGATAACGGCGGTTAAAAAACAAGAAATCCAACGTGCTACGATATTTCAAGGCATAGACCACCACCCCCTGGCGGGAGAGTTCCTGCAAGCGATCTTTAATTTTCGGGTTCACCGTCACCTTGGCAAAGGAGGGATCCAGAGTGTAGCGCAGCAGGAAACTGGGGCGGCTGGGGAGATAGCCGGCATAATGAAACTCGTGGCCCCCCAGCCAACCGGTGAGGCGGTTGATGAGCCGGCTGAGCCAACCCTTCGGTTTGTCGTCTTCCGGAGTGGACGGGGATGGTGTCTGCGGTTTTCCTTGTGATAAAGACATGGCTTAACCAATTTGTAACAATTAATGGAACAATCTACAATACAAAGTCGCTTTCGGGACTGTCAACTACCAGCCCATTTTATCGTTAAATTGAGATTGTTGCGAACTTTCTTGAGAGGAGGGCCGGGGGAACCACATGCTCCCTTTCCCATAAGCTGTTGGCCATAATCTTAAATTATAAAATGAGAAGGATCAATCAAGACTTAACCGGCGGGTCCAGTCCCGGATCTGAGGCCGGCACGGAGGCCATAGCAGGTTCCGGCTGATCCCGGTGCCCGAACAAACGGATGAAGATGATGGAAATTTCGTACATGCCGTATATGGGAATAGCAATCGCGGTCATGGTGACCACGTCGGCGTGAAACGCGGCCACCACGGCGCTAAGCAGGATGGCCAAGCGGCGCTGGCGCCTGAGGGTATCCAGTTTTACCACCCGGGCCCAGTTCAAAATGAGCAGAACCAGGGGGAGCTCAAAGACCAAACCGAACAGTAGGAGGAGTCGGAGGCAAAAATTGACATACTGGGTGAGGTTGAGCATGGAATAGAGGTACTCGCTCTCGTAAGCCAGGGAAAAAGAGATGATCAGGGGCCACACCATATAAAGAAAAAAGAGGCCGCCCAGGATGAAGGCCACCGTGCCGAAGGGCAAAAAGAAATAGACGTATTTCCTTTCCTTGGGGTACAGGGCCGGAGCGAAGAAGAGCCATAATTGATAGAGAATCACCGGAAAAGCCAGGGCAAACCCGGTGATGAGGGCAATCTTCATCTGCACAAAGAAGGGCTCCAGGGGGGCCATATAGTTCAGCTTGTGGGGGTTGACCTTGGGGAGCTTCGGTGAATCAAGGCCCAACTGGTCAGCTATTTCGGGAAATTGCTGGTGGGCCCAGGAATACACGGTGTACTTTACCTTCTGGACTAGGGACGGTTCCATCAAAGGCTTCTGGATGAAACGCTGCACCAGGGGAGAGAGGGGCCAGGCCACGGCCGCGGCAATGAACAGGGCGACGATGCAGACGATGAGGCGCGTCCGCAGCTCCTGCAGGTGGTCGAGAAAGGACATCTCGGTCATGGCCAGGGTTTGGGGATGTGTTGAGTATTGCTAATAGTATTTGGGAAAGGGGAGAGTCCCACGGGCTGGAAGCCTGTGCTACCGGGGACGCAGCCTCCTTAACCCTCTCCCAAAATCAATTCTAACTTATTCCAATCCCGGGAGCAATTTCAAGGGCTTGTGGTTGCCTTGGCCTGGTCCGGCTCGGCAGGTACAGCCAGGAGTTCGGAGACTGTGACGCATTGATAACCCCTTACCAAAAGCGCCGGGAGGATGAGACCCAGGGCTTCCACCGTGGGGGTACGGTCCGCCTCACCGGTTTCGTCCGAGTCGTGCATGACCACAATGGACCCGGGCTCCACCTGGGACACGACGTTCACCGTGATAGCCATGGGGTCCGGCTCCCGCCAGTCCGCGGCATCCACGCTCCACAGGACCAGGCGCTGGCCAATATTGGCCAAAAATTGCAGGAGCCCTGGATTGTAGTCGCTGTAGGGGGCACGGAAAAGGCCGTGATCAGGGCAGCCCAGCAGGTCAAGCTCCAGTTCGGTGCGCTCTATTTCCCCCGGCCAAGCCTCCTCATCTTTCGAAGGGAAGCGGAGGTGCGTAAAGCTGTGATTCCCCACTTCCTGGCCGGAGTCCACCAACTCCCGGATGACCTCGGGATATTGCGCCGCGTGCTCACCCAGGACAAAAAAGGTGGCCTGGGCTGCGTACTTATTCAGAAGGCTTAAGATTTGTATGGTGAAAGAGGGGTGGGGGCCGTCGTCAAAGGTAAGGGCCACCTGCTTCTTGAGACCTCTGCCGTGGCAGATGGGTCCAGCAGGGCCCGCCAGCCCGGGTTTTACTCCCGCCAAAAGGGCAGAGAAGGCCAGGGCCAAAGCCATCAGTCTGAACCACGGATAATTCTGATTAGCCAAGATTTTCACACCTTGATCACCTGCCGGGGGGCTCGGGTGAGCCACTCGATTCCGTCAGCGGTAAGACGGCCGGTGTCTTCCAGGCCGATGAGGCCCACGTCCGGCAAATAAAACTTCGGCTCAAAGGCCACCACCATGTCCGCCTCTAACGGGAAGGGAAAGCGGGCTGTGATGAAAGGGAACTCATCCAATTCGAGGCCCACTCCGTGGGCCACAAAGCTCACCCGTTCCAGCCCTCGGCCCATGAAGAAATCGCTGAACCCTGCCGTCTCCACCAGGTCCCAGAGCTTCTGATAGAGATCACCGGGCTTTACCCCGGGCCGGGCCTCGGTTTCGAAGCAATGGAAGAGCTCCAGGGTCAGGTCATAGGCCCGCCAGGCCTCCGCTGGCAGATCCCCCAGGACAAAGAGCCGGGTCATGTCCGCTACGTAACCGTTGACGCAGGCGCCCAGGTCCACGGTGACGGGCTCGTGGGATGCCAGGGGTTTATGACTGGGGCCCTGGGGAAAAGCGGGGCTGAAGCCCAAGCCGCCGCTGGGAGTATCGATGTAAGCCAGCTCCAGGCCTGCATGACCGGAGAGCACATGGCCGAAAAACATCTCCAGGTTGGTGTTGCGTAGGCGAATAAGTCCCTGATGTCCCAGGAGGCGCAGCCGGTATTCCAGGGCCGCGGATAGTTCGAGTTCTGTTAAACCCGGCCGCAGGAGCTCCGGCACAGCCTCAAAGCTTTCATCCAGAATGGCCGCGGCCCGGCCGATCTGCCCGATTTCAAAGGCGCTTTTCACCATGCGCTGGCGCCGGATCAGGTGTGAGATATCCGTAAGAGGCGTTTGGGGGAAGAGTTTGGTCTGAAAGCGCAGGTAAAGGGACGCGGGTAACACGTCCAGTTCCAACCCCAGGGGGCCCGCGCGGGATACCGCCAAGTCTTCAAGCAAGGCCGGAATCTCCCCAAAATCGCTGTAAAAAACCAAATCCCAGGGGATTTCCCCCCTGGCCAGGCGTTCCTGGGGCCGCCGCACCAGGAACTTGGGGGCACCCTCCACCGGCACCGCCAGAAAGCCGTCTGCCACCGTGCCGGTATAGTAATACAGATCCGCGTGCTGCCGAATGAGGGCCATGCCGATACCGTGGTCCTGGAGAAGTTCCTGAAAACGGGCTATCCTGAGGGCGATTTCCTCCCGCGGCACAGTTTCCTGCATGATTGTCACTCCCCCGGAGGTTGTGGCCGGTAAAGCACCACGGTCATCTCTGCCGGTCCCTGCGCACCCAGAACCAGAATCTTTTCGATGTCCGCTGTCCGGGTGGGGCCGGTGAGCCAAGTAACCAGGCTTTCCTGCTGTTTGGTGGTCAGGGTCAGGGCCTCCTGAAAATTCAGGCCCGCTTGCTCGGGCGGCGTCACCACCACGTGGCGTCGAGCCCGCAGAGGCAGCCAGGCAGCCGGGCCCCCGCCCCCGGCCGTGAGCACCGAAGCCGTCGCCGGCATAAACCCCAGCCCCACCGTGACCGCCGTGTCGCACGGGGGAGCCCATTCATCCCGGGCCAGGTTGCAGAAAGTCCCCAGGTTGGTGAGTTCCTGGGCCACCGGCTGCAACCAGGGATGATCTTCGAGATAAACTTCTCCCTGAGATGTGTCGTTCAAATAGCGGGCCAGTGCTTGCGCTCCTGCCAGACTGACGAGGCCGGTGCCGACCTCTGCCAACCTGTCTGCCAGATCATCTGGCAGTCCGGCCGCTCTTTCTCCCCCCCTTTTTAAAGGAGGGTCGGGGGGGATTTGGTAAGAGTCTGATAATCTACCGAGATCCCCCTTTTGCAAAGGGGGACTTCTTAACCCCTTCATATATTTTCGAAAAAAGCTCTTTCCCGGCAGCTTCCCGTGGAAAATTTTTTGCGCCTGCTTCCGTAGAATGGCTTGGGCCAGAAAGTGGGCCGGAGATTCCAGGCTGCGGTAGAGACGAGGTTGCCTAAGGACGAACCCCGCCGCCCCGGACACGCCCCGAGCCCGACGGAAGGAAGGGGCCTGTTGGCGGAGATATCGGATTTTTTGGGGCAGTTCAATCGCGGCCGGACATACTTCCCGGCAACCACCGCACTGGGTGCAAAGATCCGCAATATCCCCGGGCGGCGGCAGGAAGGACGCCAGCAGGGCGCCGATGGCTCCGGGATAGACCCGCCCGTACACATGAGCCGCGCCCACCTGGAATACCGGGCAAATATTCAAACAAGCCCCACAGCGCAGGCAATAGAGGGCCTCCCGGAGTTCGGGGTGCGCCGCCAGGCGACTGCGTCCGTTGTCCAGGATGACCAGATGGAAGGCCTGGGTTCCCTGAGGGCCGGTTTTCAAGCCCCGCCAAAAATGCACCAGGGAGGTCAAGCGTTGACCGGTGGCGCTGGCCGGGAGCAGCCGCAACATGGGCTCAAGGAGGGACAGTTCAGACACCATCTTTTCCCAGCCCATGAGGGCCAGGTGCACCGGGGGCAGCGAAAAACTCAAGCGCAGATTGCCTTCATTCTCCAGGCACACCAGGGTGCCGTCCCGGACCGCCGCGAAGTTGACCCCGGTGATGCCCATGTCCGCCTCGAAATACCGGGGCGCGATCCGTTGGGACGCCAGGCGGGTCAAATTCGCGGGATCGATGGGGGCCTCAAGGTCGAAAGCTTCGGATAAGATGCGGCCGATTTGATGACGGTTCAGGTGCAGGGCCGGTGCCGTGAGATGGGCAGGAGGATGGCCGGCCAACTGGATGATGAACTCCCCCAGGTCGGTCTCGGTGAGACGAATGCCCTCGCCGGCCAAGAAAGGCTCCAGCTCGATTTCATGGGCAGTCATGGACTTGGACTGGACCACCTTGGCCACCCGGTGCCTTTTGGCCACCTTCAGGATGATGTCCCTGGCCTCAGCCGCGTCCCCGGCAAAGTGGACTTCGCCCCCCCAATCCTCCACCTGGTCCCGGAGCAGCGCTAAATACTCCCGGTAATGTTCCACCATGTGGGCCTTGGCAGCACGGACCTGCCGCCGCCAGTCCTCCCACTCGTGGTAGTCGGCGACCAAACGCTCCCGGGCCTCAAGAGCCCGGTGCGTGGCGGCTCGCACCGCCTGGCCGAGGGAGCTGAGGTCCGCAGCCATGGAACGAAAAGTCTCCAAATTCAAGAAGCTCTAGAGTTTGAAAGGGATCAAAAATGTAGAGCAGGCACCCTCGCCTGCTTTTAAACAGACAGCCGGGGGCGGCTGCTCTATATCTTTTTTTCGGGTAAAAGATGCATTGGACACCCAAAGGCCACGCGAGGCGCATCCTCTATGGTTGTTAGCTTTGAACTTTGAACTGCTTAAACAGTTAGCTCAGTTAAGGAGCCCTGCGCCCCCTCCTTAAGACCCCTGTCTCGGTTTCCTGACCTGGGCTCGCTGCCATTCTTCTCGAAACCAGGCCTCCAGGAGGACCCGGCGTTTGTTCTCCAGGACCAACCGCTTTAGATTTTCCCGTTCCTGCTGGAATTCCTCCGGAGGCGGCATTTTTCTGTCTTTAAAGGCCAATAGATAATATTTACCCTGCCATAAAATGGGTTTGTCCGGATAGGGTCGTTGCTTGGAAAGCAGAAAGGAGGCGCTGGTCAGGGGTTCCGCCAGGGGTTGCTGTCTGAAACCCTGCAGGCGGGTAAAATAGCCGCTGTCCTTGAGGGGCAGCCCGGCCTGGGCCGCCACCCGGGCCAACGGCTCACCCTGGCGCAGGTGGGCCAATAATTGTCCAGCCTCTTTCTGTGCCATTACTTGGGCCTGAACCCGAGCCACCGCCTGGCGCACCTTATTTTTGGCCTCGTCAAAAGGCGGCAGGGAAGCCGGTTGCCATTGCAGAGCCTGCATGACGGCAAATCCCTGGGGCACCTCGGCTACGCCTACTTCCTTAGCTTTGAGGGTGAAAGCCTCCTGGTTGAAAGCTTTCACCGCCCCCAGACCCGGGATGGACTCGCTCTGAGTGAAAAAAGGCGTCTCCTGGGGAGTAAGATGGCTTTTTTTCATGACCTCCATAAAAGAGGCCCGGGCCGTGTCCGCCTGGAGCCGCTTGGCCTCTTCCCGGGCCAGTTTCTGGCTTTTGGCTTGTTTGAGTTTTTCCAAAGCCACAGATTTGGCCTTGGCCTCGGGAATGTCCTCCGTCTCTTTGATTTCTTCTAGTTTTATCAGATGATAGCCCTTGTCGTTCTGGGCCAGGCCGACTTCTCCCGGGGCCAGGGCAAAGGCCACTTTATCCCAGGCCGCCCCTTTTTTGCCCCGGCTTATCGGGCCCAGGTCTCCACCCTGCTTGCGGCTGGCCTCATCCTGGGAGGAGGTTCGGGCTAACCGGGCAAAATCCTGGCCTTGGCGGACCTGTTTTAAAAGCGCCTCGGCCTTTTGTTCCACCTTTCGACGTTGGGCGTCGGTGGCTTTGGGAGGAAAAGCCAGAAAAATTTCCCTCACCCGGATGACCTTGGCCCGGACAAACTCCGATTTGTGCTCACTTAGATAATCTTCCACCTCCTGAGGCGAGACCTCTGCCTGCTTCAGAAAATCCTGGGAGCGGATAAGCACGTAACGAACCTTGATTTGCTCAGGCAGGCGAAACTTGTCCCGGTATTTCTGATAGTACGCCTTCAGTTCTGCCTCGGTGGGCTTGACCCCGGAGACAAAAGTCTCGGGGTTCACCGCGAGATAATCCACTTGCACCTCTTCCCGGGACAGTCGGAAGTACTCCTCCAGCTCTGCTTCCGAAACCTTGGCAAAGGAGGTGATGGTTCCCAGGGCTTTGGCTGCCAGAAGCTGCTGGCGGAGCCAATTTTCGTAAGCCACTTTTACCGCTTGCCGGTTCCGTCCCCTGCCGATGAATATCTCATAAATCCGGGGCTTGAAAGTGCCATCCTGCTGAAAATCCGGGTCATTGATAATCGCAGCCTGGACTTCCCGGTCGCTTACCTTAAGACCCAGCCGCTTTGCAGTCTCGGTGAGGAGTATCAGATTGATCAGGTTGTCCGGGGCACTTTCCTGTAAGGCCTTGACGTCATCTTCGGAGAGGTTGCGCCGAAAACGAGTTTTCTTTTCCAACAGGCTGGCGTATTGGTAGTAGGTGGTCAAAGGTATGGGTTTGTCATAGACCTGGGCTATCTCTTGGGATTGGCGCGTGCCCATGCTCCCCATCCCCCAAAAAATAAAGACTACCACGATGGCCCCGATTACCGCGGCAATCAGCCAATGTTTCGAATGTTTACGCAGGACTTTTAACATACTTGATTCCTATCTCGGGGGAGCGGACGGTTGCAGCAGCCGCTTGGCTTCCTGGGCCTCTGGGCTCTGGGGATAGGTATTTATGAGTTTTTGCAGAGCCACCCGGAAATTCGTTTTCTGGTTGGTCTGCTGATAGGAGTAGGCCTGTCGCAGGAGGGCGGTAGGGGCCAAGATGCTGTTGGGAAATTGCATCACCATCTTGTTGAATTCCACCCGGGCCTCCGCATATTTCTTTTCCTGGAAAAAGCTGTCTCCCAGATAATAACGAGCCTCGGCGGCCTTGGGGCCCCGGGGTTGGCTCTTCAAATATTGCGCGAACTTTTTCCGGGCGGCTGGGTAGCTTTTACCCTGGTAGAGGCGCAGACCTTCACTGTAAAGCTTCTCTGTGGCCGGCGAGGACGGCGTCGCCGCAGGCGCGGGTGCGGCCACCGGAGGCGGAGTGGGCCCGGGGGGCTGAACTTTGGCCACCGGCTTGGGGGCCGCGGTCCTGGTCGGAGGGGAGGGGACTCCCTGGCGCTGTTCCACGGCTGCTAACCGGCGCTCCAGTTGCCGCACCTTTTCTTCCAGAGCCCGAATCTGCTGGCTGGCAGCCGAGCCAGGCGCGGTGGCTGCTGGGGAGGCTGTTCCGCTGGGGGGAGGTGGCGGCTGTGTCTGTCTGGGAAATAACATGGAAGGGTCACAGGCCGCCAAGGTTACGAGGAGGATTCCGAGGGCCAGAAAACAGCACAGCCGGCCGGATTGCCTCATGATTTCACCTCCTGGGCGGCGGGGGCGGTAACAATGCCAAGTTTTTCCACGCCCGCCTCTTTCAAGATGCTCATCACCTGTACCACCAGACCATAAGGCACGCTCTGGTCGGATTTGAGGAGGATTTCCGGCGCCTTAGCGCCCTTTTGTTCCCCGGCCAGGGCCGCCTTGAGATTCGCCAGGCCCACTTCCCGGTCCCCCAGGTAAACCTCCTGTTTCCGGCTAATGGAGACCACCAGGGGTTTGTCACTCACCAGGGCCGGGGCCGCGGCTTCCGGCAGGTTCACCGGCAGCCCCTGGGAGAACATGGGAGCGGTCACCATAAAGATCACCAGCAAAACCAGCATAACGTCAACAAAGGGGGTGACGTTGATATCCGACAGCGGTTGGGACGGTGAAAATTTTTCCGGCATGGCACGATTTCCTATGCAAGGGGCTGAGATTCCTCCGAAGTGTTCAGCAGCGGCGCCAGGTCGGTGGCGAAATCGGCCAACTCGGCTTCCAACCGCCGCACCTGTCCAAGAAAGTAGTTATAAGCCATGACCGCCGGGATGGCGACGACCAGGCCTGCGGCCGTGGCAATCAGGGCCTCGGCGATGCCCGGCGCCACCGTAGCCAGGGAAGCCGAGCCCTTGAGGCTGATGTCGTGGAAAGAAGTCATGATACCCCAGACGGTACCGAACAGTCCGATAAACGGGGCGGTGTTGCCGCAGGTGGCCAAAAAACTTAATGAACGGCTGAGCCTGTCACCCTGTTCCGAGAGAGAACGGCGCAAGGCCCGGTGGATGGCATGGTCGCTGGGGTGGGTGGGGAGGTCCTGTTGAGGGTTTCCTGCCATGGGACCAGGGTTTGGGCCTGAAGTCAGGGTTTCCCGGAACATAAGGGCTGCCGGCGAATAGGCCAGATGGTCCGTGGCTTGGGTGGCTGAGGCCAGGTCGGGGGTAGCCCAGAAAAGTTTGAAAAATTCGGTATTTTCCCGCCGGGCCCGGGTGAGCTGACGAGATTTGGCGATAATGATGGCCCAGGAAATAACGGAAAAGAGCAGCAGGATGAGCATCACCCCTTTGACCACCGGACCGGCGGCCAGGATAGCAGACAGCACGTCCCAGTGAGATCCGGTGAGGGACACACTCTGTGCGCCGGGGGCCAGAGAAGCGACAGCCGAGATTGACCAACCCATAACCAATTAATCTTACGGGCTGGCTAGTTGGCTTGTCAAGACCAAGACCTGATCTCCGGTTTATTGGCAAGGCCGCCGGGGGCATTAGGGGAGACCCCTGCCGGTTTTTCCTCTCAGGCCGGCAGGGAAGCCAGCAAGCTGTCGGTATCTAGCCGGGGAAACCAGGTTTCCAGAGCCTCCCGCAGGGGTCCTGCCAGGAGTTCCTTGGAACGGTATTGCATGAGCAAAGACCCGGTGGAGGGACTGGCTTCTACCCCGGTGACCCCGGTAATGGCAGCCAGCTTTTTTTCCACCTCCCGGGCAAATTCCACATTGTATTTCAGGGAGTAGACCCGAAAGCGAATTCTCCCCGGCAGGACGTGAACCACCCGGATGCCGCACTCCGCCGGGCTGAGGCGGGGGCCGGCGGCCGGACCCCTCGGCGGTTTCGGCAGGGCCCGTACCGTGGCTGTGGTCCGGGCCGGGGAGGGCGGCGCCTTAGGGGGAGAAGCTTTCTTTTTGGCGGCCGGGGCCTTTTTCCGGGCCACGGGCTTTTTGGTAGCTCCGGTCTTGGCCCGGGTCTTGCGACCAGAGGCCTCCTTTTTTGGTGGCGTATTCTTGGAGGGCGTGGCTTCCCGGCCTAAATCATCCACCATCTGCCGGGCTTCAGCCAGGATTTTCGGAATCTTAGGGGAGTCCGCCGGAGACTTTTGGGTCTGCTTGCCCTTTTTCTTGGAGTTGTCCATGCTCAGTCCTCCTTTGGGCATCTTCTGCCAAGCCGCAGATATCCACCAACTCCCGGGCCAACTCCTGAAAGGCTTTGGCGCCGCTGGCCCTGGGATTGAACTGGAAAATGGTCTGTCCCAGGGACTCCGCCCGTTCAAACGCGGTGTTTACCGGGATGGTGGTCCGAAACAGTTGCTCTTCCCGGAAGGCCTGGGCGATTTCTTGGGCGATGTTGCGGCTGATGATGGTGCGGCGGTCCATATGATTGATGAGCAGGCGCAGGAAACGCAGGTCGGGGTTGGCCCCGTGTTTGACTTCGGTAATGAGGCGCACTGCCTTGAGCAGCCCTTCCACGCTGAAGGCGCTGCCGGCCTTAATGGGCAAAATTACCCCATCCGCAGCATAAAGGGCCAAGAGCACGAAGGTCCCCATGTGGGGCGGGGTGTCGATGAGGGTGAAGGCAAAATGCCGCCGGGCATAATTCCTGAGGCAGCGGCGCAACCTGGAGTTACCGGTTGGTCCTGCAAGGAGCAACTGTGCTTCCAGGGAAGCCGTTTCCGGCAGGTTGGGCAGAATAGAAACGTTGGCCAACCGGGTGGGGCTGATGCATTTGCGCACGGCCAGCTCGGGTTCCTCCTGGGCCAACAGCTCGCGGACGGTGTTCCGGGTGGGGTGATCCCCTGGGTCCAATAAAGAGGTGGTGTTGCATTGGCTGTCCATGTCCACCACCAGCACCCGGTGACCCAGGCGCCCCACGGCGTCGGCCAGGTTGCCGGTAATGGTGGTTTTCCCCACGCCGCCTTTGATGTTCATTACCGCAAAAATGAGTCCCATGGGGCGCCCTCACCCTTGCCTGTCAAAAGCCGAACCTTTTCCTCATATCACCTTAACACATCTCATAAATTACCACAAAAGGAGGTTGCGTTGAATTTTTTCTTGTACCCAAGTTCCTGCCGTAAAACCAAGCTTTATTGGGGGTCGAGGGGGCAGGGATATAGGCCTCTGGCGCTCCCCATAAACCCCTGGTACCTTCTCTTGCCCGGCCTCGGCATCTGGTATAAGATGGAAATGTCCCCAGATGTTTCCGGGGCAGAAAGGTATGGCATGGCGCTTTCAGAGTTTGTGCACCTGCACGTGCACACCGCGTACAGTCTGCTGGACGGGGCCATTCGCCTCGAGGATCTGGTGCGTCGGGTCCAGGAGCTGGAAATGCCGGCCGTGGCCATTACCGACCACGGGAATCTTTTCGGCGTCCTGGAATTTTATGAGAAGGTCAAAAAGGCTGGGATCAAACCTCTGTTGGGTTGTGAACTCTATGTGGCGCCCCGGAGCCGCCACGACCGCAAGAGCAAAGGAGACCACCATCATCTGGTGGTTCTGGCCATGAATCAGGAGGGCTATCATAACCTGGTGCGCCTGGTCACCCTGGCTCATCTGGAGGGTTTTTACTACAAACCCCGGGTGGATAAAGAGCTCCTGCGTGAATTGAATACCGGCCTTATTGCCTTGTCTTCCTGTCTGCACGGTGAGGTGGCCCACCACCTAGTGGCCGACGATCTGAAAAGCGCCGAGGCCGCGGCCCGGGAATATGCGGAAATTTTTCCGGACCGTTTCTACCTGGAGGCCCAGGCCAACGGCCTGCCAGAGCAAGCTAAGGTGAATACGGCGCTTTTGGATTGGGCTCCCCGCTGGGGCCTGCCCCTGGTGGCCACCAATGATTGCCATTATCTCAATCCTGAAGACTCCCGGGCCCACGACGTGCTCCTGTGCATTCAGACCGGCAAGACCGTTAATACCACGGGGCGCATGCAGTTCGGCACCGATCAACTATACTTTAAGAGCCCCGAAGAAATGGCCCAGGCCTTTCCCTATCCGGAACTGTTGGCCCGGACCCGGGAAATAGCCGATCGCTGCGAAGTCACCCTGGATCTGGGCACCTTCCGTTTTCCGGTCTTTCCGGAAGCCACCGGTGAGTCCATGGAGGAGTTGTTAAACCGTAAGGCCCGGGAGGGACTGAAAAAGCGCCTGGAAGCAGGGCCGGGCCTCGCCTGTCCCGAAGCGGACTATTGGCCCCGGCTGGAATATGAATTGACTTCACTGGGCAAAATGGGCTTTGCCGGCTACTTCCTGGTGGTGGCGGATATCGTCAATTATGCCCGGAAAAAACGGATCCCCGTGGGACCCGGCCGGGGTTCCGCGGCCGGCAGTCTGGTGGCCTACAGCCTGGGCATCACCGATCTCGACCCCCTGGCCTATGGCCTCATCTTTGAGCGCTTCCTTAACCCCGAGCGCCTCAGCCCCCCCGACATCGACATGGACTTCTGCTTTGAGCGC
Organism: Syntrophobacterales bacterium; assembly: GCA_037388025.1. Taxonomy (GTDB): domain Bacteria; phylum Desulfobacterota; class Desulfobaccia; order Desulfobaccales; family 0-14-0-80-60-11; genus JBGSLA01. The sequence goes on from JARRKO010000009.1 coordinate 15,996, forward strand.
CGGGGAGAAATCCTGCAGTACGTGGCCAAAACCTACGGCTGGGAAAACGTCGCCCAGATCACCACCTTTGGCAGCATGAAAACCCGGCAGGTCATCCGGGACGTGGGCCGGGCCCTGGAAGTGCCATACGCCGAAGTGGACAAAATCGCCAAGCTGGTGCCCGAGCAGATGAAAATGACCGTGGTCAAGGCCCTGGAACAGGAACCGCGCCTAAGGGAATTACGGGATACCAACCCCACGGTACAGGAAATCCTGACCGTGGCCCAGGCTCTGGAGGGTCTGCCGCGCCATGCCTCCACCCACGCGGCCGGGCTGGTCATCGCCGACCGACCCCTGGTGGATTACCTTCCCCTCTACAAGGGCTCCAAAGGTGAGCTGGTCACTCAGTTCGACATGAAGGGGGTCGAACGGGTGGGTCTCGTCAAGTTCGACTTCCTGGGTCTCAGAACCCTCACCGTCATCGAACAGGCGGTGCGGTTTATCCGTCAGAGCCACGACCCCACCTTCGACATCCATGCCATCCCCCTCGATGATATGCCGACCTTCACCCTCCTCCAGGCAGCCAACACCGCCGGCGTCTTCCAACTGGAGAGCGACGGCATGCGGGCCCTGATGGTGCGCCTGAAGCCCACCAGCTTCGAAGACATTATCGCCCTGGTGGCGCTCTACCGCCCTGGCCCCATGGAAAGCGGCATGCTGGAGGACTTTGTACGCCGCAAGCATGGCGAAGCCCCGGTAAGCTATCTACTCCCGGAACTGGAACCTATTTTGCAGGAAACCTACGGCATCATCCTGTATCAGGAGCAGGTCATGCAGATTGCCGCGACAATCTCGGGGTACTCTCTGGCCGAAGCCGATATTCTGCGCCGGGCCATGGGCAAGAAAATCCCGGAAGTTATGACGGCCCAAAAGGAACGCTTCCTTTCGGGGGCCGTGCAGCAGGGTTTCCCCCAGAAAAAGGCCCAGGCCCTGTTCACCCTCATCGAAAAATTTGCCGGATATGGTTTCAATAAATCCCACAGTGCGGCTTACGCCATGGTGGCCTACCAGACCGCGTATCTCAAAGCCCATTATCCTCTGGAATTTTTGGCCGCGCTGTTGAACAGTGAAATAAATCAGACCACCTCACTGGCCAAACACATCATGCAGGCCCGGGAGCAGGGCCTCATGCTGCTGCCCCCGGACATCAACCTGAGCCGCCGGGACTTTTCCGTGGAGGACGGCCGGGTGCGCTATGGCCTGGCCGGCCTGAAAAACGTGGGCTCCGGGGCTATTCAGGAAATACTTGAAGCCCGCAAGGCCGGCCCCTTTAAAAATTTCAGCGATTTCCTCGAACGGGCCAATCTCAGCCGAGTGAACCGCAAGGTCATGGAAGCCCTTATCCAGGCCGGGGCCTTTGACACCATAGAAAAAAAGCGGGCCCGCCTCCTGGCCGGCCTGGACGTGGGCCTGGAACGGGCCCAGCGGGCCAAAAGCTTGCAGGCCCTGAAACAGATGTCCATGTTTGGGGCCTTGGAAGAGACGGCCACCGATGACTGGCTTCCCGAAGTTCCGGACTGGGAGGAGTCTGAACGGCTGGCCAGGGAAAAGCAGGCCCTGGGAGTGTACCTGAGCGGCCACCCCCTGGATTCCTATCGCCATATCCTGAAAAGCTGGGTAAAGGTGACCACCGCCGACCTCCCGGATACCCCGGATGGAGAGAGCATCGCCCTGGGGGTGGTGGTCACTGCGGCCAAGGAAAAGGTAAGCAAAAGGGGCGGGCGGGTGGCTATTCTAACGGCGGAGGACCTCACCGGCTCGGTGGAGGTGCTGGTCTTCGGTGATGTTCTGGAAAAAGTGGCGGCCTGGCTCAACCAGCCCAGCCTGCCCTTGTGGCTCAAGGGGGACGTGGTTCAGGAGGAGCGGGGCACCAAAATCGTGGCCCGGGAGATCTCCCCCCTGGGCACCTCCCTGCCCCGCTGGCCGGCCCGCCTCGATCTGAAACTTCAGGCCGACACTGTCACCCCTGAGCAACTGCTGGCTTTACGGGAAGTCCTCTCCCGCCACCAGGGCACCGTGCCCGCTTATCTGCACTTCCTTAATCCCCAGGGCAACGGTATCCTGGCCCTGCCCGAGACTCTGGCCCTCACCCCCTCGGAAGAGCTGGTCACCGAAGTAAACCGCGTCTTCGGCTATTCGGTGTTAAGTTTTTAAATAAAGGTTGAAGGGAAATTTGCTCTCCAGTAACCCACAAGGCCCCTGTGTCAGCCGCTTTCCTGCAAGGCCGCGGCAAAGGCCTCAAAGGTGGGTTTGCCGAAGAGCACGAAACGCACCAGTTCAATCTCGGGGTGTTGGGCCAGGTAGTCTTTGACGGTTGTCAGGGCCACCCGGGCCGCGTCGGCCACCGGGTACCCGTAAACCCCGGTGGAAAGGGAAGGGAAGGCCAGGGATCTGATGCCCTGCTCAGACGCGATTTTCAGGCTTTCCCGGTAGGCCGAGGCCAACAGCTCCGGCTCCCCACTATGCCCGTCCCGATAGATGGGACCCACCGTGTGAATAACATAGCGGGCCTTGAGGTTTCCCCCGGTGGTGATGACCGCCTGGCCGGTGGGACAACGGCCGATTTTACGGGCTTCCTCTTGGATTTTGGGCCCCCCCGCCCGGTTAATGGCCCCGTCCACGCCCCCGCCCACCCGGAGCTGTTCATTGGCGGCGTTGACCAGGGCTTCGGTATCCTGCTGGGTGATGTCCCCTTCCACCAACTCGAGCACCGACTGACCGATCTTAACCTGCATGGCATCCTCCCTGATATTGTGGGAAAATTTGCCGACGAGTTCAGAGAGCATGAGTCCCTGCCCTCTCCCCACCACAACTCCCACAAAATGATCATTTATTCAAGAGAAAGATAGGGGGCGCAATTTATTACAACCCTTGAAGGGGTGATAAATCGAAACGATGTCTATAAATGATGTGGTAGGGGCTTGCAACTAACAAACACCTACCGCATCAGGGTTGGCTTACTACCGCCTCCTTACGCAGGAGGCGGATCGGGGTTCGCATGCGGTAGTGCCAAGGTATGGGAAATCTGTAAGGAGGTCGGTATGTGGGCTTGTTGGTCCTCTTGGCGGCCTCCTGGGCTTTGGCCAGGTCATCCAGCCAGCACACTTGGACTGTCATGAGCCTGACTCCTCTTTCAACGTTGAGGTAGGGCCGGAGGGCTTCCCCATGTTTTTCCTCAACCTAAGCACCTTTGTGGTGAAAACAAGGTTTCAACCCGGCGAGGAAATGTGATTCTTTTCACTATATATTGGCGACCTGTTGTTATTTTGTGATAATAATATTTAACAATCTTTAACAAGGGGTACGCCCATGGCTGAAGAACTATGCTTAACAAGAGACCTGGATGAATTGAGACAGCATCTACCTTACCACAATCTCCGGCAACGGAAGGTAAAAACCACCAAGGAAATCGACTGGCAGGCCGAGTGGGAACGCTTCGACGCCAGAGAATTGTTCTCTTTCGATCTTTCTTCCATTCCTGCCAAGCTGCTGGAGGATATCCGAAAACGCCGGGAGGTATTGATGGACGGCAACCAGGCATCCATCTCCGTACTAACCCGGTTGGTAGATGGTCTCTGCGGTTACCCCATCACGCCTTCGACCCCCATTGCCGAGCAGTTCGCCCGGGCCGCGTCCATGGGCCAAAAAAACCTTTTCGGCACCGAGGTCATGTATTTCCAACCTTCCGACGAGCTGTCCGCCATCGCCTCGGTAGAGGCCATGGCCAGTCAGGGAGGACGTTACGTAGACAACACTTCTTCCCAGGGGCTGCTGCTGAAAACCAAGAACCTGTTTTCCGTGGCCGGTAAACGCCTGCCGGTGGTCATGTCGATCATGGCCCGGGAAGTCAACAAAGGGTCTTTGTCCATCCACGCCGGACACACCGACTTCTACGCGGTGCGCAACTCCGGTTGGGCTCAGCTCGTGTCCTGCGACAACCAGGAAATGCACGACCTGTTGCCCATTGCCTTCAAAGTGGCGGAGCTGCGCCAGGTGATGCTGCCGGTCATGGTCATCGGGGACGGCTTCATCAAAAGCCATGCCATCGAAAACGTCCAGGAGCTGTCCGACGCGTTTCTGGGCTGGTTCGTCGGGCCTCCCAACCGCTTCCACCAGCCGGATTTCGAGCACGGCACCTTGAGCGGCACCTTCACCGATACCGACCTGACCATGGAGGGACAGGTGGCCCAGGACCTGGCCTACCGCTTTTTCAAGCGGGGCTTTGTCGCCGCCATGACCGCCATGAACAGAATCATGGAGACCAACCTCAAGGTAGTGGAATGTTACCGCACGGAAGACGCGGACATGGTGGTGGTTATTCTGGGTTCCGCCGCCGGGGTGATTAAGGACGTGGTGGACTACTACCGGGACGTCAAAGGCTACAAAATCGGCGTGGTCCGGCCGGTGCTGTTCAATCCCCCCTGTTATGAGGAACTGGCCTACGCCATGCGCAAAGCCAAAGTGGTCTCTGTCCTGGAGCGCAGCGCCACCGCGCACAATCAGCTCATGCTGGCCGATGTCCAGGCTGCTCTGCAAGTGTCCATCCGGGCTGGCCGGGAAGGTAAAAGAGAGCATCGGATTTACGGCCGCGAGGACATGCCCACCCTGCTCCATGGTGTCTATGGTCTGGGCAGCAAGGACTTCAACAAGTATGACGCCGGCTCGGTGGTGGAAAACATGATCAGTTGCTTCGAGAAGCGCCGGGGCTTTCTCCGGGATTTTTATGTGGGCATCGAAGGGCCCTTGACCCTTAAGCCTCATCCCCTGCCGGGCTATCTGGACCGGGAACTGGGTATGACTTTCATCGGCGTGGGCGCCGAAGGAGTGAAGACAGCTCTGGAATCAGCCGCCTTGATCTATGCTGAAGAAGCCGGCTCTGGACATAAAAAGTATGTCCAATCCGGAGCCCGTTACGGCGCTGCGCGCAAAGGCGCACCGGTGTTTATGAACCTGCGCCTTTCGTCCCAGCCCATCCGCAATGCCAGCGAGCTTACCCAGCGAGATGTGCTGGCCTTCTTTAACGAGAAATTCCTCTCCGACCAGATTCTCCGGGAATACGTGGGCGGTCTCAAGGAGAAGGGCCTGTTGGTGATCAACACCACCAAAACCTGCCAGGAACTGATGGATAGTTTTCCAACTCGGGTGCAGTCTTTGATTAAATATCGGAAAATCCGGCTGCTGACCCTGGACGGAACCCATGCGGCAGTTCAGCATCTGAACCGTAACCTTCCTGGGGCCGCCATTTTGGGTCTTATCAACAAGGAACTGGGAATCCTCAAGGAAAAAGAGTTCGAGCACCGCTTTAAAAAGATTTTGGAAAAGAAGCTCGGCGCCAAGCGGGGCAAGGGCAAAGAAATGATAGATTCCAATCTGGCCTTGCTCAAGTTCGGTGTTGAACAGAGCATTCCCGGCTGCGGCGGCGAGCGCTTTGTTTCCGCGGCTCTGGCGGGTCACGCCGAAGAACCGGTTTACGTGGCTCCGAAACCGGAGGATTTCGGCGGGAAACGCGGCACCGCCGGCTTGCGAGTTACCCTTACGGAGAAGGATGAACTGGGGACTATCAAGCCGATGAATCTCATCGAAAACTACCAAGATACCTTTCACCGTCAGATGATCGAGCCCATCCTGGACGGTAAGAAGGTTCCCTGGGATCGCTTTTTACCGGTGGTGCCTGCGGCCACCAGCCGCTTTCGCGACATGAGTTACATCGGCACCGCGCTCCCGGTGTACGATCCCCAAAAGTGCATTGCCTGCGGCATCTGTACGGCCTCTTGCCCGGATTCCGCCCTCTACAGCACTGTTACCGACCGGTCCATCCCGGACGAGGCGAAACGCTACTTCAAGATCTTTAAGAAGCCCCCCAAGGGCGTGCCCTGGGAGCGCTTCGCCCTGAACCTCGAAGCTGACCCCGCTGCTTGTAAGGGCTGCGGCGTGTGCGCCCAGGTTTGCCCCACCGACGCCTTGCGCATGGTGGACAAGGACAAAGTGAGCGACCTGGACTTTCTCCCTGAAATATTCCGCAGTTGGGACCAAAGTGTGGACCTGGCCCCCTCGGTGGACCGGCTGGCTTTGAACCATCAAGTACTCTTTGTGTTCTCCAAGCTCTATCCCGGCAAGCATACCCTGTGCCCCGGATGCAGCGAAGGGGTGGTCAATCTCCTCACCTTTTATGCGTTGGAATCCCTCCGGAACCATCCTGAGGGGATCGCCACCTTTTACCAGGGCCTGCGTATCTTGTCGGAAAGGAACCGTCGGGCCATCGAGCACATGTTGGATCATGGCTTTAACATTTACACCATCAACTCCACAGGCTGCGATCAGGTGTCGGAACTGGTGAACCCCTTCAATACCCGCATCTATCCTTCCGGGCATTACGGCTTCGGAACCGCGTCCGCGGCCGCGCTGGGGTCCAAATTCGCCCAGGACCAGGCCTATGTGGATCGGAATCAGGACGTCCTCACCAAGATCATCGTCTTCGCCGGGGACGGTGCCATCTATGACATCGGTAACGGGCCTTTCAACCATGCCCTGGGGGAAAACTTCGACATCACCTGGATCATTTATAACAACGAAGGGTACATGAATACCGGCACCCAGAAATCCGGCGCCACCCGCTTCGGGTCGGATCGTTCCACCTCACCCATCGGCAAAAAGTACGCCGGTAAAACCACCCTGCACCGCCGGATTATCAGCCAGGCTATGGCCATCTCCCACGTTTATGCAGCCAAACTCAGTATCGACAACCCTTTTTACGCCATCAAAATTCTCAAGGAGGCCATCGCCTACAACGGCCCCTCCTTGGTGGAATTTTTCTCCACCTGCCCCCAGGGTCACGTGACCCACGACTGGGCCGGCCCCCTCATCGCCCGCATGATGGTGGAATCCCGCAAATGGCAGGTCGCAGTGCGGCGCCCCTTCCAGCGTCTGGACATCTCGGGCAACCCCGCTCCCGAGCTGATCTATCCCAAGGAAGGCAAGTCCTTCAAACGGGGGATTAAGCGGGATGCCGCCACCTTTTTCGACGTGGTCAGCATGCTGGGGCAGTACAATCCCCACATGCATACAGTGAAAAGCGGCGACATTCCGGAGATCGTCCGGGTGAACGAAACCGTGAGCCTGTTCCGCTGGCTGCGCAACCAATACCTGGCCGGCTATCGGGACACCATGCCCACCGAGGAAGAAGTGGAACGCATCGTGGATGAACGCTACAAGCTGAACGGCTAACCAGACTTAAGTTCCCACCGGCGAGGCAGGATACCCTGCCTCGCCTATTTTTTCCTGAACTCCCAACAATCTCTTGAAAATTTTATATAATAAATCGTTAAACAATAAGACGCCGCGGTGCCACACTGTGCCAGGAAAAGAGAAAGATAGGCTGGGAAATGCTGGCTTCTCCCCTGAAGAAAGCCGGCGTTATTCCCGCCACGTCCTTCTGGAGGAGATCGGCTGGACCGGGCAGCAGAAGTTTAAAGCCGCTAAAGTGCTGGTGGTGGGAGCGGGAGGTCTGGGGTCGGCTTCTCTTTTCTATCTGGCCGCGGCCGGGGTGGGGGAAATCGGCCTGGTGGATGGCGATGCGGTGGAGGTTTCCAACCTGCAACGCCAGATTCTTCACGGGGTGGAGGATCTAGAGCGGCGCAAAGTGGATTCCGCCAGGGACAGCCTCCGGAAGTTGAACCCCCACTGTCGGGTGCAGACTTTTGACCTCTGGCTGAATGGGACTAAGGTTTCTGAAATTCTCCGCGGGTATGACGTGGTTCTTGACGCCAGCGACAATTTTCCCACTCGCTTTCAGGTGGCAGACTGCTGCTGGCAGGAAAAAATTCCTCTGGTATCAGCCGCGGTGGCGGAATTTTCCGGGCAGCTCCTGGTGGTGGACCCCCGTCGGGAAAGCCCCTGCTATCGGTGTCTCTTGCCGGAGCCGCCGCCTGCTGAGGGTCCCTCGGAACAGCCTTTCGGCATTCTCGGTGCGGTGGCGGGAGTGATGGGCAGTTTACAGGCGGTAGAGACCTTAACCTTGCTTCTGGGCCGCAACTCCGCCCTGGACCATCAGTTGCTTTCCTATGACGCGCTCCGCAGCCGCTTCCACCTGCTGCCCCGGGAAAAGAACCCCGCATGCCCCCTGTGTGGAGAAAACTAGTGCGGTGTCCCAGGTATTTGGTTCAAAAAATTTCTATTCTATGTGTAGGGACGACCCATGTGTCGGCCCGCCAGAAGGCTAAACCCACGGGTGCGCCTTTTATCTTGGGACAAGACATTGTAGTGAAGCAAGTTTGTGAAGGAAAGCGTGGTGCCTAAAGACTCAAAAAAACCGCTGACCCACCCGGTGGGCAATCTTACCGGGAATGATCCTCTGATCATCGCCGACAGGACTTTTCGTTCGCGCCTTTTGGTGGGCACAGGCAAATTCCCTTCCGCCGAGGCCCTGCGCGCCGCTCTGGAGAACTGTGGCGCGGAGATTGTTACCGTGGCCCTAAGGAGGGTTGATCTTTCCCAACCCGAAATGGACAGCATCATGCCGGTTCTGGACCCGGAGCGCTACCTGATTCTCCCCAACACCTCGGGGGCCCGCACTGCGGAAGAGGCCCTGCGTCTCTCCCGGATGGCCCGGGCCATGGGGCTGCCGCCCTGGGTCAAGCTCGAGCTCACCCCGGAACCCAAGTATCTGCTGCCCGATCCGGTAGAGACCCTTAAGGCCGCGGAACTGCTTATCAAAGAAGGGTTCGTGGTGCTGCCCTACATCCAGGCCGACCCCATCCTGGCCAAGCGCCTAGAGGAATTGGGCACCGCCACGGTCATGCCCCTGGGCGCGCCCATCGGCAGTAACCGGGGGGTCAGGACCCGGGACATGATTCGCATTATCATCGAGCAGTCCAAGGTGCCCGTGGTGGTGGACGCGGGGCTCGGGGCCCCCTCCCACGCCGCGGAGGCCATGGAGATGGGCGCCGACGCGGTGCTAGTGAACACCGCCCTGGCTGACGCCACCGATCACGGCCTCATGGCCCGGGCCTTCGCCATGGCCACGGCCGCGGGCCGCCTGGCCTACCTGGCCGGCCTGGGCCCCGAGCGGGACACGGCCGAGGCTTCTTCGCCTTTGACGGGTTTCTTGAAGTAACTAAACTTAGCGTTATTAATATTTGCTTTCAGGTATCGCCACCCTTACCTCTCGTTCCCAAGTTGTACTTGGGAACGAAAAGGTTGCCAAGCTTAGCGAGTTTGTTTCCAAGCTAAGCTTGGGAACAAACTGATAAAAATGAGTTTTTCTCCGATACTGGAATCTTGGTCCGAAGAGCGCGTTCGAGAGTATATCGGGCAAGCCGGTTCCAATGATGTCTCCCGCGCCCTGGCCCGGGAGCAGCTCCATCCGGAAGATTTGGCGGCCCTCTTGTCTCCTCAAGCCCTGCCGCGGCTGGAAGACCTGGCCCGTCTGGCCCACCGGCACACCCGGCGTCACTTCGGGCGCACCATCGGGCTGTATGCGCCCCTCTATGTTTCCAATGTCTGCACCTCGGACTGCACCTATTGCTTCTACGCCAAACACTCCGGCGGCCAGGGCGCCAGACAAACCCTGAGTCCTGAGGAGATTCGGACCGAATGTGAAAGCCTGGCCCGGCATGGCTTTAAGACTCTGCTGTTGGTGTCCGGAGATGCGCCCCGGCTGGTGCCGGTGAGCTACCTGGCCCAGGCCGTGGACATCGCCCGGGACTACTTCCCCTCTGTGGCGGTGGAGGTTTATGCCCTGGAGGAGGACGGCTACCGGGAACTGGTGGAGCACGGTCTGGAGGGCGTCACCCTCTACATGGAGACCTATCACCGCCCCACCTACGCCCAGGTGCATCCCTCCGGCAAGAAACGGGATTACCACTATCGCCTGGGGGCCATCGAGCGGGCCGGCCGGGCCGGGGTGAGGAAGCTCAGCATCGGGGCTCTCTTGGGTCTGGCCGACTGGCGCCTGGATGGTTTCTGGTTGGGCCTGCACGCCAGATATCTCCAGAAAGAATGCTGGCAGAGCGCCATTGGCATTTCCTTTCCCCGTCTGTTGCATGCCCCACCGCGGCACCCGGTGCATCACCCTTTAAGCGATAAAGACCTGGTCCAACTGATGTTGGCTTTACGAATTTTTTTGCCGGAGGTGGGATTCAACTTATCCACCCGGGAACCGGCCGCTTTACGGGACCGGTTGATTCCCCTGGGCGTCACCATGATGAGTGCCGGCTCCTCCACACGGCCCGGCGGCTATTCTCATCGCGATGATGACGTCCTGGCCCAGTTCGAGGTGGAAGACCGGCGGAGCCCGGCGGAAGTGGTCGAGGCCATTCGCCGGGCCGGCTACGATCCGGTGTGGAAAGATTTTGACCTGGCTTTTTGAAAGGGATAACTTGGGGGAGGGTGGAAACAGGCAAGTTTCTGTCCTCCCCTTGAATTATCAATCATGCCACTGAGGAAATGGGCCTGAAGATTACGATTAACGGTGAACCACGGGAAGTGGCGAGTGGGACGGTCCTCGATCTCCTGGAAGAACTGCGCCTCCAACCGAAGCGCATGGTGGTGGAGCAAAACGGCGTCATCATCCAGCGCGAGACTTATGGGGAGGCACCACTAGGGGAGGGGGACGTGCTGGAGTTGGTGCGTATCGTGGGGGGAGGCTGATGACGCACGAGGAGCGGCTGCGGGTTTTTCAGGAGGCCGATCTTTACGTGGTCATCACCGAAGCCCTGTGCGCCGGCAGAACCGCCCTGGAAATTTTGGGGATGACCCTCGCGGCCGGTGTACGCCTGGTGCAGCTGCGGGAAAAGGACCTGAACGGTCGCCCTCTTTATGAGTTGGCCGTGGAGTTCCGGCGTCAGATCGAGGCCGCCGGGGCGTTGCTTATGATTAACGACCGGTTGGACATAGCCTTGGCCGCCGGCGCCGACGGCGTGCATTTGGGTCAGGACGACCTGCCTCTCAGCGCGGCCCGGCGCCTGGGGCCGGAGCTGATTATCGGCGCCTCCACCCACTCCCCGGAGGAAGCCCTGGCCGCCGAGAAAGCGGGAGCCAGTTATGTCAACATCGGTCCCATATTTGCCACCTTAACCAAGGAAGCCGCTACGCCGCTGGGGCCGGAGATGATTGACCGGATTGCGCCCCAGCTCCGCATTCCCTGGACCACCATGGGCGGCATCAAGAAAACTAACATTGACCAGGTGGTTTCTCGAGGCGCCAGACATCCGGCGGTCATCACCGCGGTGACCGCGGCTCCTGATCCCACCGCCGCGGCCCGAGAATTGCGCCGAAAAATTGCCCAAGGTCTTTCGACCCACGGTTAGATTTGCATAAGATGACATTGGAGATGAAGCCCTCATGGAATATGAAGCGGTTATAGGCCTGGAAGTTCACGCCCAACTCCTCACCCAAAGCAAGATCTTTTGTACCTGCCCCACCACCTTCGGGGCGTCCCCCAATACCCAGATCTGCCCGGTATGTCTGGGCATGCCGGGAGTGCTGCCGGTGCTCAACCGCCGGGCCGTGGAGTTCGCCCTCAAAATGGCCCTGGCCACCGATTGCCGCATCGCCCCGGAGTCCGTGTTTGCGCGCAAAAATTACTTTTATCCGGACCTGCCCAAGGGCTACCAGATTTCCCAGTACGAATTGCCCCTGGCGGAGCACGGCTTCCTGGAAATCCAGGTCAACGGCCAGCGGAAAAAAATCGGCATCACCCGCATCCACCTGGAAGAGGACGCTGGCAAACTCATCCACAGCGAGTCCCGGCCGGTGAGCTTCGTGGATTTCAATCGCACCGGCGTGCCCCTCATTGAGATCGTCAGCGAACCTGACCTGCGCACCCCGGATGAAGCCGTAGAGTATGTCAAAGGCCTGCGCAATATTTTGCTGTATCTGGAGATTTGCGACGGCAACATGGAAGAGGGGTCGCTGCGGTGTGACGCCAATATTTCCCTCAGGCCCCGGGGTGCGACTGAGCTCAGTACCAAGACTGAACTCAAGAACATGAATTCCTTCCGCTTTGTGCGCCAGGCCCTGGAGTATGAAATCCGCCGGCAACGGGCCCTGCTATCCGAAGGCCGGCAGATCATCCAGGAAACCCGCCTGTGGGACGACCACCAGGGCCAGACCATTTCCATGCGGGGCAAGGAAGAGGCCCATGACTACCGCTATTTTCCGGACCCCGACCTGATGCCGGTGAGGATCGAGCCGGAGTGGCTGGAGGAGTTGCGCCGCAGCCTGCCGGAACTCCCCACCGCCCGGGCCGAGCGCTTTCAAACCGAGTACGGTCTGCCGGCCTACGACGCCGAGGTGCTCACCGGCGACAAGGCCCTGGCCGACTATTTCGAGGAGTGCCTTAAGGAGTTCCCCCAGGCCAAACAGGTGAGCAACTGGATCATGTCCGAAGTTATGCGGGAGCTGAAAAAGCAGGAAGCGGGCATCTCCGCCCTCAAGGTCAGCCCCCGCCAGCTGGGGCATCTCCTGGCCCTGGTGGATCAGGGCACCATCAGCGGCAAGATCGCCAAAGCGGTCTTTGAGGAGATGATCCACACCGGCCGGGACCCCGAGACCATCATCCAGGAAAAGGGGCTGGCCCAGATCAGCGACGCTGGGGAGTTGGAGACCCAGGCCCGGGAAATCCTGGCGGCCCACCCCAAGGAAGTGGCGGACTATCAGGCCGGCAAGACCAAAGTCCTGGGCTTTTTCGTGGGCCAATTGATGCGGCAGACCAAAGGCCAGGCCAATCCCCAGTTGGCCAACGAAATCTTTCGTAAATTGCTGTCGTAAAACTTGGGCCCGCGGTTTTGAAAGTATAAGCTCAATGTAGCCGCAGGCTTCAGCCTGCGTCCGCACAGGTTGAAAACCTGTGCCACCAAAACTTTACATCCTGATATTAATCTAACCGGACGACACAGGGTTTTTGGTCCGCAAAATTTCGGTGGGCAGTGCCCACCCTACATCTTCTGGTCGGGAGAACAGGCATCTTGCATGTTTTGTTCACAGGCTGGAAGCCTGTGCTCCCGCTTTATTGTGAGAGCTGCCGTGCCAGTAGCCCAGGCTTCATACCCTGTAATCGATGCAAGAGGCGGGATGCGCTTCACTTTCCCGCCCTACGCACTACGCACACTGTAAGAGAGGTTTAACAAGAGGGGGCCAGGGTTGGCGACACCTGCCCCCTCTCGCCTAACAACAATTTTTGTTACTTCACACCGGAGAAACCATATGATCCCCTATTGCAGTATCTGTTGGGAGGACAACAAGGTGCGCCTCCTGGACCAGCGTCTTTTGCCCCGGGAAGAGCATTACTTGGAAACCACGGACTACCGGGACGTCATCGAGGCCATCCGCACCCTGGCTATTAGGGGAGCCCCGGCCATCGGGGTGGCCGCGGCCATGGCCGCGGCCCTGGGGGCCCTGGCGTTAACCACCGAGGACCCCAGAGAATTCCAAATTCAGTTCACCTATATCTGCCGGGAAATCGCCGCGGCCCGACCTACGGCAGTGAACCTCTTCTGGGCCTTGGACCGCATGCAGCACGTGGTTCAAGAACACGCTGCCGAACCCGTGGCGGAGCTGAAAAAGCGGCTGGTGGCGGAAGCCCAAACCATGCTCAAGGAGGACGACACCACCAACCGGCACCTGGCCCACCACGGCCAAATGGTCATCCATGAAGGCAACCGGGTGCTGACGCACTGCAACACTGGGGCCCTGGCCACCGGGGCCTATGGCACCGCGCTGGGGGTGATGCGAGCGGCCTGGGAAGCGGGCAAGCGCTTTTCAGTGTGGGTGGATGAAACCCGGCCCCTCCTGCAGGGAGCCCGCCTTACCACCTGGGAATTGGGGAAGTTGGGCATCCCCTACACCCTGATCCCGGACGGTGCCGCGGCCACCCTGATGCATCAGGGCCGGGTGGATCTGATCATCGTGGGCGCCGACCGCATTGCCGGGAACGGCGATACCGCCAATAAAATCGGTACCTACAGCGTGGCGGTGCTGGCCCGGCACCACGGCATCCCCTTTTATGTGGCCGCGCCCCTGTCCACCTTTGATTTCACCCTGACCGACGGCAGCCAAATTCCCGTGGAAGAGCGGAACCCGGAGGAAGTGACCGGGCTTTATGGGCAAAAGGTGGCGCCCCAGGAGGCCCCAGCCCTGAATCTGGCCTTTGACGTCACTCCCAACGAACTCATAGCAGGGATCATCACGGAAAAGGGGATCGCCCAGCCCCCTTACGCCACCAGTCTCAAACCCTGGAAGCGAAAAGCGGAGTAGCCTATGCGAATCATTGCCCTAATTCTGGCCTTGCTGTTGATGGCAGCTGCGGCTGTGCCGGCGTTGGCCGCCGGCCCCTATCATGTAAAGTTTCCCACGACTAAAACCGGCATCGACCCGTCGGCAGTGACTGTGGTGGGCGCGCTGCAGCACTATGTCATCCAAAAAGGAGATGACCTTCTGGAAATCGCCCGCGATTACGGCTTGGGCTACAACTCCATCGGGGTGATGCACCGGGATTGGGACCCCTTCATCCCGCCGGTGGGCACCGAAATCGTCATTCCCACCCTGTGGATCGTGCCGAACCCCGAGGGTCGCCAACTCATCGTCAATACCGGGGCCATGCGCCTCTATTACTTCGTGAAAAACGGCACCGAGGTATACACCTTTCCCATCGGCATGGGCGTTCTGGACTTCAAGACCCCTTCCGGCGATTTCAAGGTGGTGGGGAAAAAGGTGAAGCCCGCCTGGCATATCCCCAAAGCTCTACGAGGTAAGTATGGCATGGCGGTTATGCCTGCGGGACCGGACAACCCCTTAGGAGACTATAAACTCACCTTGTCCTGGGGAGACTATGGCATTCACGGGACATCCATGCCCTGGGGGGTAGGCCGCCTGGTGAGCCATGGCTGCACCCGCATGTATCCCGAACATATCAAGAAACTTTTCCCCCTGGTGCCGGTGGGGACCACGGTGGAATATACCTATGAACCGGCCCTGGTGGGTTTCCGGGACGGGCGGATCTATCTCTCGGTGCACGAGGATTATTATTACCGGATTCGCTCCATGATCTTTCATGTCCTGAGCCTGCTGGAAAGCCGCGGACTGACGGGTCTGGTAAATATGCAACGGGTCATGCAGACCGTGGAGGAACGAACCGGCATGCCCATAGACATCAGCCGGGGGGAGGGCGAGGGCATGATGAGCCGACGCTAAAAAACCAGAGGGTGTGGCAAACTAATATTAGCTTACCACACCCTCTGGCAAAAAGCGCGCTCGGGCTTAAGCCCAAATTAACGTTGCTATCTTCTTTTAACCATCGCGCAAACCTTAGCGGCCGCGTCTTCTGCCCGGGCAGCCGCAGCTTCAGCCTTGTTAGCCGCAGCGGCAGCTCTCGGAACAGGTACCTTGGCGTCTTGGGCAGCTGCATCCGCCTTAATGGCAGAGGCTTGTGCCCGTTCGAAAGAGGCTTTGGATTGATTCTTGTACAGGTTGCACTGATCAATCCACTTTTGGCAGCAGCCAGTGCCTCCCAGCACCAGGGCAAAGACCGCGAGGAGCGCGATTGCAAAGCCTTTTTTCATTAACGGCTTCCTCATCGATTACCCCCTTTCAGAGAGAGATTTGGATCTCTGCTCTATTCTTTGGCTCCAGGTGCTTACTTCCGCATTTTCTTCATCAAGCAGGCTTCGGCCTTAGCCGCCGCCGCTTCAGCCCGATCAGCCGCCGCTTCAGCCTTGTCAGCCGAAGCTTTAGCATCCGCAGCTGCCATCTCCGCGTTCCGCGCCGCCTGGTCGGCCTTGGCAGCCGCAGCAGCTGCCTGGTCGGCGAAGGATTTAGCCTCTTCCGCGTACTTCTTGCAGGTGCCGCAGCAGCCTGCTCCCAAGGCGATCACAAACGCCAAGAGAATCGCCAGAGCAAAACCCTTCTTTACCAAAGCTTTCCTCATCATTTATCCCCCCTTTTCGTAAGGAATGGTTTAAGGGTTCATAAAGCTGCACTAATTTAATATCACGGGAACCAAAATATCAAGAAAAATTATAGCCTCCCACTTAGGTCGATAACCAGAGGAATTTTAAGACTTACCACTCCTTCCATGACCTGCCGCACCACTTTGGTAGTGGCGTCCAGTTCTTTCTGGGGTAACTCTAACAATAATTCATCATGAATTTGGAGGAGCATTCGAGCAGACAGGCCGGCCTGGGATAATGCTTCCTCCACTTCCAACATGGCCTTCTTAATAATGTCCGCGGCTGAACCCTGCAAGGGAGTGTTTACCGCGCTCCTCTCCGCCTCCTGGCGCACCAGCCGGTTGCTGCTGTTAATTTGGGGAAAGTGACGGCGGCGACCCAACAAGGTGGTGACCCACCCCCGCTGCCGGGCCTCCTCCAGGGTGTTATCCAGGTAGGCTTTGACCTGGGGATGGCGGGCAAAGTAGCGCTGGATGAATTCTTGGGAGAGGCGGTTGCCGACTCCCAACTGTTTGGCCAGGCCAAAGGCGCTCATGCCGTAAATAATACCGAAATTGATGACCTTGGCCTGGCGCCGCATGTCCGGGGAGACCAATTCCGGATGGATGTTAAAAACCGCGGCCGCGGTCTGCCGGTGAATGTCCATGCCCTCCTGGAAGGCCTGCAGGAGAACTGCATCTTTGGAAAAGTGGGCCAACAGCCGCAACTCCATCTGGGAATAGTCGGCGCTCAGAAAAATGTGTCCCGGGTCGGCTACGAAGGCCTGGCGCAGCTGCGCCCCCATTTCGCCCCGGATGGGAATGTTTTGAAGGTTGGGGTCCCGGCTGGACAGGCGGCCGGTGGCCGCGGCGGATTGGACAAAGGTGGTGTGCACCCGTCTGGTGGCCGGATTGATCAGTTTCAGCAGCGCATCCACATAGGTGGCTTTGAGCTTGCCTAAACTGCGGTAGGAGATCACCTTGGCGGCGATGGGGGCTTCCTCGGACAGGCTTTGCAAGACCTCCATGTCCGTGGAATAAGCGGTCTTGCCCTTGGTTTTCTTCTGGGGGGTTAGTTTGAGTTTGTCAAAGAGGATGCGGCCCAGCTGCTGGGGCGATTGAATGAGAAAGGTCTCCCCGGCCTCGGCGTAAATCTCTTGTTCCAGGCGCTGCATTTCGCTTTCCAGTTCCTGGCCGAAGTGGGTTAGAAAATCTCGGTCCACTCCGATGCCCCGGGCCTCCATGTGGGCCAGCACCGCCAGCAAAGGCAATTCCAGGTCCTCATAGAGGGGGCTGAGCCCTTCCTGGACCAGTTCCTCCTCGAGGCGGGGCCAGACCTCCAGGATGGCGGCAGCCCGCTGACAGGCATACTGAACCGCCAGGTCCTGGGGGAGAGCCGGGGGGGCCGTAGGTCGGCCGGCCAGTTCCCGGGAGCCGGGAAGGTTCACCTCCAGGTAGTGCAGGGCCACGTTTTCCAGGGTTTGATCATACCGGGCCGGATTGAGGAGATAAGAGGCCAACAAAATGTCCCCTCGGGCCCCGGCCAGTTTCTGACCGAAACGACTGCAAACCTGGAGCGCGGCCTTTAAATCGGAGCCCACCTTCATAATGTCGGGGTTCTGGAGCATTGGCGCTAGGGCCTGCCAGATCAGGTCGGGCTTCAGCTCGCCGTCAATGGGGAGATAGGCCCCGACCCCCGGCGCCCAGGCCAAGGCCAGTCCGGCCACCGGCGCCATGACGGGGTGTTGCTCGCCCAGGAGGAAAAACAGGCTCACAGCCTCGGCGTCCTGCACGGCCGCGGCCACCTGTTCCAGAGCCGTCTGGTCTTGAACGAGCTGAAAATCTCCGGGCGGGGGCGCATCGAAGCCCAGTTCCTGGGTGAATTTGGTAAATTCGAGCTCCTGGAACAGGGGGCGCAGGGCCTCCCGGTCCCACGGGCCGGGGCGCAGGTCCTCCAGGTCTACCTGGAGAGGTACCTCATCCTCCAGCAGCACCAGCCGGTGGCTGAGGCGGGCCTGCTCGGCATGTTCGGCCAGCTTGCTGCGCACCCCTTTTTCTTTAATATCCTCTAGATGAGACAAAAGATTATCCACGCTGTGGAACCGGGCGATGAGCTTGAGCGCGGTCTTCTCCCCGATACCCGGCACTCCGGGGATATTGTCGCTGGCGTCGCCGGCCAGGGCCTTGACCTCCACCAATTCCTCCGGGGAAACGCCATATTTTTCCCTGATGGTGGCCGGGTCAAAGCGCACGTCCTTCATGGGGTCCCACATGGCGACCCCCTCCTGGACCAGAGGCAGGAGGTCTTTGTCCCCCGACAGGATCACCACTTCAAAGCCCTGGGCGCGAGCCTGCCGCACCAGGGTGGCGATTAGGTCGTCGGCTTCGAACCCCTCCATGGCCAGTTGGGGCAGGTTTAAGCCCTGGGTGATTTTCTGGATGTAAGGGAGCTGCAGACCCAGCTCCTCGGGCATGGGGGGCCGGTGGACCTTGTACTCCGGATACTCCCGGTGTCGGAAGGTGGGGGCCTTGGAGTCGAAAGCCAGGGCCAGATATTGCGGCTGGCGCTCTCGGAGGACCTTGAGGAGCATATTGGTGACCCCGAACGCGGCATTGGTGGGAAAGCCCTGGGACGTGGCCAGGCCCCGGATGGCGTGGAAGGCCCGGTAGATGTAGGAACTGAAGTCCAGGAGATAGAGAACCCTGGAGGGCATAAAGCTCAATCCTCCTGGTCCCTTATATCCGCTCCGCCGGGAAGGTGTCAAGGGGAGGGCTCGAATGAGGGTTGTGCAAATACTATTTGGAAAAGGGGGGTTCCCAAGGGCTGGAAGCCCGTGCTACCGGGGTCGCGGACCCCCGCCCCCTCTCCCCTAACCCCTTACATAAAACGGGAGCACAGGCTTCCAGCCTGTGCAGGAACAGGCAGGATATCTGTTCTCCCGGTAAAAGACATGGTGGGATTAATTTAAAGGATGCGATAGGGCCCAGGTCCCTTGGCTAGTTCTTCATGATTGTCGCCAAGGCTGCCAAAGGGAGTTCGGGGGAGGGGACAAGAGGAGGGTTCTTGAGACCTCCCCGAACTCTGGTTAGGGGGTTAGGAGGGCGGGTGAAGAAAACTCAGTGAAAGGTGTCCCAGTGCTGGCAATTCGTGGTCTTACGCACCTCCTTTGAAAGGGAGAGCAGGTGCCTGTTCCTTCTCAGACTGGCAACCTGCCTCCCGCTTCATCTTAGGGGTTGAAGGAGAGGGTTGAGAGTAAGGCCAGGAGCCCGCCACCCCTGGACTCCTCTCAAAAAATTCTTACACCATACCTCACCGATACTCCGACCTTAGGCCGCGGGGCAACTCCGAGGATTGCAAGAAAACATTCGCAGCCCGACCGGTTTTGAAATACTCGGCCGCGATTCGAAGACTAGCCAGGCGTTCCAGGGGCGCGGGATGGTTGTGCAAAAATTCCGTAGTTTCAAAAGGATCGTGGCTGATGGCCCCCAGGCGCTCCCACACGGCCAGCCCCCGCTCGATGTCGTAACCCGCCTGGTAAGCGAACCACATACCGTAAAGATCGGCCTCCCGTTCGTCCTCCCGAGAAAAGGTGCTCACCACCGCGTCCCGCACTGAGGGGGGCGCCGACTCTTTGAGCCAATAAGTGGTCCCCAAATTCGACAATCTTCCTATGGTTTGGGTGGCAAAGAGCCCCACCAAACTCCAGACTTTGCCGGCCACGCCCCCTAAACGGCGGTGTCCGGCGCCCCTGACCAGATGACCGTGGACCTGATGCGCCAATTCATGGCCCACCACCAGGGCCAGTTCGTCCTCATTCAAACAAAAAGATACCAACCGGGAAGTAAGGATAATGCGGCCGGGAGCCGCAAAGGCATTAATTGACCGGTCACTGGTATCCACCAGGATGGCGTATTCCGCGGGCAGGTGCTGAGGATAGAGTGTCACTGAAAACTTCTTCCCTTCCCTGTCGATGAGCAACTCCACCGGACCCGACAGGTACCGCCCCCGCGCTTCCATCATCACATGACGGACGTCCAGCATTAAGGCCACCAGAATCTCTCCCGGCAAGGCCAGGAGATTGAAACTCTCGGTGTAGTACCGCACGGTATAGCTGCTGCGCCGATGCCCCCAGAACAGGTCCCGGGAGAATTCCCGAACCACCCGAATTTTGCGATCCCATTCGGCCACCCAGGGATGAATAGGCCAGTTGTTCACGCCGATGATCAGGTCCCCCTGCCGGAGGCCGACATCATAGGCCGTAGAGGGCCGCCAGACATTGTCGATGACAATCCGGTCGCTTTCGGTAATCCACCAGTTGAACCCCAAAAAGGGATAGGTCTGGCCCTGGGATTGGGGCACCGTGGCCAAGAGGCGGATGAAAACCTGAGAAGCCCGGGACAAAGAGCCGGTTTTATAAGGGTGCCGGCGGCTGGCGGTGAGTTGGGCCTCTTCCACCTCCGCCACGGTGGGGTTGGGGCGCGTGATTTTGGCGCACCCCGCTCCCCAGAGCAGGGCCAGCCCCAGCACGAGCGCCACCCCCTGCCTTAAAAGACGTAGCGCAGGGAGAGGCCCATTACAAAGATGTGATAGTCGTCCACCCATTCTCGGAAATAGAACACATGCGGATAAATGAAAAAGTTTTTCACCGGCTCCATTTCTAAAGCTGCCATGCCGTGAAATCCCGGCCCCCAATCACCGTGTTGGTTAACCCCCTGGATCGAGGCCTGGAGAATTATGCTGGGGAGCCGGTAGACCTGACGGTAAAAATCCAGAGTCAGACCGATGGCCTGATAGGTTTTCGGGCTGAAATAGCTGGCATGTTCCTGGTTGTATTTGGTCAAGTAATAATGAGGCGTCAGACCCAACTGCATACGGGACGTCTTGATGGGCAGCCAGGTCAAACCCTGATACATGGCAAAGCGGGTGTTGTCATCCGTGAACACAGCCCCGGACACAGTTCCTTGCCAGGTCAGATTGGGGTTGAAGTGATGGGTAAAGTTGAATTCCAGCTGGTTCAGCATGATCAACGGTACGTCCCCCAAATTGTTAATTGACTGATACAAACGGGGGAAAAGTGCCGGGTCCACATCGTAAAGATCCCGGCGGGCAAAGCGCAAACTGGCATCGGTTTTGAGCCCCAGCGGAAAATCCAAACGGAGGCTGCCCAGCAGGCGGTCATGGTTTTCCTGTTGCGTGGTTTTAATGATCAGAAATTCGTCAATCAGATGTGGGGGCGGCGGAAACTGATACCATTTGGCTCCCTTCTGGACAATTTCCCGGTCCACCCGCTTCCAATAACGACGGAAGATAAGTTCACCGCTCAGTTTAAGGCGGTCAGCCAGATGCAGGGGGCCCACGCCCACAGAAACATCGGCCAAACGGACCCGGCTGCGGTTGGTGGTCACCTGCCCGTCTACCCGATCTAGTTGAGTATTTACCGGACCTTGCTCTTGAGACTTGCTTATCTGGCGGTACCCCCGGTACTCCACCGCCAGCTGCATGGGCACGACCTTGGCCACCCAAAAACCCGCCGTGGCCCTCAGGAACCAGCCATAGAGGTGATTGCTGTCCCGAAACCACATGGTTTCCGGTTGGATCACCGGAATCGCTCCGGGGCTGGGCAACCCCCCATAGACCTCCCGGTCAGGGCGGGAGAATTGCCACGGCCGCATACTTTCTTCGGCGCGAGATGCTCCGTGGGCATAGGCAAAGGCCCGGGAGGCCAGTTCGGGCCGCTGGCGTTGCCGCACGTCCTCGAGTTCGTTCAACAGTTCCACGTTTTGGGGGTCATCCTGCAGGGCCCGGGCAAAAGCCAGCGTCGCGCCCCCCAGGTTGCCGGTGGCCCGGGCCCGGCGCGCCTCGGCCACCCGGGCCTGCTGTGAGTCGGGGGAGGTTTTCATAATCTCGGCATAGCAGGCGACGGCCCGCCGGTCGCCCATGCCCTCCAGGATGCGAGCTTTTTCCATGAGAATCTGCTCCCGGGGCAGGGTACCGGCCAGACCCTCCAACGTCCTCAGGGCTTCCGGGTAGCTTTTCTGGAGACGGCAGGCCTGGACCAGGAGAAGCTGCACCTGGGGGTAATCCGCATGCTCAGGGGGCACCTTGGCCGCCGCAGCCTTGACCCCTTCATACTGTCCCCTAAGCAAGTAAAGGCGGGCTATTTCCAGGGCGCGGTCCGTGGTGATGGGTTTGTTGTTGAGGGTGGACAGGACCTTGCCCCAGTCCTTCTGGACCATCTGGCATTGGACCAACAGACTGGCCAAGTGCTGGTCCTGGGGCCATATACTATGGGCTCGGCGGTAGTATCTCTCCGCGGCCTTCCGGTCGCCCAACTCCATGGCCAGGTCGGCCAGGGCCAGCATCTCCCCGGGGCTGTCGGGCCAGCGGCGGCGGTATTGCTTGAGCACGTGGAGAAGATAGTCCAGCCTACCGCCGTGGCGCCCCAGCTTTGAGTTGAAAAAAGCTATGGCGGCCACGTATTCCGGGCTGTCCACCTTGATGCCGGGAATGCGATAAATCAGCCGGGATAGATCCTGGTAGCGGGACAACTGCGGCAGTAGGTACGAGAGGATCAGCAGGCTGGCATGGTGGCGCCGATTTTCCCACAGGTTGTCCACCATGAGATCCGTGGCCAACCGGCAAGCCTCCGGGTCCGCCACGTGGCACAAGGCTCGGGCCACCCAGGTGCGCTCTTCCAGGCTCAGCCGGTCCCGGTCCCATTTGGGGGGGCGCTGCTGGCGGGCCTCCTGCCAGCTCCGGGGCCGCGCCTGGTTTCCCGGAAAACCCAAACAGTACAGGCGCAGGGCCCAGTGGGAGGCTTCCTGCCAGTCTTTCCGGGCCAGAGCTGCCTGGATGAAGGCCACCAGCACGGCCCGGCCTTCGGGTTGATCCAGGCGGGCGCCGTTCTCCCCTGCCTTCAGACGCCGCAGGATTTCCTCGGCCTCCGTGGCGCGACCCAGGTAGATCAAGACCCGGGCTTTTTCGATGAGGGCCTCCTGATCACGTGGATCAAGTTTCAGAAAGCGTTCGTATCGATCCAGGGCCCCTTCCAGGTCCCCGGACCACAACAGCAGGCGGGCTTGCTCCTTAATGAGCTGCGGCTCCTGGGGCACGGGGCACTCCTGCAGTTCCTGTTTGGCCTCCTCCCAGCGCTTGGCCTTCAAAAGCAAAGTTATGCGACGCAGCCGCAAACCCACGTCATTGGTACGTTTGGTTAAATCTCCGTAGGCCTCCAGGGCTTCACCCTGGGCCTTGGGCTGGAAGGCCAGGGCCTCGGCCAAAAGCTGCCGCGTCGTCACGTCATCAGGGTTATTTTCCAGGTAGCGCCGGAAGTAATGGGCCGCCTGACCCCAGTGCTTTTGGTAAAAATGCATCTGGCCCAGAAACAGCAGCAAGCGGGGATACTTGGGATTGTCCCGCTCCACCGGCTTCAGAATGGCTATGGCGTCCGCGAAGCGCCGCCCATAGGAATAGGTGAGCGCCGCTTCCCAGCGCAAGTCCCCTTTGATGAGCTGGCGCCGTTTGGCCTCTTCCCACATGGCCGCCGCCTTGGAAAACTGACGTTGGCGGGCATACAGCCGAGCCAGATTGATGATGGTTTCCTGGTGGGAGTCTCCTTTTTCCCAGGCATTTTTATACACCTGGCGAGCCTTATCCATCTTGCCGGTCAGGAGGAGTTCCAGCGCGTACCAGCGCACCGTGTCCGGGGCCGGCTGGTCAGCCATCAGGGGGGCCAGCGCCGCCGCGGCTTCCGCGTGGTTGCCCTTCTGCGACCAGAGGCGGGCCAGTGGCAGGGCGTGCTCCTTTTTGCCGTTGGAGTGGGAGTAAAGCCACAGGTAATGCTTCAGGGCCTCGTCCGGGTCTTGAGCCGCCTCCGCGGCTTGAGCCGCTTCCTGGCGGTAGGTGGCGTTTTCAGCCGCCTGCTCCAGGAGGCGTTGATAAACCAGGGTGGAAGCCTCGTAGTCCCGGCTCCAGTAGTGCAGGAGAGCCAACTGATGCAGGGCCTCAGGCTGGTCGGGATTTTGGGCCGCCACCTCCTCCTGAAGCGGAATGGCCTCCCTATAGCGCTGGGACGCAGTCAACAGCGCCACCAGGGTGCGGCGCACCTCAGGGGTCGGCTGGACGCGGTAATGTTGCTGGTAATACTTTAGGGCCAGGTCCTTATCCTTATCCTGCTGGCCGGCTAACTGAGCCGCAAAGAGCAGAACTTCCGCATCTTGGGGATTATCTTTCAGGTAATCTCCCAGAAGTTTTAAAGCCTGCGGCCTCTTGTCCGTCTTATTCAGGATCTGGGCCAGTCCTTTAAGAGCCCCGGTGGCCTTGGAATCCTTCTCCCAAACCTGACCCAGGATTTCCCCGGCCGGCTCGAGTTGTCTTTGCTTCAGGTAAAGCCATCCCAGAAAGGTGCCGCAATCGGACAGGTCGGGTTGACGTTGCCACGCTTTGGTCGCCAGCTCTAGGGCCGTTTTGAGGTCTCCCTGTTGTTCCGCTTCCTGGGCCCGGCAAAACAAGGCTTCGGAACTCCAATAAAAGTAGGGGTCGTGGAACCAGACGTAAACCAAAATCACCCCGAAAAAAGCTACGGACAGGAGAACGGCCAGCCAGCGGAGCCTAAAAGCCATAAACCTGCCTCGGGTCCATGGCCGGCTGCCACTGGGGTTTTTTCAGACCGGCCAGCACCAGGTCCACCAATACCCAGAAAATAAAGGCGGAGAAGAAACCGTTCAGCACAATGAGATGAGGCGGGGCCCAGCCCAGTTGCAAGGAAAGCAGGGGCAAAATGAGGTGTAGGGCCACGATGCTCAGTTGAGGCATCAGCAGCAAATAACCGCTGGCCGCGCTAAAGGGGTTCCGGTTATTGACCCGATAGGCCGGTTTGCGGCCCGGAGGATAGACCAGGGCCGCCAAGATGGCGGCGGCGTAAACCGGTGAGAGTCCGCAGAGGATCTTGAATTGTTTCAGGGCGTCCAGTACAGCTCCTGGTCCTGAAAACAGGAATACCCTTCCCAGTAGCCCAACAGGGGTAGAAAATAGAAGGCCGGGAAGATCAGGCCGCTGATGAGGTAATTCACCATGATGAGCAGGAAATGGAGACGTTGCTCCCAGGAAAGGCCCCGTTTCCCAAGGGGGTTGTCCCAGAAAAACAGCCGCATGGTGTCCAGACACCATTGAAATCGCTGGCGATAAACTCCGGCCAGATTCAAGGGAGCCAGCCCCCGAGACAGGGCATAGGGGAAATAAATGCCCTTCCAACCATGGCTCAAGAGCTCATAGGAAGTGGTGCTATCCTCCAAAATGTTCCAGGTGGCAAAACCGCCGATTTCCTCCAAAGCCGCCCGGCGATACAGCACCCCTGAGCCGCAGGAAATCACCGCGTTGGCCCGGTCGTTGTTGGGCTGGACCACCTCGTAAAAAATTTCATCCCGGTTAAAAAAGGGGTCGCCTTCAGGGAGATGAAAAGACTGTTTGGATTGGACGTAGGCGACGTGGGGCAAGCGGAAAAAGCCCACCAGCCGCGTGAGGATGTCGGGCGCCGGCACCTGGTCGGCGTCCAGAACCAAAATAAGCTCTCCCTGGCTCAAGCCCAGGCCGAAGTTGAGATTGCCGCTTTTGGCGTCCCGGCGGGGAGCCCCCGCGGCCACCCGGGAATGATAATGAAAGCCCAGGGTCTGGGCCATGGCGGCCACCTGGGCCGAACCATAATCATCCAATACATACACCTGGACGGGCTGGTAGATGATCTGGCTCACCGCCCTCAGGGTGGTGTGGATGACCTCCAGAGGCTCGCCGCAGTAAGTGACCAAAATATCCACTGGCGGGTGGGATTCGAGCTCCAGGCCCTCAGGACGATGATAGCGGGGGGTGCCCAGATCCCAGGCCAGGAAGACCAGCATGACATAAGCTAGGGTTTCGGCGCCAAAAAAGAGAATGCTCTGGTCATTGGGGGCGCGCCACATCAGGCGGCCCAGCCAGTAAAGATAGAGGGCGCCCAACAAGAGAGTCAGCCAGGAGAGAGATTGGGCCGCCAAGCGCCGGGGCCGGTCTTCCAGGTCGCGGTAGCGCCGATAGGGAAGGCGGCGGCGGCAATCGGCCCAAAAGGTGGTAAAAATATTCAGGCCCATCCTACCATCCCCTCCTGGGAGTTCACGGGCCGGAAAAGTCGGTTGGCCGAAACCGAACGAGACATGACCTTTCCCTTCATGGAATGTGGCCAAATACCAACAGGGCTACCAGACTTGAGCAAGGAGTAAGGTTATACCTGATTACTAAGTAAGTTTTTAACCATTGATATACAGGGTTTTTTCTTAAGGAATACTATTTAGTTGTCCAAAAATATCTTTTTGTCAACAAAAAAATTGCAAAATAATTTTTTAACTAGGTACCCTGAGACAAACGTCTTGTTTTCCGGCAATTTGAGTGTGGCCTACCGTTACCTCTGGATAACTGGTTGAGTTTGTTCGGACTCCGTCCCTTTTCTCCCTTGACAGCCCCGACGGAATTACTAAAATAAAATTGTTTACAGGTGCTGCAAGCTTAATAGGGAAGCCGGTGCGAAGCCGGCACGGTCCCGCCGCTGTAACCGGGGACGAACCCTGCCACAAGCCACTCTCACCAGCGGTTTTGGGGGGAAGGCGCAGGGCGTAGAAGGATCCGGGAGTCAGAAGACCTGCCTGTAAGCCGGCCTAAACCCGCGCGGTCCGGGGTGTCGGCCCCCGGGGTCTTAAGCCCCGGAGCAGGGATGAAGAAGACGGGTGCAATCCCTGGGCGATTTGAGCCCAGGGATTTTTTATTGTGGAAACATGAGCCTACTGCCATCAGCCACTGAGCGGGGCCTTTTTTCCGGGAGCCTGCTCATTTCTCTAGGGCTGCACCTGGTCCTGGCGACTCTGGTGCTGTTCGGGGGCGGTTTGTCGAAGCCCGGGCCGCCGCCGGTCTTGACCGTGAGCCTGGTGGCTCCTGGGTCCGCCCTGCCCGGCCCCGGAGGCTTTCCGGCCCTGGCTGGAGCCCCGGGGGCCCAAGCCAAGTCCCCGGGCGCGCCTTCGGCCGCGGTCCACCCGGCCCCCCCGCCCCCCAAGATTAAGAAGAAGCCGAAAAAGCGTCAGGCCAAGCCCATCCCCCGGCCCCGGCCGCAAAGGGCCTTGCCTGAAATTCCGGCCCGACCGACGCCGCCGCCGGTGGTTCAGGCCCCTACGCCTCCGAAGCCCGCGGCCCTGCACCCAGCCATCCCCCCTACGCCTGCGGCTGCTACCGCAGGTTCGTCCCGGGCCGGGTCGGGTGGGACCGCGGGTACGGGCCGGGCCAGGGTCGGCTCCGGCGCGCCCAGCAGCGCGGTCCTGGGCTATGGTCAGGGCGGCAAAGGCGGCGGCAGTCCGGCCACCGCCCAGCGCCACTACTTGAAGCTCATCCGGGCTCGCATCCTGGCCCAGCGGAAATATCCCTATATGGCGCGCCAGCGCCACCAGGAAGGGGTGGTGCGCCTGCGCTTCACGCTGTGTCCGGCGGGGACCCTGTCCCAGAGCGTGGAGGTGGTCAAGCCGTCCGGCTTCGACCTGCTGGATAAACAAGCCCGGCAATGTGTCCTGGCCGCCGCGCCCTTCCCCCCCTTCCCCCTTGACCTCAAGCGGGAGCGCCTCATCATAGACCTGCCCATCATCTACAAAATATCCGAATTGGAAAGGTAACCTGGAGCTCGGAACGGCTGTTCCAGCCCAGCTTTTCTCAACGATCTGTCAAATTCCCATATCATGGTTGTCATGAGGCCTGCTGGTGCTTGATTGTGAAAGTCAGCGTCCGATGATTAACAGGGTCCTTCCGAAGTAGGAGTGACTAAAGTCCCCCTTTGAAAAAGGGGGATTTCAAGAGATTATTCCAAATCCACCCCAACCCCAAAGCTGGCTTAGGTCATAATCCCTGGTTTTTCAGGTGCCAGGTATACGTGAACTTTAAGGATCTTCCGTAGATGGGCCTGCCACCATGAATCTCAAGACAAAAAAATCTTTTCCTTTTCAAATAGATTTTTTCGTTTAAGGGAAAGCTTTGGTGGCACAGGTGTCCTCACCTGTGCATCTGGAATTTTTGGAACCGGGGAATGAGGGATTGCCGTTATAGGGCGTGCCGTGCACGCCAGGTGGCGTGGGGGATAGGGTTTGGGAGAGGGGGCAGGGGTTTGCGACCCCTGGTCCCCCCTCCCAAAATCTTTCGGTAATAACCTAAAACAAATTCGCCGGGTCGATATCCAGGGTGAGGTCGATTTTGCTTTTGGGGGGAGGGGACCAGGTCTGGCGCAGGTGGTCCAGGACCGCCAGCAGGGGAGGGCGGCCGTAGCTTTTCACCAGAATCTGCCAACGCCAGCGGCCCTTGAGCTTGGCCAGGCCGGCCGGGGCCGGACCCAGCAACCGCAGGCGGGTGGCCAGGTCGTGGTGGCCCCGCACAGTGCGGCGCAGCGCCTCCGCCAGTTTTTTGGCCTGTTGGGCCACCTTGTCCTCCGGCATGCCGCTCAAACGCACCAGGGCTAGCCGGGTAAAAGGAGGATAGCCCAGCTCCCGCCGGGATTCCAGCTCTCGCGTATAAAACTTTTGATAGTCTAATTCTTTCAAAGTTTGAAAAACGTAATGATCCGGCTGGTAGGTCTGGATAAGCACCTTGCCAGGGACCCCGCCCCGGCCGGCCCGCCCCGCCACTTGGGCCAAAAGCTGGAAGGTGCGCTCCCCTGCGTGATACTCCGGGAAAAACAGGCTTTGGTCCGCGGCAATGACCCCCACCAGAGTCACCCCGGGGAAATGATGTCCCTTGGTGATCATCTGGGTGCCCACCAGGAGGTCCAGGTCTCCGGCGGCAAAGTCCTGCAGCACTTTCAGGGCCCGGCCGCTGGTGGGCGCGGTGTCCCGGTCTAAGCGGGCCACCCGGGCTTCGGGCCACAAGCGGCGCACCTCGCCCTCCACCCTTTCGGTGCCCACCCCGTGCTTTTTTATGGCAGTGGATTGACACGTGGGGCAGCGTTCGGGAATATGGGTGTCATAGCCGCAGTAATGGCAGACGAGCCGGTTCCGGGAATGGTGCTGGGTTAGGGCCACGCTGCAGTGCTCGCACTGGAGGATGTGGCCACAGAACAGACAGAACATCACGGTGGCATAGCCCCGGCGGTTCAGAAACAGGAGGGCCTGTTCTCCCCGCTTTAAGGCTTCAGACACCGCGGTGACCAGGGGTGGGGAGATTATTTTCAGGCTGGCGCCCCCGCGCTGCTGCTTGAGGTTGATAAGCTCTACCTGTGGCAGGGCTTGGGGGGTGACCCGCCGGGATAAATGTAGGTAGCGGTAACGCCCTTCCTGGGCCCGGAAAAAGGTGCTCACCGCCGGGGTGGCCGAAACCAACACCACTGCGGCTCCCGCCAGCTTCCCCCGGAACAGGGCCACGTCCCGGGCCTGGTAGGGGAGGCCCCCTTCGTGCTTGTAAGCCGGGTCATGTTCCTCGTCCACCACGATGAGGCCGACTCGCGGCAAGGGCGCAAACACCGCAGAGCGGGCCCCCACCGCCACCTGGGCCCGGCCGGCCGCCAGGCGCCGCCACTGGTCCAGGCGTTGGCTGTCGGTCAAACCGCTGTGCAACAGGGCCACCCGTTTCCCGAAACGCCGACGGAACTCCAGGGCCACGGGATGGGTGAGAGCAATCTCCGGGAGCAGTACCAGCACCTGGCGCTCCTGGGTCAGGGCCTCCTGGGCTGCGGCCAGATAGACCTCGGTTTTGCCGCTGGCCGTCACCCCGTGGAGGAGATAGGGCGCAAATTCCCCTCGCTTGAGGCCCTCGGCCAGCGCCTGCACCGCGGCTTCCTGCTCAGGGACCAGGGTGAGTTGCGGCTCCACCAGGGTGTGGGTTTGACCCTTGAGGGGATCTGCAAAGGACAGGCGTTCCTCCCAGGAAACCAACCCCTGATTGGCCAGGCGCTTGAGGACCGGGACACAGGTGGGAAAGGTCTGACGGAGTTCCCGGACGGCCACCGGCTCTCCGGTCTCCCGGAGATAATTCAAGATTTCCCGGGCCCTGGGTCCCAGGCGTCTGGGGGGCGCCGAGTCAGATTCCTGAGGCTTAAGGGCCACCCAGCGCTCCCGTTTGGGCCCGGAGGGCCGGGAACTGCCGGGAATTAGATGTCTTAAAGCTTCCCCCAGTGGGTATTGATAATACTCCGCCGCCCAGCGCCACAAAGGGACGAGTTCCGGCCCGAAGCGGGGCAGGGGGTCCAGCACGGCCAGGACCTCCCGGATAGCCGCGTCGGGAACCTCCTGAGCCGGACCCAAAAGATACCCCGTTACCTGGCGCCGCCCCACCGGCACTTGCACCAGGCAGCCTACCCGGGCCGTGGGTTGCAGCTCGGGGGACAGTCGATAGGTGAGAGTTTGGAAGAGGGGGAGGGCCACCGCTACTTCCCATAGGTTAGGGAAATCCCCAGAGGAGACCACGACTTCCTCTACTTCGTGCATGTCAACCCGGCTAGTTTGGTTTGCCTGACCATTAATCTATTATGCCCTGTGCCCGGCAAAAATACAAAAGGCATAATTATAGCCAGAAGATCTTGCCAAAATGATGTCTTGTAGAGGTAAGCCATTGCCATATTGAACTGGCTCAGATTGTGTAGAGACGGACCCCGTGTCCGCCTGTCAATTCGGGCTGACACCCGGGTCGGTCCCTACAAGTGTTTTATTTCAAAGGGAAAATTGTATCAGATGGGGGATGGGCCGGCTAAAGTAGTCCCGCCCCAGTGATTTGAAGGGGAAGGCCGGGGCTGGGCTCCGGCCTTCTCCGGCTATTGACGCATGGAAATGGTGTACGCGGATTCGATACCGAAAATATCGGCGTAGGCCACGGTGAGAATGCAGTGGGTGAGAGGTACGGAAACCAGCAGCCCCACTACCACAAGCAAGAGGCCGGCCAGATTGAGCAAGAGCAAAAGCAAAAAGAGGATAAAGAACTTAAACCAGACGGGTTGCACGGCCCGCCGACTTGTTTCCATGGCTGGCCAGAAGTCGAGCCCCCGGTCCACCACAAACATGATGGCAAAGAGGTAGCTTACTATCAGATAAATCCCAGGAGCAATAAGCAGGACGAGGCCGATGGTGATGAGGATACTGCTCACCACTCCCAATAACGCGAGCTGCACGAAAAGTTTAAAGCCGCCAAAAAAATCAACAAATTCCGGAGTTTGGTTTTTCAAGAGTTTGGCGCCCATAATAAAAAAGCCGGCATTCAAAGGGCTGATCAGGGCAAAACCGACCAACCAACCGATAACCGGCACCAAGTTGAGAGCGAGAGAAATTACTATAGTTATTATGAAATATCCGACAAACCCGGCAGGATACTTTTTTAATAATTCCCATCCCGCTTTAAAATAGTCACCAACCTTCACTTCCGTGATTTGTGGCTGTTCCAGCGCCACAGGGGGAACCACAGGTTCTTCGGGCGGGGTTAGACTTTGGCCACAAGCGCTACAAGATTCACTGCCGAGCTCCACTTCCTGGCCGCAGTGAGGACAATTTGGCATGGACTCCTCCTTTCCAGCAGGTTCGAAGAAAATCACCCATGCACTGAACCCGGCAAGGGGGGGTAGGGGTTAAAATATCCCCGCCCTCCCTTCCTGTCATTGCTGGCGTCGTTTTTGGAACTGGCGCACCTGGTACATAAAGGCTTCCAGGCGGGTCAGAGTGTGGGTCTGCTCCTGGCCGTCATAAGCCAGAGCCAGGAAGGGAATGTTGTCGTGCTCCTCCCGGAATCGGTTGAACAGGGAATTCACCACCGTGCCCGGCATGCAGGTAAAGGGCATGATGTTCACCAGCCCGGAAACACCCTTCTGCACGAAGTCCCGGGACTTGCCGATACTCAGGATGGCTTCGCCTTCAAAAGAATCATGGAGATACCCCTGAGCCAGAGCCAGGGTTTCCGGAATGGCGGGTTCGTGGAGGTTTTTAATGCAACCCTCGAAGAGATGAATAAGGTGGTGTTCGTCCTTTCTCTGCACCCATTCCTTAATGAGGATTTGCAAAAGATGACGGTAGCGCCGGAAGGTCCGGGCCTGGCGCTTGGAGGTGAAGTTGACGTAAAGCAGCCACTCCGAAATAGGCGGCAACCAGGCTTCGGCCCCCAGAGCCTCGATATGCCGCACCGTGTTCTCATTGGAAAACCGGTTGGAGCGTACATAAATCTCGCCCACCACCCCCACGATGGGCTTGTCACCACGGCCATTTAAGGCCACGTCATCAAAGGTGCTCCGGGCCTCTCGAAGTACCCTGTCCAAGTCCCCGCGCTCCCGCAGGGTTTCATGCACCTTATGGAGGAAATGCCAGTAAACTTCGTCGGCGCTGCCCTGGTGGCGCTCATAGGCACGGGTTTCCAGGAGCTTTTTCTCCAAAAGGTCAATGGCCACAACGCCCCGCCAGGCGATGCGGTCAAAGTCTTCGCCCACCATGCCGATTTCATCATACATATCGGCGCTCTGGTCCGGGGCGAAAACCGGCACTTCCTGATAGCCCAGTTCATCCAGGACTAGGCGATGGTAGCGGTGATATTGACCGAAGCGGCAGGGACCATCCCCTGAAGGCATGAAGAAGGCGCTCTTGTCCGGAATAAAATCGGGCCGCCGGACCATTTTAGCCAGGTCCCCGGTGGTGAGGATAAGAGGATAGCATTCCTTTCCGGAGGTGAGGCGACGGCCCAGCTCCAGGGTTTCCTCATCCGACTCGGGCAGGGACTCCGCCTCCGCGCCGCAGGCCTCGAACGCGGCCACCAAAGCCAACGCATGGTCGGTCATGGGGGTGGTGGGCGAGATTTATGTACGCTCCAACCGGTTTTCCAATGAGAACACGGTGCGGCATATCGAGGCTCTGGGGGCCGAAGCCTGGTTGCCGCCTATTTCGGAGTCATTTTTTCCTTGAAAAAGTGCTGGATAAAGGAGTCGGGGCCGCAGCCGAAATTGGTGATGTATACCCCGAAAAGTCGCGGGTCCTTGCGGATGAGCTCCGCCGCGCCCAGGATTTTCTGACCGAAGCGCCAGTACATGGGCTTGATCTCGAACAGCTCCTCCGCCTGGTCCACCGGCAAAAAGTCCATGGGAATTGCCAGGACACCCAGTTGCCTGAGTTTGCGGTGGAGGTTCAGGTTCATACCCGGATCGAAGGCATTATAAGGCCGGCCCACCAGCACCATGAGGCGTTCATCCGGTGCCAGGGAGTCCAGGATTTCCCGACCCCGGTCCGCCAGGCGCTGATAATAAGCCTGCTGGGCTTCTTCGGCCCGGCGCGCCGCCCGCCCCACCAGGAAGGGGGAAACCCCCAACTGCCCGGCCAGTTCCCGCAAATTCCGACGCAGGACTTTGGGTCCCCGGCCGAAATAGAGGACGGCTGAGAGCAGCTTGGCCCCGTATGGGCTGAAATCGATGGCAGGGGGTACCGTATAGGCCAAGGTTTGGGCCAAGGGGCACACCACCCCCCGCTGGATTTCGGGGTGGGGATGGGGCATATCAATGATACTGGGAAGAAAGATGTTTTTGACCCCGGCTTCCAGCAAATCCAGGATGTGGCCGTGGGCCACCTTGATGGGGAAGCAAGGCTCCGCGGCCAGGCACTCCACCCCCTGGTGGATCACCTTGTTGTTGGTCTTCTGGGAATACACCACCGAGAAGCCCAATTCCTCGAAAAAGGCACGGAAGAACGGCATGAGTTCCTGGAAGAACATGGTACGGGGGATGCCGATGATGCCGCGTTTGCCCTCCGGCACTTCTTCGGGTTCGGGTCCGTAAAGCCAAGCCTCCCGTTCCTGGAGGAGATCCGGCAAATCTACCGGCGCCGCGGCCCGGCCCACTTCATACTTTTCGCAGCGGCTGCCGTAAAACAAGGGCTTTTCCCCGGCAATCTCCACCCGGCGAATCTCACAGGTGTTGGCGCACCCCTGGCACTCGAAGGAAGTGATTTGATATTCCCGTTCCGCTAGGTCAAAGCTTTTGAAGCTGGATTCCTCCCAGGTGCGTTCCCGCAAAGCCAGCAAAGCCGCGCCGATGGCCCCGGTGACGTCGTGGTGGGGTGGCACCGTGATTTGCTTCCCGAGCACCTTTTCAAAGGCCGCCACAATGCCCCGGTTGGCCGCCGTGGCCCCCTGGTAGAAAATGGTGTCGCCGATGGGACGATCTTCCGCCACTTTGTTCAAGTAGTTATGCACTATGGAATATGACAGGCCGGCCACCAGGTCTTCCTTGACGGCCCCCCGCTGCTGGTGGTGCACGATATCGGATTCCATGAACACGGTGCAGCGCTCGCCCATGCGCACCGGATTTTTGGCTTCCAGGGCCAGGCGGCCGAATTCCTCCTTGATGGAAATGCCCAACTTTTCGGCCTGTTCCTCCAGGTAGGAACCCGTTCCCGCGGCGCACACTTTGTTCATCATAAAATCCACAATCGCGCCGTTTTTCAGACTGATAAACTTGGAGTCCTGGCCGCCGATCTCCAAAATGGTATCCACCGCGGGGTTGATGGCCGCAGCCGCGGTGGCTTGGGCGGTGATTTCATTCCTGACCACATCGGCCCCGATAAAATCCCCGGTGAGATAACGCCCGGAGCCGGTAGTGGCCGCGCCCATGATTTTCACCCGCCCGGCCAGTTTCTTCCCCACCCGGCGCAGGCCCTCGGTGATGGCTTCCAGGGGCCGCCCCGCGGTCATGAGATATTCCCGGGCCAGGACTTTCATGTCCCGGTCGATAACCACCACGTTAGTGCTGATGGAGCCCACGTCGACGCCAAGGTAGCCCTCGGTGACCTCCCCTTCGGGGAGCTCCACGACTTCGTAATGCTCCGGTCCCAAAACTGGCGGCGGGCTGAGAGGCAGCAGTCTCCGGGTGGGCTCCGCCTCCCGGGCCAGGTGGGCCTTTAAAGGCTCGAGGTTCAGGGTGAACTGCTCGGAAACCTGCTCCCGCGCGGTCAGCACAGCCCCCACGGCTCCCAGGGCGCAAAAATGAGGCGGAATAATCAGGGTGTCATCGTCCAGATCCAGGACCTCCCGAAAGGCCCGGCGCACGCCTAAATTGTGGGCCACGCCCCCCTGGAAGGCCACCGGCGGGGTCACTTCCTTCCCCTTGGCGATGTTGCTTTTTAGATTTCGGGCCATGGCCAGGCACAACCCGAAAATAATCTCGTAATCCGGGGTGGCCCCCTGTTGCAGGTGGATCATGTCCGTCTTGGCAAAGACGCTGCAGCGGCCGGCGATGCGGGGTGGGGTGGTGGACTTGAGGGCCAACTCGCTGAAGCCCTCGATGGAATACCCCAGGCGGTGGGCTTGCTGGTCCAGAAAAGACCCGGTGCCCGCGGCGCACATGGTGTTCATGGCGAAATCCCGGATAACCAAGTCACCCTCTTCTTGATCCACCATGATGAGCTTGGCGTCTTCCCCGCCCATATCGATAATGGCCCGGGTTTCGGGATGGAAGTGATACGTGCCCCGGGCCAGGGCAATGACTTCGTTGACAAAGGTGCCGTCCAAAACTTCCGCCAGCGCCTTGCCTCCCATGCCGGTGAACGCGGCCAGACGGCAGCGGTCCAGGGGAAACTGTGGGGGCAGCTCCTCCAGGAGCACTAGGGCCACCCGGTAGGGCTCCCCCAGGTGGCGGCGGTACTCTTCCCGGAGCACCTCCCCTTGCTCATTCATGACTACCAGCTTAACGCTCACCGAGCCTATATCCAGGCCCACGTCGAATTGTGCTTGCATGGCTGCTGTTCCTCGATGTTCCGGAATACGATAGTTGGTGCGATATGTTCGGTGCTCGGCAGGTGGTCAGGCCGATTGTTGACGGGCCTCCCGGCCGCGAGTCTTCACCCCTCCTGGTGACAGCCGTTTAAGCCTTTATGAACAAGAAAACGATGCCAATGTAGGGTGGGCACCGCCCACCAATTATTCTTTAAAACCGCTTAGACAAGAGATAAAGTCAATTATCTCAGATAGTTGTTGCCTCACGGTGAAGAGGTCATGAGGCTGCGGTAAAAATCCTGTTCCCGGTGCATATCCCGGGAGACCAGGCCGGCCTTGAGCAGTCGCCCCAGGCGCTCCCGCACCTGGGCCAAAGATATTCCCAGGGCTTGAGCTAGGTCGCCGGCCGTCATGGGTCGCCGGGCCAGCATATCAAGCACGTCGCGATCCTTGATGGCCAAACGTTCCGGCGATATTTGCCGGGACGCAGCCACCACCTCGGTCCCTTCTCCCAAAAACCGGGCCACCGCCTCCATTTCCTCCTGGGTCAGCGGTTGGGCATCTCTATCCGCCACGGGCCGCACTGCGGTGTTCAACTGCACTTTATCCGGAGCCAGTTCTCGAAGCAGGGCCTTCAACGCGCTCAATTCCTCTTCCTGGTCGTTCAGATGCTTGAGTACCATGATCTCGACCCAGATCTGCCCAGTATATTCCCGGCGTAAGGCTTTGAGCCCCGAAACCACCAGGTCCAGAGAAAGGCCCGGATGAGGCCGGTTGATCCGCCGAAAAGTCTCCTCCCGCCCGGCGTCCAGGGATGGCAGGATGACATCCGCGCCGGCCACATCGGCCCGCACCTCCGGCAAGTAAAACAGGGAGCCGTTGGAAAGGACCGCCACCGGGGTGTCGGTGAGGCTTTTGACCGCGGCGATGATTTCCCGGATACCCAGGTTCAAGGTGGGCTCTCCGGACCCGGCCATAGTAACGTAATCCAAAGCCGCCGGCGGGCTGGCCAGGTAGTCCTCCAATTCCCCAATAATTTCCTTCACTCGGTAGGGCTGACGCCGGCGGGTCAGATGCGTGGTCCGGCCGACTTCACAGTACAGACAGTCAAACGTGCAGGTTTTGGGAGGAACAAGATCCACTCCCAAAGAAAGCCCCAAACGGCGGGACGGCACCGGACCGAACAGATGAGACATCTCAGAAACAACCCAGTTGGCACTGGATTATTTTTATGCGCAGTTCATTTAACAGATTTCCCAGTTCTTTCCGGGGAATCCCTAATTCCTCAGCCAACTTGAAGGCTACGGCACAGGGAATTCTACCCTCCGGGGCCGCAGCTCGAATCCTGCTTTTCAACTCTTCTTGACTCGTCATTTTGCCAACCTTGATCTTTAAAATTAGCTCAGCAACCCTGAAAATGCAAGTGAAACCCTCTATCCATGGGAATGTTAATAAAAAATTAATTACAAATTAATCCGGCGTGTTCAGCACCCGGAGACAAGCAGCGATCAGGGTATCTGAGACGCTGGTCAGGCTGGTGGTAATTCGTCCGTATATTTTGAACACCGCGGCCTGGAGCACGATGCCCAGAACCATGGCCGTTGCCGTGGCCGAATCTCCGGGCAGAAGCTCGCCTTCGCTCATAGCTCGCCAAATAACCTGATGCACCACATCCACCGGGTTGGGCATGTCGGGAGGCACCCGCTTGAGGTAATTATGTTGACTCAACAGGAGATAGCTGAACAGCACCGGGTCCTGGTCAAAAAACCTACAGAAGTGATGCACCATGGCCGCGGTCTTGGCAGGTAAGGTGGTCTCCCGGGCCTGGCACCGGTCCAGGTTGTTGGCGAACGCAGCGAAATTGGAAGCAAAAAGTTCCCAGCCCAACTCATCTTTCCCGGCAAAATGACGGTAGAGAGTCCCTTCCGCCACCCCGGCGGCCGCGGCGATATCCCGCACAGTGGTCTCCGTTACACCCCGTTCGACGAAGAGGGTTAAAGCAGCCCGAGAAATTTTGGATCTGGTGGCCTTGCCGTCCCGCATGGCTGAAATAAATAGTGAACGTTCACTCACATGTCAAGCTTTTTTTCCCGGCTCAGACGTGATAAGTTCCCAAGGTTGGAGGTTCCGATGAAAGGAGGCCTAGTTTTATGAAGATCATTGCCATCAGCGGCTCACCCCGGCCCCGGGGGAACACCTGGCATTTATTGCAAGAGGCCATCAAGGTCCTGGAACAACAGGGCATTGACACGGAATATGTCTCCTTACACGACAAGGACATCCGTCCCTGCCTGGCCTGTATGAAATGCGCCAAAGAAAAGAACCGCTGCTCCCAGGAAGACGATTTCAACGCCCTGTACGAAGTCCTGGCCCAGGCCGACGGTCTCATCGTGGGCAGCCCGGTGTACTTCGGTTCGGCCACCCCCAACCTTATGGCTTTGCTCGACCGGGCCGGGTTTGTGGCCCGCATGGGCGACAACGTCTTCCATCGCAAGGTGGGCAGCCCCATCGTGGTGGCCCGCCGGGCCGGGGTCAACTTCACTTACGCCCAGCTCCTCTACTTTTTCATGATCATGGGTATGGTGGTGCCTGGCTCCACCTACTGGCCCATTGCCTTCGGCCTAAACCCCGGGGAAGTGACCAAAGACGAGGAAGGCATGAAAACCATCGCCACCCTGGCCGAAAATATCGCCTGGCTGTTGAAGAAGCTGCGGTAGGTTTTGGGGGGAGGGGGTAAGGGCCCACGGTCCTTAGCCCCCTCCCCCGGAACATCTTTCCCCTAAGCGCTCCGCAGGCGTTCGGTGATGGTGGGGAAGTATTCTTCCTGGGTATGGGGCAGGAAGAGGGCGGCGATGTAGTGATCCATGAAGCCGGGGGTTTCGGAGAGTTCAAAGTTGGTCATCATGTCCGCCACCCGGCGTTCCTCTTCCAGAAGCTCCCGGGAAAAGGCCAGCAGGGTGGCGCCCGTAAGGGAGCCGTTGCCCACAAACTGAAAGCGCTCCCGGGGCAAATCGGGCATCAGGCCGATGGCGATGGCGTTCTCCAGGTTGATGAAGTTACCGAACGCGCCGGCCAGGATGACCTGTTCGATGTCTTGCAGTTTCAGTCCCACATTATCCAGCAGGGTGACGTAGCCGGCAAACATGGCAGCTTTGGCCCGCATGAGATTGTCGATATCCACCTCGCTGATGGTGAGGTCCTCGCCGCTCGCCGTCTCATTGGCCCAGGCCAGCACATATTCCCGCCCTTCCTCGCACTCCCGGATGCGGGGGGTATCCAGGTCTTCCCGAAAGCGGCCATTGGGGGCCAGAATATTCCCCTCCATGAGGACGGCCAATAAATTGATCAAACCGGAGCCACAGATGCCCTTGGGCTTCACCATGTCAATGGTCACAAACATGGGTTCCGCGGTTTCCGGGTTGACGCTCACTTCTTCGATGGCGCCCTTGGCCGCGCGCATGCCGAAGCGGATGCCGCCCCCCTCGAAGGCCGGCCCGGCGGAACAGGCGGCGCAGGCCAGCCACTCCTGGTTGCCGATAACGATCTCCCCGTTGGTGCCGATATCGATATATAGAGTAAGTTTGGGCTCTTTGTAGATCCCCGAGGCCAGAACTCCGGAGACAATATCGCCCCCCACATAGCTGGACACGGAGCTCACGCTGTAAATGAAGACATACTCCGGTAATTCCAGCCCCAAATGGCGGGCTCGCACCGGAGGAACATGACAGGCCGTGGGGGTATACGGGGCCAGACG
The DNA here is from genome assembly GCA_037388025.1 of Syntrophobacterales bacterium. Lineage (GTDB taxonomy): Bacteria > Desulfobacterota > Desulfobaccia > Desulfobaccales > 0-14-0-80-60-11 > JBGSLA01. Next base: position 55,428 of record JARRKO010000009.1, read on the forward strand.
GATGTGTTTGGGGTCGATACTGTAAAAGAGGTGGGTCATGGTGGTGTTGCCGGCCACGGTGAGGTGTGAAATCTCGTCCACCGTGAGGCGGTGTCGTTTGAGCAGGCCGTGAATGACTTTGTTGATGGTGGTGACCACCGCCTTCTGGAGAGTCTCCAGGCCACCTTCTTTCTGGCAGTAAACCATGCGGGAAATGACATCGTCGCCATAGCTCAACTGGCCGTTGTAATCCGCCGCCTGCCCGACAATCTCGCCCTGGGCCAGATCCAGAAGTTGTACCCAGACAGTGGTGGTGCCGATATCCACTGCCAAAGCGAAATGTCGGCCGGTGGTGTCCCCGGGTTCGATGTTGACGAGACGGGGATTGCGGGAACGCCGCTGGGCGAAATCCAGGGTGGTGGACACCTGGAAGTCCTCCTGGCGCATGATCCTGGCCAGTTTGCGGGTCAGCAGAAAATCCAGCGTCAGATTTTTCAGGCCAAGCTGGCGGTTCAGGCCTTGTTCCAGGCGGGACAGGTCACAGACATTGTCACTTAGGGTGGCGGGAGAGAGCTTGAGGAATTTTTTCTGGAAAGCGGGATCGTATAACCCTTCTTCTTTAAGGACCGCCACATCTATGGGGCTGGGGCGGAGAGCAACGCCGGCCCGCCGGCGGGTGATGGTCTTTTTATCCAGCAGGGACTCGGGTGGGATGCGCACCACGATATCGGATACCACCCGACATTGGCAGGCCTGGCGGTACCCCAGGCTCAGCTCGTCCCGACTGAGGAGGGTGCTGTCAGGACATTCGGTCTCCCCCTCCTCCAGAATAACCCGGCATTTGCCGCAGACACCCTCACCCCCGCAAGAGGCGTTGATATGCACCCCGGCCCGTAACGCGGCTCTGAGCAGGTTTTCCCCTTCTTCGACTTCAATGGTGATGTCGTATGGCTGAAAAGTGACTTTTTTGCCCAAGGTCGGATCCTGATGGCGCTGTGATGTGTCACCGGGGGTCAGGGCGATTAAATCATTAGTGCGCCATTCTATCACAAGGGCCGGAGTAAAAAAATGGTTAAAGCGCTCCCAGACCCAAAAAGGTCCTTTTTGTAAAGAGATCATTAAGATCCCTTGCGCCTGGCTGCCTTTCTCCCAAACTCACCATTTTTCCGGAAAGCCAGTATAATGGGGCATTGATTATTCTCTTTGCTCTGAAACATAGCTTCAATTTTATCCTGCACCGTACCTCGAGGGATTGGCCTAGGGGTTTTAAAAAGCCCCCTCCCTTTGATGGGAGGGGGTCTGGGGGAGGGTGGATTGTAGAGTTATGGCAGCATCACTCTTAATAGACCGATTGCTGGCGCTATATCGTCAGTTATTTGACACGTTTGGCCCCCAGGGCTGGTGGCCGGGGGATACCCCTTTTGAGGTGGCCTTGGGGGCAATTCTCACTCAGAACACCAACTGGCAGAATGTCGCCCGGGTCATGGCGGCGCTGAAAACTGAGGGCATTCTTGACGCCGACCTGCTGGGGCAGCTTCCCGAAGCCGAGCTGGCTCACCGGTTCCGGCCCGCCGGTTACTACAACCTCAAGGCTCGCAGGGTGAAAAATTTTTTGGATTTTTTCGCGGCTCACTTTGAGAATTCCATGGACAAAATGGCCCTAGAGGAATTAGAGCCCCTGCGGGCCGAATTGCTCGGCCTCCACGGCATCGGCCCGGAAACCGCGGACAGCATCCTGTTGTATGCCCTCCATAAACCCACCTTCGTGGTGGATGCTTATACTTTTCGGATTTTAAGCCGCCATGGTTTGGTGGCGGAGCCTTGTTCCTACGAGGAACTTCGCCGGCTGTTCATGGACCGCCTCCCCGCGGATGTGCCCCTGTACCAGGAATTTCACGCCCTGCTGGTGCGCTGTGCCAAAGAGTTTTGCCGCCCCCAACCCCGTTGCGCCGGTTGTCCCCTGGAAGACTGGCTTAAGAACGACGTTTAGCTGCCCCTTCCTAAACTGGAACGCTTATTGCAACCCCAATGGTCAGGATGGAACCATGGCATACATAGGTGATGACGGATTTTTTGCTGCGTGGGCGGCTGGCAATTTGACCGGGGACAAGCTCTCCCAGACCTCGGTGCTGCTCCTGGGAGAATCGGCTGAACAGGGGGAACAGGAAAGCATATCTACCGAACCCACCCGCGGTTTTATCATCCAGGATTGGTTCGGCCCCTTTCTTCTGGGACCTGCCAGCCGCTTTGTCCGAGGACGCTGTTAACAGCTCTGGTAAGCTGCGGCGGCTGCCATGACCAGCAGCTGCCGCCCTTTCCTTTTTTCTCGATTATTGGTTTTCTGCTCCACCCCTCTTTCTCAATTTGAGATTGTTGCCAAACACCCTCTCCAGATGTTTTCCAGGAACTCGTTGTTTTTCTCCGTGGCATTCCCCAAAATCATGATATATTGTGCCGAATTATTCAAAAGTTGAAAAATTTGGCACTGTAATTGTCAAGAGATATGGACATTATCGAGCTGACCCGGCACTCTCCCCAGGAACTCTTGGACCGTCTCCGCCAGGTGCCTTTGTTACATCAACCCGAGATTCAAATTTATGCTGAGGCCCTCCTCAGCCTGGAGCGCCTGCACACCGATCATCTGGCCCCCACCCAGAATTACGTCTGGTTGGCTGAGCTCAGAAAAGTTCAAGAGCTGCGCTGGAGCCTGGCCGAGCATGGTGTGGACTTGTTCGGCTTGGACGGCTTTGTAACCTATACGGTCAGGGGGGCGGACGGTGTTGAGGAGCGCTACGATGTCTATCCCCCCGTGGTGGAGGAATCAATCGAGGCGGACGGGAGGGTGGCGCTCCTTATCAATGACGGCATGCATCGCTTGTATTTGGCCAGACTGGAGTGGGTGGTGCCCCAGGTGATTTATGTCCGGGGTGTTCCCAAACAATATCCTTATTATGCCTATCCCCGTCCCGGAGGCTGGGAGGGCATCGATTTACTTCCGGAGAACCCGGACCCCAAGACCTACCTCAAGAAATGCCATCGCCGCCGGGACAACAAGCGTCTTTACCGGGACTTCCAGGCGGTGTTCGCCAACGTCGGCCGGTCCCGCAGTCAGCTTCTTAATCCCCGTTAAATTTAGGAAACACAGACGCCAGTCCGGTGGGTGGCGGTGGCGGCCCTCCCCGTTCCAGGGTCTCGGCCATTTTGGCGGCCAGGCGCGCGGCCAGGACTCCCATGGGCGGGGTGGGGTAGGGTCGGGTTTCCACTACCCAAAGGTCAATGATGGGCCGGCGTACGGCTTTGATGCTGCCCGAGATACTCCACAACAGTTGACCACTTTTGGCATCAATTACTTTCAGGTCTACCTGCAGGCCGGAATTGGCCACCGTGCCGCCGTCCAGGTAGTAGGGCACCTCTCCCAGCACTAACAGGTCCAGGTTATGGCGTTTGGCCAAGGACATGGCATCTTCCTTGGTGCTATAGATCTCCGGAATGTACACCACTTCGGCAAAGGTCCGCTTGGCCTGTAGTTCCTGGTGAAAAATCCTGGTAAAAGCCGGCCCCACCTCCGCAAAGTCTGGCGCGGTCCGAAATATCAACACTCCGGCCCGGCTCATCCGCAGGTTGGCGCTATGGGGGTGGACGAAAATATTGTCCGCGGTGATGATTCGAGGGGTGGCGAGCCCCGTGGGATTCCAGGAGGGAGCCGGATCAAGATCATATTGCCAATGGACACAGCCCAACCCTCCTGCCAGAATGCCAATGAGCCAAAGGATTCCCAGGGTTTTCACTGCCGGACTCATGTGACCTCTTCCTTCAGTAAAGTTTATATTGGCCTCTGCTTCCGGGTTGCCGAATTTCCTCCCTGGCTGCAAGGCAGGGCTCTTCTTGCCCATGAGAATTGCAAGAAGTGCGCCCCGCAAGGGCGGCCGCCTTTTGGCCTTGGCAACCCCCGGCCCATCAGCTATTTTAAAGAGTAGCAGCAAGAACGGGAAGGAAGAGATAACTTATGTCATTTATCCTCATCGGCATTTTTGTCGCCTTAGCCCTGATCATCCTTGGGCAAAAATTTCCCCAAATCCAACCTTACCGCGCATCCAGTTGCCTGCCTCGGTGGTGGAGGCCATCAACTCCAAACTGGCGGCGGAACAGGAGGCCCAGAGGATGCGTTTTGTGTTAGCCAAGGAAAAACAGGAGGCCGAACGCAAGTGCATCGAAGCTCAGGGGATTCAGAACTTCCAGCGCATCGTTTCCCAGGGAATTTCCGACCAGCTCCTGCGTTGGAAGGGCATCGAAGCCACCTCTCATCTCGCCGAGTCCACCAATGCCAAAGTGGTAATCATCGGCGGCAAGGATGGTCTGCCTTTGATTTTCAACGTGGGGGAGGAACCCAAGTCCTTGAAATAAGATTGACCGGAAGGGGACGACTGCAGGATCAGGCAGGAAAGGGTGGTCCCTTGTTCGTCAACGGCCTGACAGGGAGGAGTTGGCCATGAATTATGGAGAAAAGGTGCCAAGTGTGCTGTGTTGTCTGCTGCTAAGTCTGATTATGGGCTGCAACCTGCCCTTTTCCCCCGCCCCGCCCCTGACTACGGCGGAAGCCCGCCACACCTTGGACCATTGGAACCCCAATTATTGCCAGGTCAAAGAGTTCTACGGCTGGTACCAGCCGGCTGCGCCCGATACCCGGTTGGCCTATGTGCTCCTTATCAACCCCAAAGACCCGGCGGCCAAACCGGTCCTCTCCGTGGCCCGGTTCCAGCTCTTAACCCGGCCCGACGGCAGCCAGGAGTGGTTTCTTACCAGTTTGCTGAGCCACTCGCAGGGCCTCAGCCTTCGACAAGGTTGGGACAATTTGCTCATACCGGTGAAAATCGAGACCCCCAAGGTGGTCGAATAAAAAAGCCCTCAAATCAGATTTGAGGGCTTTATATGTGTCCGAATTTGTTTTCGGGTCTTGCTCTTGCAATGTGCAAAAGACTTAGGGCTCGGGAATTCTTGGCATAGGCGGAATCGGAGGAGCCTCTGCCTGATACTTGAGGCCAAACGCCCGAGCTTGAAAAGCTTTCGGATTAAAGGCTTTGGTCAAGGCCACTTCTTCCGGAGTCAAGATGCGGACAAGACCATAGTCATCCACAACCGCAAACTTCTCCCCTTTGGCCAAGCAGGAAGCTACGGTATCTTGCCCTTTGAGATTTTTGTCGGATACGCATAACAGTTTCGCAGCCATGGCCCCGGAAGCAAGAAACATCAATGCAACCACAACCAGGATGAAACCAACCACCAGTTTCGACCGCATATTTTTCCTCCTCCTTTTTGAAGTTAATCCTCGGCTTTCCACTTTATTCAGGACTGATGGAAAAAGCCGCTTGTGCAATAAATTTACTCTAAGTATAAGGACCTCTGAGGTAAAGTCAACTTAATTTATCAGTGACCGAAGAAAAATCTTACTCTACTGTTAAACCAATGTTAAACAAAAAGGAAACCCTCCGGAGAATTTCACTCTAACCCGGATTATCCGTCATATTGCCAAGAATTTGGTGGCACAGGCTTTCCAGCCCGTGTAAAAAACACTCTGTGTTTTTATGCTTTTTATTTTACTGTTATATTTCAATAAGTTGGCGTATATTTTGAAAAGTTCATGAAGCAAAAAGGCTAATACCCACGCCGCCGATTTTTTCTTGACGCTTTGGCCCCCCATGCTCTATAAAGGGGTTTATGAGCTTTTGAGCATAACAGAGATGCGCCGAAGATTGTTGAAATATTCACAAACCATGGTTATAATTAGGTGTAGATAATCCTTTGAGGTGGAGCTCTTATGACAAATGAAAGATTCAAAGGCCAGCAAGTAGGAGCCGTAATGGTGGTCGGTGGTGGCATCGCCGGTATGCAGGCCGCCTTGGATCTTGCCAATGCTGGATATTTCGTGCACCTGGTTGAGGAAAAGCCGGCCATTGGTGGGGTTATGTCGCAGCTCGACAAGACCTTCCCCACCAATGACTGTGCCATGTGAATTATCTCGCCCAAGCTGGTCGAGGTCGGCCGGCACATCAACATAGAAATTCATGCCCCGGCTCAGGTGGTGGGCATCAGCGGCGAACCGGGCAATTTCTCCGTCAGCGTGCGCGAGATGGCGCGCTATATTGACATGGAAAAGTGCATTGCCTGCGGGGTTTGTGCCGAAAAATGCCCGAAGAAGGTCCCGGATGCATTCAATGAGGGGTTGGGCACTCGCAAGGCCGCCCATCTGAGTTATTCCCAAGCAGTGCCTCCGAAGTACTCCATTGACAAGGCTCAGTGCCTCTATTTTTTGAAGGGTGGCAAGTGTAAAGCGTGCGAAAAGTTCTGCCCCACCGGCGCCGTGGATTTCTCCCAAGCGGATCAAGACCGGGACATCCCGGTTGGTGCGGTGATTTTGGCTCCAGGCTTTAAAGCCTTTGATCCCACACAATACAGCGCCTATCACTACGCTAACTACCCCAATGTCATCACCGGCATGGAGTTTGAGCGGATTCTGGCTGCCGCCGGTCCGTTCCAGGGCCATCTGGTCCGTCCTTCGGACCATAGAGAGCCCACCAAGATTGCCTGGCTCCAATGCGTGGGCTCCAGGGACTTGAACCACTGTGACAACAGCTACTGCTCAGCCGTGTGTTGCATGTACGCCATCAAGGAGGCGGTGATCGCCAAGGAGCACAGTCACGACCCCTTGGACGCCGCCATTTTCTACATGGACATGCGCACCCATGGCAAAGAATTCGAAAAATACTACTGGCGCGCCCAGGATGAGCAGGGAATACGCTTCATCCGCTCCCGGGTGCACACCGTGGACCCGGTGCCGGGAACTGATGATCTGGCCATTACCTACATCCGGGAAGACGGTGCCATTAACACCGAGATCTTTGATTTGGTGGTGCTGTCCGTGGGCCTGGAGACCTCACCCGGGGCCATGAAACTTGCCGGTACCCTGGGCATCGACATAAATTCTGATCGCTTTGCTCAAACCAGTTCCTTCACCCCGGTAACTACCAGCAAACCGGGCATCTATGTCTGCGGCGCCTTCCAGGGACCCAAGGATATTCCCCAGTCGGTCATGGAGGCCTCGGCGGCCTCAGCCGCGGCCAGCGAATTGCTTGCCCCGGTGCGTTTCTCTCTGGCCCGGAAGAAACCCGTGTTCGAAGAGCGGGATGTTTCCCAGGAAGAACCCCGCATCGGCGTTTTTGTCTGTCATTGTGGCATCAACATTGCCGGCACGGTGAACGTGCCAGCGGTCCGGGATTATGCCCAGACTCTTCCCCATGTGGAGTTTGTCGAGGATACCCTGTTCGCTTGCTCCCAGGATGCCCAGGGACTGATCAAGGATCGCATCAGGGAGCACAATCTGAACCGGGTGGTGGTGGCCTCCTGCACCCCCCGCACTCATGAACCCACCTTCCAGGAGACCATTAAAGAGGCCGGCCTGAACAAGTATCTTTTCCAAATGGCCAACATCCGTGACCAGGGCGCCTGGGTGCATATGAACGAACCTGAAGCCGCCACCCAGCGGGCCAAGGACCAGGTGCGCATGGCCATTGCTTCCGCTGCCTTCCAGCCGCCGTTGCGGGAGTTTGATCTTCCGGTGACCAAGGCCGGTCTGGTTGTCGGGGGCGGGGTGGCCGGCATGGAAGCCGCTCTCGGTTTGGCCGATCAGGGCTACCAGGTGCATCTGGTGGAAAAGAAGGACTTTTTGGGCGGCCATGCCCGGAAACTCAACCAAACCTGGCTGGGCGAGCCCATCAAACCATACCTGGATGACTTGGTGGAGAAGGTGCAAAACCACTCCCTCATCGAAGTCCATCTCAATTCCGGCGTTACTAATGTCAAAGGCTTTGTGGGCAACTTCACCTCCACCATCGCCACCGAAGGCCGGGAAGTGGATGTGGATCATGGCGCCGTCATCATCGCCATCGGGGCCCATTCTTATAAACCGCAGGAATATTTCTACGGCGAAAATCCACGAGTAATGCTTTCCCTGGAATTGGACCAGGCTTTCCGGGAGAAAAACCCCTTATTAACCGAGGCCAAAACTGTGGTTTTCATTCAGTGCGTAGGTTCCCGCATCCCGGAGCGGCCCTACTGCAGCCGGGTCTGCTGCACCCACTCGGTGGAAAATGCCATTCAACTCAAAGAGATGAACCCGGACATGGATGTCTTCATTCTTTACCGAGATCTGCGGACCTATGGCTCGCGGGAAAACCTCTACAAAAAGGCCCGGGAAAAAGGCGTTATCTTTATCCGCTTTGATCTGGAGAACGCCCCGCAAGTGGAGCAGCTTGCCGATGGCCGGCTTAAGGTGATGGTACGCGATCCCATCTTGGGCTTCCCGATAACCCTGGAAGCCGATATCTTGGGTTTGGCCTCGGCCATCATTGTCAAAGAGCAAGAGAGACTGGCCCAGTTGTTCAAGGTGCCCTTGACCAATGACGGCTTTTTCCTGGAAGCCCATATGAAACTCCGGCCGGTGGACTTTGCCACTGACGGGGTTTTTATTGCTGGCTTGGCCCACTTTCCCAAGCCCATTGACGAAGCCATTGCCCAGGCCAAAGCGGCTGCGGGACGGGCTTCGGTGGTGCTGGCCCAGGATGCCATCCGGGCCGGTGGGGTGGTGGCCGAGATCGATGCCGATACCTGTGTGGGCTGTCAGGCTTGTGTGGGAGTCTGTCCCTTCGGCGCCATTGAATATGTACCGGATGAGGATGTGTGCGAGGTTAACCAGGCCTTGTGTAAAGGTTGTGGCACCTGTGCGGCCAATTGTCCTTCTGAATGCATCACCTTGTTCGGCTTCAGCCATAAGCAGATCTACTCCCAAGTGGACGAGGCCCTCAAAGAACTGGAAGAGGAAATGGAGGAGGCCGCGGGAGCGTAAGTTCAGTTAAACCGAGGAAAAACAGGAAACCGCTATGTCTGAGAAGAAGTTCGAACCGAAAATTCTGGGGTTTTTCTGTAACTGGTGCACCTACGCCGGGGCCGACCTGGCGGGGGTGAGCCGTTTGCAATACCCGCCCAACATCCGAGTTATCCGGGTGATGTGCTCCGGTACGGTTTCGCCTCATCATGTGCTGCGGGCTTTTCAAAAGGGGGCCGACGGCGTCCTCATCGGCGGCTGCCACATTGGGGACTGCCATTATCTCCGGGGCAATTACATGACCATCAAGCGCATCAGCTTTCTCCAGGAGCTTCTGAAGTTCACTGGGGTTGAGCCGGGTCGCCTCCACCTGGAATGGATTTCCGCCGCGGAAGGCCCCAAGTTGGCGCAAACTGTGCGGGACTTTACTGAAAAAATCAGGAAAATGGGACCTTCTCCCCTCAAACCTGCCAAACAGGCCGCTTGAGTTGAGAATCAGTTAGAGGAATGACTCGATGGACAATATCCGGAAAAAAGTCGAAAAACTATTTAAAGAAGGAAAGGTGGCGGGTTATCTGGGATACAAAATGGTGGAAGGACACTCGTTACCCTACCTTTTCACCCCGGACAATCCGGAGGAATTGGCGGAGTCCGTGGTGGCGCCAGGGAACGCCCGCTATCCTTTGGATAAATTGCTGCAGGTGTTAGCGGTTAATGACCCTGATGCCACCTTTGCAATCCAGGTGAGGGGCTGTGACGAACGGGGCTTGAATGAGCTCTACAAATGGGGCCAGCTCGATCCGGAAAAAGTGGTGCTTGTGGGCATCGCCTGCCCCCAGGAGCAAGCGGATTATTGTGAATGCTTCGGGCCTTGGGCTTCGGTGATCGACTACGGTGAAAAATGTCAGCCGGTGGAAAAAAGCCTGCGGGTTTCCCGGGTGGAAGATCTAACCTCCACCGACGCCTTGCAGGAGTGGTTGGGTCACTTCGCCCGCTGTGTCAAGTGCTACGGCTGCCGGGATGTCTGTCCCATGTGCTTCTGCAAGGAATGCAGTCTGGAACACCCCGAACTCATGAGTACCGGCAAAGTGCCCCCTGATTGCATTTTTCAGTTGGTGCGGGCCATTCACATGGCCGGGCGTTGCATCGATTGCGGCCTCTGTGAAGAAGCCTGCCCGGCGGATATTCCGCTAAGGGTTCTTTATAAGAAGGGCAACGCGCTGGTGAAAGAGTTTTTTGAATATGATACCGGCTCTCCGGTGGCCAGCCTTTCACCATGGAAATTTTTGGGTGATGAGGTCACCCTGGAGACTAAGCCGATGTAATGACTTTTCTCCTTCTCCTCTGGGCGGTCCTCCTGGGACCGCCTTTTTTATTGAGGGCAGTCACTCATGAGCCAGTAGCTCTCTCAAAACCATGAAAAGACCTGGTGGCACAGGTGGACTCACCTGTGCTTGGTCGTGGTAGGGGCTGTCCCCCGACTGAAGGGTAACTTCTCGCAGGATCAACTCATGGTGCGCAGTTATAGGGCGTGCCGTGCACACCAGGCGGCGCCACGGGCCGCCCTATAAAAAACAGGGCGGGTTTGAAACCCGCCCCTACGTGTTTAGTGCCGCAGGGCCGTAGGACGATAAAGCGCAGCGCATCCCGCCTTTTACATTTTTTCAAGCGGTCAGTCATGAGCCGGCGGCTCTCCCAAAATCATTAATTCCAAGTTGCCATCAAACAGGTAGGGGCGGGGTCACCCCGCCCGAAAAAAAGGTTGCCTCACCAATGCCGGGCGGGGAGACCCCGCCCCTACGGGACCACGTTTCAAATTTTACAGGTTTGATGGCAACTTGGTATAAAAGGTTGGTAGGGCAGGCGTGCCGCCTGCCATCATGGTACGAAAAGCGCATCCTATATTCACTTTACACCCGAACTTTGAACTTTGAACTTATCCGGGCAGCACTCGGTGCTTGTGGCTTTAGTGGGTATCTTCCAAAATCAATTGCCTGCCCTGGCGGGTCCTTAGATTAATAACCACCGGCCCCATCAAGTTGGCCGTCATTTCCTGAGGCTTGCCCGGGGGGATGGTCAAGATCACTAAAATCTTAAAATCTTCGGGACGTTCCACCTCCAGCTCCTGCATAACTTTGGTAAGGAGGGTAGGTTGAAAGTCAGACAGGAGACAGCGGGGGTCGATGACCACAAAGGCCAGGTCCGGTTTGTCCAGGCACTGCAGCCACAGAAAAGGGGCTTCTCGATGATGCTCAATCAGGACATAGCGGTGATACCGGGAAAAACCCAAGAGGCCTGGCTGCAGGAAAATGATCTGGTCCGGCCGCACGTTTATGGAACCGAAATTTCGGATCTTGACAGGGAAGCCACCCGGGTCAGGAGATGTGGTCTGCAGATTGGAGGCCATGATTCTTATTCCCGTTTCCACAGCTGGGCGACCTCTGTGACGTCTATATCCCGAGTCCCCGCAGCCTGAAGGTTCTCTTCTTGAATGCGTCGATAGATTTCTTCCCGGAGGACGACCACGCTGGTAGGGGCCTCGATGCCCAGCCTGATTTGCTTACCGCGAATCTCAAGGATCGTTATGCGGATGTCATCTCCGATGAAGAGGCCTTCGCCGGATTTTCTGGTTAAAATCAGCAAGGTTACCTTCCTGGTTCCCGATGGGTTGGATTAAAAGACCGTACCCCCAGCCTCAGCCAATCAGTAAAAAAACCTCCTTATCCTCAAGATGGCGGCCTTCACATTTCCGCCAGGCCGGATTTCTGTCAAATTTTTATAAATAGTCCATTAGGCTCATCTCCATGACCTTGGAGGATGAGAGGAGCGCCGCCTGGTAGGCCGTCTCTTTGGCCGACAAGAGATTGGCTGCGGCCACCAGGTCAGTATCGCCCCGGTCGCTGATTTGCTTGGTGAGTTCATCCTTAAGATAGCCAGAAATGTTCTCTTTCATGGCGACTCTATCCAAAGAAGCCCCCAGGCCGGCCAAAATTGAGGTGATATGCGACTCGTAAGCGCGCAATCTTTCCAAGGAGGCCCCCACCTCTTCGGAATCATTAGCCTCCAGGCTGCCTTTGAGTTGTGCCAGGATTTGGAAAAGATCATTACTTCCCAGATCGCCACCTATGGCTTCACTGCCGATTTCATTGACCACTAGGCGACTTTGCGATCCTATGGCGATTTCAATGTCGTGGGTATCCCCCTGATATTCAATCGGCCGATAAACCGAAATACTAAAAATGTCCCCTGCCACCCAGGTGCCCCCCATGGTCACTTCCACCCCGTCCCCTAAAGCCACCGGACCGGCTGGGATGACGGCCGGGGTGGTCCAGGTTTGGCCGCCATTAACCGAAACCCGATACGTGCCCACCCCGGTTCCGCCTCCGGATACCACCTCCACCAGATAGGTGCGGCTGGCGTCACCGGTATAGGTCCCTCCGGGCATGGCGGTCCCGGTAGAGCCGGACTGTAAATACATTACCGGGGACTGCACCGCCCAGGCTCCCTCCACAAAGGGAGGACTATCGGTGGAATAACCCGCCAGGATATGTTGTCCCTCCAGTTCGGTGTTCCCCACTTGCATGATTTCCTCGATACATCCCTGAATCTGCTGGGCCGCAGCCTGGCGCTGAGAGGCGTTATACGTCCCCGTGGCCATCTGATTGGCCAAAGCCATACTGGTCTGGACCATGTCAGTAATATTCTGTAACGCTGACAGGGTTGTGCTCAACCAGCTCTTGGCGGTATCAAGGTTCCTGTCATACTGCACCATCTGGCTTTCTTCCTGCGTCAATCCCAGGATGGCCCCCACGTCCACGGGACTGTCGTTGATACTCTGATATTTCTTGCCAGAGGCCATGCTTGCATTTATCATTTGCAAATCCTCTGCCAAACGCTGTAAGTTACTTTGAATACTGGTATAAATGGTGGACATGGTCACTCGCACGGCAGGGACTCCTTATTTCTTTATAGATAACAGGGTTTGATAGAGCTCATCCGCCACACTCACCAGCCGGGCTGCGGCCTGATAGGCTCGCTGGAATTTCACCAGGTTGGTCAATTCCTCGTCCAGAGATACTCCCGAGAACGCATCCCGCATTTGGGAGAGTTGCTCCACCAAACCTTGATAAAAAGTTTCCTGGTTTCCCGCTTCCTGGGCCTCTAAACCCAAAGACATAACCAGGCTCTGATATGCTTCCCCCAAGGTCAGACCGCCCGTCCCCACTGGTGTGTCTTCCAGGTCCGCCAGGGCCAGGGCATTGCGGTTATCCCCCACGGCGTGCTCTCCGGTGGCGTCAATTTGTCCCGCCGCCACCAGATCCGGATCGTTTAATACCCAAGCATTGACTCCTAAAGTATAGGCTTTATCGCCGGTGAAATAGGTGTTGACTCCCAAGGCTGTGAGGACATGGCTGTCGTCCCCGGCGAAGCCGAAGATGTCAGAAGCTAAATTAGTTTCTATTTTTAAGGAGTTATCTTCAACAGAGGCGGTGAGGTAGGTGCTCAAAATCGGATGGGTGTTGATGCTCACCACCAGGTCGTTCAGGGATAAGCTTGGGTCTATGGCAATGGTGTCCATCACCAGGGGCTCGCCGTCCCGGTCCACGGATATTTGTAAAGTGCCCACGACGATCTGGTTACCCAAGGGAAGGGAAGTGGACATAGCCACAGCCGGATCGCTGACCTGGTAGGTGCCCTTAGTCTGGGAAAATAACTCCAGGCCCACCCCCTGGCTGTGCTGGTCGTTGACGGCGATGATGAGATTTTTGGCCAGTTGGTCCAATTCTTGCTGATACCTGTGAATAACTTCATCCCGGGTTTGGATGAGCGCGGTAAGTTCGCCGCTGCTGAGGATACTGGTATCAATTTGTTCGGTGATTCCCCCCGGTCCTTGCCAGATCAATTCCACGGTATCGGGCGCGCTTATTTGGTAAGTCAGGTCAAAGGAAACCACTCCCTGAACCAGGGGGAGCCCGTTGGGCAAGGCGACACTCAGAGTGCCGTCGCCGGTGGTATAGGTTTGTACGTCGATGAGCTCGGACAGCCGGGAAACCTCCAATTCTCGCTGGTCCCTTAAATCATTGGCGTTTTGCCCATCCGCTTCTGATTCCACAATCTCCCGGGTAAGTTGAGCAATGTTCGCCGCATAGCTGTTAATTTCTTCGATGGTGGGGCTGATTTGCTGGAGGAGATTAGCCCGCTCCTGAACCAGTTGGTTGGCCCGGGAGTTAAAGGCGTCACATAAGCTCAGGCTTTGGTAGAGCAGGGCTTGACGTTCTCCGGCCCCGGTGGGATTGTCCGCCAGGTCGTTTAAGGCCGCAAAGAATTGGGAAAACAGCTCGTTCAGGCCCCCGTCCTGGGTCTCGTTGAAGTAGGTGGCTATTTGCTCCAACACGTCCGAGCGGGTCTGGTAATAGGACAGTACCGAGTTTTTATCATTCAAGCGGGCGGTGACAAAAGGATCAAAGGCCCGCTCGATCCCTCGGACGTCGACCCCCGTGCCCAGGGGACCATAGGAAGAGGGCACCGGTGTGGCCGTGACCAAATTGACCCGTTGGCGGGAATAGCCCTCCGTATTGACATTGGCTATATTGTGGCCGGTGACTTCCACTCCCAACTGCTCGGCCAGCAAAGCCTTGGTGGCGATTTGTAGAATACTGGATATGCCTGACATTCAATCCGCTCGTGGTTGGTGGCTTTTGCCTCTTTAAGCCTGTCGATGAAAAAATGAGTTTCCCGGGGTGGCTTCCACCTTACCGGCCGCGTGATAGATTCCCGGAGGGGCGGACTGCAGGTACCTCAAGAAATCCTGGATCGTTTCCAGCGCCGCCACAATGAGGCGTTGGTTGCGGGATTGAGCGTCGGCCACCTGATGGCGCCAGCGCTGCAACTCCTCGGCTTCCGGCCCGCTGGGCTGGATTGGGTTCCCCCCGGCGATTTTTTCCAGGATGTGCTCTTTTTCGGCGGCCAGTGTCAGAATGGCATCTTCTTGGGAGGTGATTAGGGCCTGCCATTCTTTTTCCAAGCAATCAAAGAGTTTTTGATACAGCTGGATCAGCTCCTGGGGGGTCAGTCCCCCCAGGCTTGAGGAGATTTCCTGCATGGTGATTCTCCTTTTGAGATGGAGACTCCAAAGGGGCCAGATTCTGGAGTATTTCGGAGGCCAGCCCCAGTCCGCCGCCGGCGGCCAAAGCCCGTGCCAGCTGCTGGTTGGCTATACTTAAATAACCTTTGAGACCCTTGGGGCTGGAGCCGACGGAATCAACCATGGACCGCCGCATTATCTCCAAGAGCTGCCCCAGGAAAATGGCTTCCACTTCAATAGCGGCCTGGAGGCGGCGATGCTCATCGGTGGCTCCCCCTTTGTTCAAGCCATACTGCTGCAGCAGACTCAAGGGCTCGGACAGTTGGGTTTGTTGTTTTAATGGCTCAGTCCTTAAAGACCTTGGAGAAGATGGCCTTAAACCGGCAAATGATCTGAATTTTGGTTCAATGTGCCAGGTTTCCCCTTTGGATAACGCCGGTAAATGCAGTCCATTTTCATCCAGCATCTCTGGGGTTATTTTCTCGGCTTGCTTCTGATCCACATCCACGGCAAGTCCTCGGGGATGCATGGCATGCGAGTGATTTGCCGGCAAGGCCAAATCAGGTTTTTCCAGATGTGCCTGAGCTTGTTCAGCTTTGGTTCTGTAAGTATCGGTTAATATCAAGGGTGTCTGGTAGGTCTCATAGAAATCCTCAGCCAATTCCTTGAGTTGTTTCTGGAAGGCAGGTTGCAATCGGTTAAATCTGCCGCTTTTATCAATAAGGGTATTATCCGAACTCACTCCTTGGGAGTGGGTTGAGGTTAAAGGGTGCTGAGGCATTAGGTTCGATATCATGAGCCGTTCCTAGATAATCTCCAATTCCGCCTGCAGGGCCCCGGCCGCCTTGATGGCCTGCAGGATGGTGATGAGGTCCCGGGGCGTTACGCCGATGGCGTTGAGGGCCTGCACCACCTGGCCGATGCTCACCCCTTCCGGCATTACCATGAGGCGGTTTTCCCCTTCCCTGACTGTGACGGTGCTGTCCGGGACCACGGCGGTCTGCCCCTCGGAGAAGGGCAAGGGCTGTGAAATCCGGGGTTTTTCCTTGATCCGCACCATAAGGTTGCCGTGGGCAATGGCCACCGTGGAAATCCTGACATTGGACCCCATGACCACGGTGCCGTTGCGTTCGTCCATGATCACTTTGGCTACACTGTCGGGGATGACCTCTAAGTTTTCCAAAGAGGCCAATAGCGGTACCACCCGACCTTTGTAAAGGGGGGGCAATTTAACGTTTATAGTACCCTCGTCCCGGGACAGGGCGTAATTCCCCCCCAGGGCCTTGTTGATCGCGGCCACGGCCCGCTGGGCCGTGGTGAAATCCGCTTCATGCAGGGAAAGGGTGAAATTGTCTTTGTCCAGGAGATCCAGAGAAATTTCTTTTTCCACCGTGGCCCCGCAGGCGATGCGTCCCGCGGTGGGATGATTCTTGGTGACCCCGCCCCCGGCCTGGCCGCTGGCGGCAAAGCCGCCCACCACCACCGGCCCCTGGGCCAGGGCATACACCTGGCTATCCACCCCTTTGAGGGGAGTCAGCAGCAGGGTCCCACCTTGCAGGCTCTTGGCGTCTCCCATGGAGGACACCACCACGTCAATTTTGGAGCCCACCCGGGCGAAGGGCGGGAGCAGGGCGGTTACTGCTACGGCTGCTATATTTTTGACTTTGATCTTGTCCCGAGCGGAGTTGATACCCAGGCGGGAGAGCATGTTAGCCAATTCCTGGGTATTGAAATCCACATTGTTGCCGTCGCCAGTGCCGTTCAGGCCCACCACCAGACCATTGCCGATGAGCTGATTGGGTCTTACCCCTTTAAAATTGGCGATGTCCTTCAAGCGAATGGCTGCGGCCGACTGCGCCAGTGGCCCCAAAATCAGGATCAGGGCCGCCAGCAGGCTGAGACCCTGGCGGAGCCACACCCCTGGATAAAGATCAAGAGAATTTAAGTGGCGCTTAGGTTCCATCCCTTACCCATCCGCTTAAAACGGCCAGACGTGATCAAGTATGCGCTGGCCCCATCCCACTCGCTGCTTGTCGGACACCACCCCGGCGCCGGAAATCATCACCCGCGCGTCCGCCACTTTGGTGGAGGGCACCATATTATTGCGGTCGATGTCATCAGGCCGGACTATGCCGGTTAGGGTCACTATTTCGGTCTCATTATTGATGCGCATGTTCCGGCGTCCCTGGATGGCGAGGTTCTTATTGGGAAGCACCTGGATCACCCGGGCCGTCAGATAGGAGGTGAAACTGCTTTGCCGTTCCGTCTTACCCTCACCTTGCGCAACGTTGCCCACCGTGCCTTCTAAAGCGGTGTCCACAACCACATCTTTGTTGGTAAAGGCTTTCATGGGAAAGCTGAGGCCTAGCAGGGAGGTAATACCTACTTTGACACCGGAATCCCTACTGGTATTGGTATTGGCGATTTCACTGGCCTTGGAGGTTTCCGTGATGCTGATGGTGACCAGATCGCCCACACTGGACGCCCGGTTATCCGCTGACAGCCCGTTGGTTTGAGTGCCGTTCCACAACGAGCCTTCCTGAACCACGGCCGTAGGCGGCAAGGGTTGGCTGTCTATCGGCACCTCCGGAGCATATTTGGCCATGGACAGATGACCGCAGCCGGCCAGGACCAGAACTAACCACGCCGGAAGCCAAACGCGACAGGAATACCTTTTCATATCTGCACCTTAACGGTCTTGGCGTTGACCACCTTCCCCTGAAACTCCTTTTTGCTTTTCGGGTTTTGCAGGCGGATGGATTTCCCTAAATATCCCTGTTCCTGGGCCACCCCTTTGGTGGAAATTTCCAGGCCGTCCTGATCCAGGACCACAGTCACCTCATCACCCCGTTTAATAAGAGGTTGGTTGCTCAGATGCCGGCTGGTGACGATCTCCTGGGGGCCCACACTGCGGGAAAGGATGTGGCCCAGCACCTGCTCGGCAGAGGTGAAAAAATCCTCCACGTTCAATCCCGTCACCTCCCGGGGCAAGAGCTGGATATCCTTCGGGCCGATGGTTTCCTGAGCTCGCAGGGGCCGCGTGGCGCAGACCACGGAGCGCTTCAGCCGCACCATCCCGTTCACCTTGAGGCGCTTGAGGGGCTGGCTTTGATATAAAACCACTATTTCCAGGGTGACCTCACCCAAGAGTTTGTCATTGCGGGGCGGCAAAGGCTTGAGGGTCACCTGGGGATCCGGGAGGATAACCGGCTCTTTCAGGGGGAAAACCTCGATGTGCAGGTTGTTGGGCGGATAGGGATTGTGCTGTTGGACATAGCGGCAAAACGCGGCCGCCACCTCATCCCCTTTTAACAACACCCCGGTCTGCCGCACCTGAATGGCCGCGGGCAGGACCACCTTCGAAAAAATCCGCCAGGTGAGCCAGGGTGATATATTCCCCGGCCACCTGGGCCTCGCTCTTAAAGGTAAGAGCGCCGTGGGCCAGTTCCGCTTTGAGGAGAAGTCCCAGCAGAATCAGCCAGATAAGACCCATGCGCCGGCTGCGCATAGTCAGCCCTCCTTACGACTTCAGGTGGTAGGCCCTCTCCATCATGGCATCCGCCGTTTGGATGGCCTTGGAATTCAGTTCATAGGCCCGCTGGGCGATGATCATGTTGACCATCTCCTCCACCACGTTGACATTGGAGATCTCCAGGTAGCCCTGGGCCAAAGTTCCCACCCCGTCGACCCCCGGCTGGCCTTCCAGGGAGTCACCGGAGGCTTCGGTGGTCTGAAAAAGATTGCGCCCCACGCTGTAGAGACCGGCCTGGTTGGGAAAGGTGTACAGGGGAATCTGTCCGGTGGACAACTGCTCGCCGTCCGGGCCGAAAGCGGTGATATTCCCGTAGTTGTCCACGGTGACGTACACCGTCTCCGGGGGTACGCTGAACTCCGGTTGCAGCCGGTCGCCGTTGGGAGTGGTGAGGAAGCCGTCTTTGTCCATTTTGAAGGAGCCCGCCCGGGTGTAATACTCGATGCCGTTGCTCATGATCTTGAAAAAGCCCTTGCCTTCAATGGCCAGGTCCAGTTCATTTTCGGTGTGAACGTAGTCTCCCTGGGCAAAGACCTTGGAAATCCCCACCGGCCGTACCCCCAGACCGATCTGCTGACCGACGGGGACACTGCCGCCCCCGGGAAGCTCCCCCCCTGCCGGCTTGATCGTCTGATACATCAGGTCTTCAAAGTCGCCTCGGTTCTTCTTAAAACCGGTGGTGTTGACGTTGGCCAAATTGTTAGCGATGATGTCCAGCCGCAACTGCTGGGCTCCCATTCCGGTGGCCGCGGAAAACATCCCTCGAAACATAGTTTATTCCTCGATCCTTCTTAGGCTTGCTGCCCGATTTCCTCCACGACTTTTTTGTCTTGAGCCGTGAAGGTCTCCAACACTTTCATGTAAGCTTCATACCGCCGATGAATGTCCACCAGGTCTATGGACTCTTTCACCAGGGCCACGTTGCTTTCCTCGATGGCTCCCTGGACCAGCCGAAAACCCTCAGCCACCTTTTCCTCGCCGGCGGCAGGGTCGGCCGCGAAATAGGTCCGGCCCAGGGGACGGAGCTCCTGGGGGTAAGGAAAATCCACTATCAACATTTCCTCGGAGAGGCTCTTGTCCATATGGATGCCCCCCTCGCCGTCAAAAGCAAAAGATTTGTCCCGGGAATCGAGGTTTAAGGGGCCATTTTTTCCGAGTACGGCATAGCCTTCTTTGGTCACCAGTTGATAGTCGGGGGAGAGGTAAAAGTTGCCGTTGCGGGTGTAGCGAATGCCCTGGGGAGTCTCAATCTTGAAATATCCGGGTCCCTGAATAGCTAGATCTGTTTCACTGCCGGTTTCGTGAATACTGCCCTGGGACAAATCCCGGCTGCGCACGTCTACATAATTGGCTGCCTCAGGCTGGCCCGCCCCCAGAAGGTGGGGGTTGGTGACCTCCCAATTGTCGAGCAATACCCGCTTGAACCCCACTGTGCTGGCATTGGCCAAATTGTGGCTGGCCACTTCCAGCTCCCGCAAAGCCCTTACTCCCATGTAGGCTGCCATATCCCAACCAATGTCCATGTCCTATCTCCTGGGCCCCGAAAAGGTCCGGTGTGCTTGACCCCATGGTCTGCAAAGGAAGTGCCATTATTTAATATATTGAAATAACTATTAAATTTAAGCAAAGCTGGCGCCCGTACCGGAAAAAGTTGCCTATGCTCCTGGCCGGCCCGCCCCTGGCAAATCCTCTAACCTAGGTTTTGAAATAGGTTATAATAAATAGATTTATAAAGACTTCTGACTTCAACGTCCCTTATGGAATACGGCAAATTCTCCAGCTTCAGGTGGCAAGACGTGGCCGAGGCTTTGGGCCGGGGAGACCGGGACATGCATCTTTTCGGTCTTAACCCGGTGGCCGGGGCCTATGTTTTAAGCCGTCTGGGCCATACTCTCCGCTGTCCCATCCTCCTGATCACCCCTAACGGGGCCTCGGCTGAGGTGTTTCTCAAAGATCTGACTTTTTTCGACGCTGCTGTCTCCGAACCCCCGGGACCCTGGCCCCTGCTGGGCGGGTTTCCGGCCCACGAAATTCTGACTTTTCGGCCCCTGGGTCTGGATGCCGAGGTTAGCGCCGCCCGCCTGGCTGGGGCCTATCTGGCCCTAACCGCCCGGGAACCCTTTTTTCTGGTGGCTCCCGCCGTGGCCCTGCGGGAAAAATTACCCCCCCAAAACCGTCTCCAAGACGCCTGGACCTATCTGGTCATCGGGGAAGAGATCCCTCGGCAGGAATTCCTCCAAAGGCTGCAACAGGGCGGCTACGAACGCCGGCCCCTGGTGGAGGACCGGGGGGAATTCAGCGTCCGGGGTGGCATCATTGACCTCTTTCCGCCCCTGTACGACCGCCCGGTGCGTCTAGAGTTTTGGGGAGACGTGCTGGAGTCCTTGCGTTTCTTTGACCCGGCCAGCCAACGCTCCCAAAATTCCCTGGAAGACCTGGTGGTATTGCCAGCCAGCGAAGTCATTCTGAACGATGCGGCTCGGGAGCAGGCCTTGCAAGGTAGGAGCAAACGCCGGGACCCCCGGTTTTGGCACCACGTCCAGGAGGGCATCCACTTCTCCGGCATCGAGCGGCACCTGGCGGAATTCTACCCCGAGACCCAAACCTTATGGGACTACCTGCCCCCGGAAACCCTCATCGTGGAGTGGGACCCCCTGAACCTGGCCCAGTCCCTGGAAAAACTGGCTGCCGATGCTGCGGGCGAACCCTCCGAGTGGCTGGACAACGTCCCCTGGGAAAAAAGACGGGCCCCCTTCGCCACCCTTTCGTGCCACGTCCTTCCCCTGGGCGAAACCGAGGGGCCGGGCCGCTTTGTTATTCAAACGGAGAAAAACGAGGGTCTGGCCCAGGAACTGGCCGAGGCCGGGGGTGAAGACGGCCGCCTGGTGCCGGCCCTGGCCCAACGCCTGGCGGATTGGCAGGACCACGGTAATCATGTGGTCCTGGTCTCCTTGAATCAGCACCGGGCCAAGCGCCTGGCCCAACTGTTGGCGGGAGAGGGCCTGAGCTGCGAGGTCAACCCCCTGCCGGACTGGGAAGCCCCCCGCCTAGTGGAAATCACCGTGGGAGAAGTGTCCGGCGGTTTCCGCCTCCTAGCAAGCGGGCTCATCGTCCTCACCGAAGATGAGGCCCTGGGATACCGGCCCGAGGGCCGCCGCCGCCGGGAAACCCACCCGCCCCAGTACCTTACTTCCCTGGGGGATCTCCAGGAGGGCGATTTTGTGGTCCATGTGGACCACGGCATCGGTATTTACCGCGGCCTGGTAAAATTGGAAGCCGGCGCCGGCGTCAACGATTTTTTGGAGCTGGCCTATCAAAATGGCGATCGTCTCTTCCTCCCGGTGGACCGCCTCCACTTGGTGCAGAAATATCTGGGGGTGGAAGGGGTGGCCCCCAGGGTGGACAGACTGGGGGGCAAGGCCTGGGAGCGGTCCAAAGCCAAGGTCAAAAAGGCGGTGGAAAAAATCGCCCGGGAACTGGTGGAGCTTTATGCCGCCCGCCGGGTCCTGCCCGGGCACACCTTCACTCCTCCCGACCCGACATTCCGGGAATTTGAAGCCACATTCCCCTTCGAGGAAACCCGGGACCAACTCCAGGCCATTCAGGATGTCCTGGAGGACATGCGTACCGACAAGCCCATGGACCGCCTCATCTGCGGCGATGTGGGCTACGGCAAGACCGAAGTGGCCCTGCGCGCGGCCTTCAAAGCCGCCATGGATGGTTTCCAGGTGGCTTTACTAGTCCCCACCACCGTTTTGGCCGAGCAGCATTACGACACCTTTGCCCGACGTCTGGCCCCTTATCCCCTGGAAGTCAGGACCTTGAGTCGCTTCAAACCGCCGGCGGAGCAGAAGCGCATCCTCAGCGACTTGGCCCAAGGGAAAGTGGACATTGTCATCGGCACCCATCGTCTCCTGTCCCGGGACCTGACCTTTCGTAATTTGGGGCTCCTTATTATTGATGAAGAACAACGGTTCGGGGTGAAGCAGAAGGAAAAACTCAAGGAGTGGCGCCGCACGGTGGACGTCCTCACCCTGACCGCTACTCCTATTCCCCGCACCTTGCAGCTCTCCCTGACGGGCCTGCGGGAACTGAGCCTCATCAACACCCCGCCCGAAAACCGTCGGTCCATCCGTACCTACCTATGCAAGCCCGAAAAGGCGGTGATTCAGGCGGCCATCCGTCGGGAATTGGCCCGTCAGGGCCAGATCTTTTTTGTCCACAACCGGGTCCGCAATCTGGGCACCTGGGTCCGCTACGTCCAGGAAATGGTGCCCGAAGCCAGGGTGGCCATGGCCCACGGCCAGATGCCGGAGCGCCAACTCGAGCAGGTCATGGTGCGGTTCTGGCGGGGCGAGATAGACGTGCTGGTCTGCACCGCCATCATCGAAGCTGGCCTTGATATCCCGGCCGCCAATACCATTGTGATTAATCGGGCCCACACCATGGGGTTGGCTCAGCTTTACCAACTGCGGGGTAGGGTGGGCCGCAGCCAGGCCCAGGCCTATGCCTACCTCCTGGTGCCGGAAGAAGCGGCGCTGCCCTCGGAGGCCCAAAAGCGCTTAAAGGCCCTCATGGAATTTACCGAGCTGGGAAGCGGCTTCAAGATCGCGCTCCACGACCTGCAAATCAGAGGGGCCGGCAACCTCCTGGGCCAGGCCCAGTCAGGTCATCTGGCTGAGGTAGGCTATGAGCTTTACCTGCAACTTCTGGAGGAGGCCATCCGGCATTTCAAAGGCGAGGCCCCCGAAGAGTTGGTTCCCGAGCCGGAAATTCGCCTGCCGGTAGCGGCCTATCTCCCCGAAGACTACGTGCCGGACATTCAGCAGCGCCTGGCCCTGTACCGGCGACTCTCCGGCCGCCTGAGCCCCGCCATGATTGATGAACTGGAGGAGGAGTTGCAGGACCGCTTCGGACCCATCCCGGTGGAAGGACAGGAGCTGCTCTGGGTGGTGCGCACCAAGGAACGGCTCCGGCAAATGGGGGTCAGCCGCCTGGAGGTTCAAAACGGCTTTGTCGTTTTTCAGTTGGCGGTACCGGAACGCCTCGACCTGGCCCGTCTTTTGGCCATCCTAAAAAAGCGGCCGGAAAAATGGCGGCTGAGCCCCGACCAGACCCTGCGGCTGAGGCTTCCGGAGGACGGGCCTTCCTGGAGCGGTCTGGAAAACTGCTTGAAAGAAATGGAAACATTTGTTAAGGGGGAATGAGAGGAAAAGTTATGTCCGCAAGAAGTAAGCGCTGGGGGAAAATAGTATTTCTCCTGGGAGTTTGGTTATGCTTTTTCTGGTCCGCCGCAGCCGCCAAAGTGGTGGAACGTATCGTGGCGGTGGTCAATGACGAGGTCATCAGTCAGTCCGAAGTGGACCAAATGGCCAAGGCCATTGAATCCCAGCCCGGTGCGAAACTGCCTCCCGGCAGCGGCAAAAAATTGGAGCGGCGACTCCTGGACGCTCTCATCATGCAGAAGTTGGCCAAGGCGGAGGCCAAACGTCGGGGTATCACCGTTTCCGACAAGGAAGTGGAGAAGGCCTTGGAACAGTTCAAGAAACGGAACGGCATCCAGGATGACGAAACCTTAAGCCGGATGTTGGCCAAAAACGGCATGACTCTCAAAAGCTTTAAGCAACAATTGGCCGATCAGATGACCCAGGAACGCCTGTTGGCCGTGGTGGCGGGGTCCAAGGTAGTGGTGACCGACAACGAGGTGCGCCAGTTCTATGAACAGGAATATCCCAAGACCAGCGGCAAGATGCTCCATTTGAGAATGTTGAATATGCCTTTGCCTGCGGGTGCCACCGAGACTCAGAGACTGGGATTTGTGGCCGAGCGGGATCTGGATCCTGAACTGGCCCAATTCCTCTCTAAAGTCAAACCCGGGGAAACAGCCCCCGTCGAGACCCTGCAAGGCTTTCGCTTGGTGGAGGTGGTGGCCCGCCGGGAAGGCCGAGCTCGCTCCTTCGAAGATGTGGCCCCGGAAATCCGCGCCTTCTTGCAGCGCCGGGAGATGGAAAAAACCTTTCAAGACTGGATTAAGAGCCAGAAGGACAGAGCTCACATCAAAATCATGATGTAGTCCCCTCCGGCGCCTTCCTGCCTGAAAATGCCGATGCCTCCTGAGTCCCACAGCTCCCCTCCCCCTTGCACCGTTCATGCCCTCAGTCAATATGTGGGAGAATTGGTGACCCTGAGGGGCTGGGTCACACATTTGCGCTCCAGCGGTAAAGTGCGGTTTGTCGTCCTCCGGGATGGCACCGGCCTGGCCCAGGGAGTCCTGGTGCGGGGCCGGCTGCCGGACGCGGATTTTGCCGCGTTCGATAGCCTGACTCTGGAATCCTCCCTGACGGTAAGCGGCCTGGTAAAGAGCGAGCCCCGGGCTCCGGGGGGCTTTGAGTTGGAAGTGACCGGCCTCACCCCGCTTTTTCCTTCCCAGGACTATCCCATCGCCCCCAAGGAACACGGCGTGGGCTTCCTCATGGACCATCGCCATTTATGGCTGCGCTCTCCCCGCCAGCAGGCCATTCTTCGCATCCGGGATGAAGTGTCCCGGGCCTGCCGGGACTTTTTCCAGGAACAGGGCTTCATCTTGGTGGACACCCCCATTCTCACCCCCACCGCCTGCGAAGGCACCACCACCCTGTTCGAGACCAACTACCTGGACCGGGGCAAGGCCTTTCTCTCCCAAAGCGGTCAGCTTTATCTCGAGGCCGCGGCCATGGCCCTGGGCAAGGTCTATTGCTTCGGGCCGACTTTTCGGGCGGAGAAGTCCAAAACCAGACGCCACCTCACGGAATTCTGGATGGTGGAGGCCGAAGCGGCCTTTGCCACCCTCGAAGACGTCCTGAAAACCGCCGAGGCTCTGGTGCGCACCGTGGTCCTCCGAGTGTTGGACCACCGCCGGCCGGAACTGGCCATCCTCGAGCGGGACCTCCAACCTCTGGAGGCAGTCGTCGCCGGCTCCTTCCCCCGCTTGAGCTATGCCGAAGCCCTGGAACGCCTAAAAGAAAAGGGGATGGAGGTGCCTTGGGGGGAGGATTTCGGGGGTGATGAAGAGACCGTGCTGTCCCAGCTCTTTGAGCGGCCGGTCATCCTCCACCGCTATCCTTTAAGTTGCAAGGCCTTCTACATGGAGGCCGACCCCGAAGACCCTCGCCTCGCCCTGTGCGTGGATATGCTGGCTCCGGAGGGCTATGGCGAGATCATCGGCGGCTCTCAACGGGTAGCGGACCTGGAGGTTCTCTTGAACCGCATAGAGGAGCACCACCTTCCCCAGGAGTCCCTGGAGTGGTATCTGGACCTCAGGCGCTACGGCAGCGTGCCCCACGCCGGCTTCGGCATGGGCATCGAGCGGGTAGTGGGTTGGCTCTGCGGCTTAAAACACGTCCGGGAGGCCATCCCCTTCCCGCGGCTCCTGGACCGGCTGTATCCTTGATGGCCAGGAGGGCAGGCATTGCGGACCTTGCCCCTCTCCCACGCCCTCTTCCCCAATCCTTTAAGTCGGTAACCAGAAATCGGGCGCCTTGTACTGATTACTGATTACTAAGCACTGAATAAAGGGGGGGTTGTGGAGGGGAGATTGACGGAATGGCGAAGGGCCTGCGGTCCCCCGGCCCGCCCCTCAAAAATTTTTTCCATCATAGACCCCCATGAGCGAAAACAACTTCTTCCGCCTACAGGCCCTGATCTTCACCCTGGTGGCCGGGGCCATCAGCAATATTTACCTCACCCAGCCGGTACTGCCGGTCATCCAGCAGGAATTCGCGGTGAGCGCGGCCACTGCCTCCCTGACGGTCTCAATGGTGATCCTGGGGATTGCCCTGGCAAACCTGCCCTTCGGGTGGCTGGCCGACCGGTATCCGATTAAGTGGCTTATCGGGGTGGGGGCCGTGGCGGTGGGGGCAGCGGGCCTGGTGTGCGCCGCCACCCCTTATTTTTCGGTACTGGTGAGCGTCCGTTTTCTCCAGGGTCTGTTCATCCCGGCCCTCACCACCTGTGTGGCTGCCTATCTTTCCCGAACCCTCCCCCTGGAACGGCTGAACGTGGCCATGGGCTCCTACGTGTCCGCCACGGTGGCCGGGGGCTTGGGGGGGCGACTCTTGGGGGGCTGGATCCATCCGCCCCTGCATTGGCGCTACGCCTTTGTGACCACCGCCATATTCCTGCTGGCCAGCGCCGGGGCTGCAGTCCGCTGGCTGCCCGCCAGTGGACCCCCGGCGCAGGCAGCCGCGGACCCCGAGGGTTTCCTGGCCATCCTCGGCAGACGGGAACTGCGCCGCAATTTTCTGGTGGCCTTCGGGGCCTTTTTCGTTTTTTCCTCCGGGTTCAATTACCTGCCTTTCTACTTATCCGGGCCGCCTTTTTCATTGTCGGTGCATGTGATCACCTTTTTGTACCTATCATACATTGTAGGCATCATCATCGGGCCCATTGCCGGCGGCATCAGCAATCGGGTGGGCAATGGGGCCGCCATGATGGGGGGCGCGCTGGTTTTCGCCCTGGCCTTGCTCATCACCCTGATCAAGTCCCTGGTGGTGATCGCGGTGGCCCTCTTGCTGGTCTGTGCCGGCTTTTTCACCATTCACTCAGCCGCCGCGGGTTCCCTGAACCGGCGTCTCACCGGCAGCCGGGGTAAAGCCAACTCCCTATATGTCTTGTTCTACTACCTGGGCGGGGCCTGCGGCATCACCCTGAGCGGCTGGGCCTTCAGCCTGGCTGGCTGGCATGGGGTGGTGACTTTGGGGCTCCTGGTGCTCACCGTGCCCCTGGTAGCCGGTTATAAAGATCACCGGGAGGACAATCAGGGGCCGGTTCCAGGGGATTAAGCTCTTTCCCCCCGGCCAGATGAAGCATTCAGGTAAGATTTTTGCATAGTATTAATAAGTGCAAGGAAAGGGAACCGATAGCGTGCACCCAACGTTCCCTAACGACACCTCCGCTGAGCTTCTAATATTAAGCGGGAGCACAGGCTTCCAACCTGTGCCCAGCCCGCCTAAAGAGATTAACCGACCCTGATAACGAACTTTTCGAACCAGCGCACCTTATAATCTTTGAACCTTGAACTTTGAACCACGCATCTGCTTGACCCACCTCTAAACTATGGAGATATAGCGCCGCCGCCCCCGGTGGCGCCTGAATCCGGTCTCAGACTGAAAAAAGATTTTATAATCATTTATCAATTTGAGAAATTAACCTTTAACATTTGCTTCTCTTAATGGTCTAATTAAGTGAAGCCGGGTGAGGATAACACATGACTGAACCTCACCTCGTGGCCCGGGCGCAAGAAGGTGACCTCCCGGCCTTCGAGGAACTTGTCAGGAATTACCAGCGGGAGATTTACCATTTGGCTTGCCGCATGGTACGCGACCCTGAAGAAGCCAAGGATATGGCCCAGCAGACTTTTATGCAGGCCTATATTCATATCCGGAAGTTTCGGCACCAGTCGCAGTTCCGCACCTGGCTGTTCCGGATTGCCATCAACCAATGCTACAATTTTTTGAAAAGCAAAAAGAAGTTCGGCGACCCGGTGGACAGTCAGGAATTGACCCTGGCAGGGGAGGGCGACCCCCAGGCAGGCCTCATGGCCGCAGAAGACCGCAGCCGTTTGTACGCCGCCCTGGAGCGCCTGCCCGCCAAGCAGCGGGCAGTGCTGACCCTGAAACTGGAACGGGGCCTCTCTTATCAGGAGATTAGCCGGGAGTTGGGAGGAACCGCCGGGGCCGCTCGGGTCAATTACTGTCAAGCGGTGAAGGCCTTGAAAAAATATTTAGTGGTTGAGGAAAACCATGAAGTGGCGGTGCGCTCTTATTCAACGAAAACTGCCGGATTATCCTGACGGCGAGTTGAGCCCCTTCTGGAAACGTCGGGTGGCGGCGCATGTGGAGATCTGCCCCGAGTGCCGCCTGGAGTTGGAAGAGTTGTCCGCCGTGGTGCGCCTGTATCAGGACCATCCCCTGCCCGATCCCGGACCGGCGTTCTGGCAGGAGTTTGAACAGGAGCTTCACCTCAAGCTGGCCCAGTTAAACCAAAGCCCGGAGCCGGCGGCTCGGTACCGCTATTTGCCGCACTACCTGCTGGGGGCCACGGCGCTGGCAGGAATTCTGGCTTTGGCCGTGTATCTGGGCCCCTTTTCCCGTACGAAGCCGGCGCCGCAGCTGGCCCATCGTCTGGAAAAATCCCCGGCCCCGGCCGCTCCCCTGGCCGCCAGAACTCCCCGGGCCCACCCCACCGCGCCCCTGGCCACCAGAGCTCCTCAGGCTCCCCCGGTAACCGCTGGTTTCACGGCGTCGCAACCTCGCGTCAAAGCTCGCCCCCGCGTGTTGGGCTCCACCCTCACCGCCAAACCCCGGGCGGTTCGGGTCGCCCAGCCTGAGCTTCCCCCGGCTGAGGCCAAATTCAGCCTGGCTGCTAAACTCGAAGCCGCGCCCCGCCCGGTCTTGGGTGGAGAAGGGCTCTGGCCGGATGACGATTTCCCCAGTTGGGATGTGAGTGGCGTGGCGACGGATTTGTCCCGGCAACAACGGGAAGACCTGAAGAAAAGACTTGAGTCACGGAGATAACCTGCCATGCTGCGCTATGTTATATTCGCGGCCGTGCTGCTGGTTTACTGCGCCGCCCCTTGGTCGGCCGCGGCCCTCGACCCCGGCCACTCCAGCGACCCCATAGACCAATATCAGCTGGACTACAAGCGGAAAAACCTAGGTGCCGCCTTGGGCATTAACCAGGCCAAAGTGGAGCGCTTACTGCAAATTGATCGGAAATATCTGTCACAGAAAAGACAAACCATTCACGACGCCAAGTCGGCGCTTTTACAACTCAAACAGTTGATGCAGCAGCCTCAACCCTCGGAACCGGAGGTGGCGGCCATCCTGGACCGGATGATGAAACTGCGCCAGCAGAAGCTGTCCCTGGAGCAGAGGCAGCTCCAGGAGGAAAAACATATTCTGACGCCGGTGCAGCAGGCCCGCTATATTCTCTTGCTCATGAACATGCGCCAGCAGGTTGCCCGAGAAGCGCAAAAAATGCGGTCTGCGCCCCAGGGCGCGCCGTTGAGGCCCCAACCAAAACCCCAGGAGGTGCCCGTCTCCCGGCCCGGGGGCACCGTACCTCAGCCTGGAGGAGGTTATTGGCAACAGAAATAGCCAAGTGGATTGAAGGTTAGTCCCGGGCTGACAGGAATATAAGGATTATAGGGCGGGAAAGCGAAGCGCCTCCCGCCTTTGGCATCTTGGCCGGTGCAAACTTTGACTTCAGGATTTCTTGAAAAAATCATAATTTTACTGCTATAATAATATTTTAAATTTTTCTTATACTTTAGGATTAAGACCAATATGCAAACTGTTCCCGCGTTACAGGCCGAAGCTGCCTCCCTGGAAGACGTTTATCTCTCGGTGGTCCTCCCGGTTTTCAATGAACTGGAGAATCTCGGCATTTTGCATGAACAGCTTAGAGCGGTCCTTACCAGCCTGGGACGCACCTTCGAGATCATCTATGTGGATGACGGCAGCACCGACGGCAGTTCCGCCAAACTCCAGGAACTGGCGGAAGCAGACCACACGGTGACCGTCATTCAGCTGAGGCGCAACTTCGGCCAGACCGCTGCCCTGTCCGCCGGCATTGATTCCTCTCGGGGAGAGGTAGTGGTGTGCGCGGACGCGGATTTGCAAAACGACCCGGAAGACATCCCCCGCCTGTTGGATAAGCTGGACGAAGGCTATGACCTGGTCAGCGGCTGGCGCAAAGACCGGCAGGATCACTGGCTCTGGCGCAAAACCACCTCAGCCCTGGCCAACTGGATCATTTCCCGGGTGGTGGATTTTAAGCTCCATGACATCGGCTGCACCCTGAAGGCCTATCGCCGGGAACTTCTCAACCACATCCGCTTATATGGCGAGATGCACAGATTTATTCCGGCCCTGGCCCTACAAGTGGGGGCCAAAGTGGCCGAGATCCCGGTCAATCACAAGCCTCGCCTCCACGGTCGCTCCAAATACGGCCTCAGCCGGACTTTCAGCGTTATCCTGGACCTCCTCACCATCAAGTTTCTCGGAAATTTTCTTTCCAAACCGCTGAGGGTTTTTGGGGGCTTTGGCCTGGGTCTCATCGGGCTCAGCTTCCTGAGCGGCCTTTTCATGCTTTTCCACAAATTCTATTATAATGTGTCCCTGATCCAGACCCCCTTGTTGCTCTTGTCCGCCATGCTCTTTATTCTCGGGTTTTTCTGTGTCCTCCAGGGATTCACCGCGGAACTGCTGATCCGCACTTACCACGAATCCCAGGGCAAGCCCACGTATATCATCCGCCGAATTTATCGTTCTTCCCGGTAAGAGTTCCGAATGTGCGGGTTTTGCGGAGTTCTGAACTTTGACGGGCAAGCCCCGGTGAGCCAGAAAGTGCTGGCGGCCATGACCGCCACCCTCCAACACCGGGGACCCGACGACCTGGGCTCTTATGTGACGGGTCCCGTGGGGTTGGGTCACCGGCGTCTGTCCATCATCGACCTGGAGACCGGCCATCAGCCCCTCAGCAATGAGGACGGCAGCGTTTGGATCGTCTATAATGGGGAACTCTACAATTATCAGGAAATTCGCGCCAACCTGGAGAAGGCTGGGCATCGGTTCGCCACCCTGAGCGATACCGAGGTGATCGTCCATGCCTACGAGGAATACGGGACGGACAGTCTCAAGGTGATGAACGGCATGTTCGCCTTCGCGCTGTGGGACAGCCACCGGCAACGCCTGCTCTTGGCTCGGGATCGGGTGGGAATCAAACCCCTGTATTACGCCCGGCTTCCTCGCTGCTTGGTGTTCGGCTCGGAGGTGAAGGCTCTTTTGGCTCATCCCCAACTGGAGCGCCGCCTGGACCTCACCGCCCTGAATCTTTACCTCTCCCTGGAATATGTACCCTCGCCCTACAGCATTTTCGCCGGGATCAGCAAACTCCCCCCCGGCCATTTTCTCATGGTGGAGGGTTCGGCTTCTCATCTCGAGGGCTACTGGGACTTGGAGTTGGCCCACAGTGAGCCCTTTGCCCCCAGAAGTCTCAGCGAGTGCACCGCGGAAGTGCGCCGCCTTCTCCATGACGTCGTGAAAATGGAACTGGTCGCCGACGTGCCGGTGGGCGTTTTGTTAAGCGGGGGCATCGACTCCAGCGCGGTGGCGGCCATGATGACCCAGACCTCCAGTCGCCCGGTGCCCAGCTTTTCTGTGGCCTTCGATGATCCTTCCTTTGACGAGTCAGCCCACGCCCGGCTGGTGGCCCGGCACCTCGGCACCGAACATCATGAGTTTCCCCTGTCCGCGGACACCGCCCTTAAAACCCTGCCCGAAATCACCGCGGGGTTGGACGAGCCCCTGGGCGATTCCTCCATCATCCCCACCTATTGCCTGTCCCGCTTCACCAAGGAACACGTCAAGGTGGCCTTGGGCGGAGACGGGGGGGACGAACTGTTCGGCGGGTATTCCACCTTGCAGGCCCACCGCTTGGCCAATTATTACCAGCGCCTGGCCCCCGGTTGGCTGCGGCGTCTGGTGGAGCCCTGGGTGCTGGACAAGCTGCCCGTCTCTTTTGACAATCTCAGTTTTGATTTCAAACTGCGCCGCTTCCTGCGCGATTACTCCCTGCCGCCGGTGGTGCGACACCACCGCTGGCTGGGATCATTTACCTCCGAGGAAAAGGCTGGGCTTTTGGGGCCCCTGGTCAAGGATTGCCGGGAAAAAGTGGAGGATCTGGTGGAACACCATGCCCATCAAGCTCGAACTCAGGATCCCTTGAATCAGGTCCTTTACTGTGACCTGAAACTATACCTGGAAGGGGACATCCTGGTGAAGGTGGACCGGGCCAGCATGGCCAATTCCCTGGAGGTGCGGGTGCCCCTGCTCAACCGCCTCCTGGTGGAATATGCCGCGCATTTGCCCCACTCCTTCAAGCTACACGGATTGACCACCAAATTTCTGTTGCGGCAGGCCCTCAAGGGGCTCCTGCCGGACTCCATCCTGAACCGGGCGAAAAAGGGTTTTAACGTTCCCGTGGCCAAGTGGTTCGCGGGCCCCCTGAAACCCCTGTTGGAAGAAGTGCTGTCCCCCCGCCATTTGAAACAACAAGGCCTTTTTCAACCGGACTATGTGGCCGCCTTGATCAAGGAGCACCAGGCGCGGCAGCGGGATCATCGCAAACTCCTCTGGACCCTGCTGGCCTTTCAGTTGTGGCACCAGCGCTGGCTTGACCAAAGCTAGGGAGCCGGTATGTCACCGGAAATTTCCAGCCCCAATAACGCCAGCACATTTCCCGAGACCACCCGACCCACTCCCCGAGGCGCCTGGGTGCTTTTGCTGTTGGGTCTCCTGCTGTACGTGGGAGTGCAGGGGTACCTGACCGTATCCCCCCTATGGAACTGGAACCTGACCCCCGAAGTGGACGACACCCTGACCTACGTGCTGAAGTCCCGGCAAATGCAGGAATGCTTCGATCAGACCTGCCCTGCACTGAACGACCTGCGCCAACAACTGCATGCCAAAGGCGGAGACCACCAGGACCCGGAGCTCCTTAAACAGCAGGTGCTGGCCATTTCTCGGGTTTTTCCCGTATATCATCCGCTCTTTTCGGTGTTGCTCATAGGTTTGAGCAAATTCGGCCTGAGTCTCATGGAGGCTTACCGACTACTTTGGACCCTGGCCCCTCTGATATTTGGGTTGGCTTTTGCTTACTGGCTGGCCGCTTTATTCGGTCCCGGTGTCGCCGGGGTGGCCCTGATGCTCCTGGCCTTCAAGGTTTTCCCCGATACCGGCCTGCATCATCTGGTGCCCTCCAATCTGACCATGGCCCTGGCTGTGGTACTTTGGGCCCGGATAATCTCGTGTCGGGGCTGGGCCCCCTGGTCACTGGTTTTCGGTTCCCTGGTTTTGGTGACCATGCATCTCATCGGGGCCATTTATGCGGTCATGGCGGTCATCCTGGCCCTCATGCTGGCCGGCAAGGAGGACCGTAAACGCCTCCTGGTGGCTGTGGGGGTTGTGGGGGCCTGCCTCCTCATCGTCATCTTAGTGGCCCACTTCGTTAAGAGACCAGCCTTTGTCCTGCCTTCTCTGCTCCCTTATGGGAATCACCCTTTTTGGCAGCTTTTAGTGGGTGCCGGCCAAAATATCCTTCAGGTCATAGTGGAAAACGTCAGGTTGGCCGAGGGGCTGTGGGGTTCACCGGCACTGTTCTGCGGCGCTCTGGTTTTGGGATGGTGGACCCTGAAGCCGGCCTCTCGCCAGGTAGTCCTGAGAATTCTCCTCCTCTATGGCGTCATCCTTGGATTATTCTTGTTTTATGTCTCCAATCACCCTGCAGACGTGCTGCTGCGGCTATGGATTCCCCTGGTGGTGCTGCTCTTCGGTCTGGTGGCTCAGGCGATTTGCTTCACCATGGACCTGGCCCAGAAGTGGTGGCGGGAAAGGAGAGCGGCTCCCTCCCGGGAGGGCTCCCTGGATATTCGCCGATTTTGGCCCATGATCGCCGTGGCGGTCTTACTGGGCTACGCCGCGCAGATGAGCTTCAGGGGCGGGGAGCAAATCCAAGCCATGGCCAAATTTCTCAGAGAAAAGGAGCCCTTGGCCCTCTACCCGTCCCAGCCGGAAGCATTAATGGCCCACGCCAAGCCCGGTGACCGGGTCCTCTATACGAGCTTCATTCTGATGGATTATTATCTGATTAACGGCGCCCTGAGACTGGGGGCGGTCTACTATCTACCGATATTTAGAGAAATTCCGGATTATTCCCGCTGGTTGACCAGTCCCGATCTCCGTTTTGCGGTGGCCTACCAGCCCACCATGTATCATCCGGCCTTTGAGGGCCGGCACGAGTCCCGGTGGTGGATTACCACCCCGGATTTTCGCTACTCCCCTCTCAGCAAACCTCGCCGACATGGGCCTTTGGCCCGGGAAGGCAAAATTCCGGCTGCCCTTTACCGCTGGCTGGATCTCAGGGCTACAACCAAAGATGTTCCTGAAACCTTACGGCTGAGAATTGAGAATCCCCGGGGCCAGGCCATGTTGGGGGTGACACCCCTCGACCCAAGGGGTAAGCCCCTGAACCAGTATGGGCAGGCATTGAAAATCCCGGCCCACTGGTCCGGGTGGCTGACGGTGGATCTGGCCGCCATGCCCCTGGATTCTTCGATTCGCCTCCTGTTTCGGGAAAATGACCGGTACCAAATAGGGGGCATCACCTTTGGAGAAAATTCCCACCACTGGCCGTGGGCCCAAAAGGCCTTGCTGACGTTTCAGCCCCGAAAAGACTGTTGCGACGGGCCCATTACCGTGAGCTTCGACCCCGTGGCCTTGCTGCCGGAGCCCCTGAAAACCCGGCGGATTACCGTTTTGGACGACCGGGGCTCTTCCGTCTTGCTGGGACTGAAGCAGTAAGCCGGTGGCGTGGGGGATTACGGACACAAACCTCCATGCGCATCTTGGTCCTCAATTATGAATTTCCCCCCATCGGCGGCGGCGGCGGCCGCTTCAGCGCCGATCTTTGCCGCCATCTGGCCCGGTTCGGGCACGACCTCAGGGTGCAGACCTCCTACTTCCGCGGCTTGCCCTGCCAGGAAGTGCAGGAGGGCTATGAAATCTACCGCTCCTGGGCCGGACGTCGCCGGGCCCACACCTGCACGGTCCCGGAAATGGGTGTGTTTTTGGCCACCAATCTCCTCCCCGCGCTGCGACACGCCACGTCTTGGAGGCCCCAGGTGGTCAACGTCCATTTTGCCGTGCCCACTGGGGTCTTAGCCTGGATTATCCGGAAAATCACCGGCATTCCTTATGTGCTAAGCGCCCAATTGGGGGACGTTCCCGGGGGGGTGCCCGTGCAAACCGACCACTTGTTCCGCTGGCTCAAGCCCCTCACCACTCCCATCTGGCGGGACGCCGCCGCAGTGACCGTCCCCAGCGCCGAAGTGGCCGAACTGGTGCAGCGGGCCTACGGTCTGCCGACCCACGTCATCCCCAACGGGGTGGAGTTGGAGGCCCTGGACCCGCTGCCGCCCGCGGTGCACCATCCTATCCGGCTGGTCTTTGTGGGTCGCTTCAGTCCCCAGAAAAATCTGGTTTTTTTGCTGGAGGTGCTGGCCAAGCTTAGGGACCTGGACTGGCGGCTGGACCTGGTAGGGGACGGACCTTTGCGGCTCGAACTTGTGGACCTGAGCCGGCGTTGGGATTTAGCCGATAGAATTCACTTTCACGGCTGGGTGACCCCGGAGGAAGCCACCGGGGTGATGCGCCACAGCGATATTTTGATGATGCCTTCCCTGTCGGAAGGTCTGCCGCTGGTGGGCCTCCAGGCCCTGGGGTTAGGGCTGGCCCTGGCCACCAGCGACCACCGCAGTTTTCACGATATCGTCCAGGACGGGCGCAATGGCTTCACCTGTTCGGCCACCGATGCCGAGGCCTTTGCCCGTCGCCTGCGGGACATCTTGGATAATCCCCCCGTGCTGCTGGCTATGAAACAGGCCAGCCGGGAGATGGCCCCCCGGTTTGAGGCCAGCAGAGTGGCCCGGCAGATGGAGAAACTGCTTCTCGCTGCCGGAACCCCGGCCGCTTAATTCTGGCACTAAGAGACTTGTGAAAGGTGATTTCGGGGGGAGGGCCAGGGACCCGATGTCCCCCTGCCCTCCTCCCTTTGACCGGGAGAACAGGCATCCTGCCTGTTCCTGTACAGGCTGGAAGCCTGTGCTCCCGTGGAAGGTGAGGGATGGGGGGATGTAATGGGGAGAGAAGGCAGGGATCCCCGAACCCTAGCCCCCTCCCTCAAAAGGAGATACCATGCTGGAACTGCACATTCCCGGATTCAAAGATCTGAACTTGGAGCACCTGGTCCTGGACTATAACGGCACTTTGGCCTGTGACGGCCTGCCCCTGGAAGGGGTCCAGGAGCGGGTGGGGGCCCTGGCCGCCCATCTCACCGTTCATATCCTCACCGCGGACACCTTCGGTACGGTGCAAGGCCAGGTGGCGGGTTGGCCCTGCCGGGTGGAGGTCATACCCAGGGACCGGGAGGCCGAGGCCAAAGTCAGGTATATTCAGAGCCTGGGTGCCGATAGGACAGTAACCGTGGGCAACGGCCGCAACGACCGGCTCATGCTCAAAGACGCAGCCCTGAGCATGGCCGTGATCCAGACCGAGGGCACGGCCGTGGAAGCCCTGTCGGCCGCCGACCTGGTGGTTCCCGGCATCTTGGAGGCCCTGGACCTCCTGCTACACCACCGGAGGCTCAAGGCCACCCTGAGGACCTGAATTGACCGCGACTTATGAAAAAGCTGCTTTTTTTCGTCTTCCTCATTTTGCTGGGTTGGGAGGTCTTTTGGTCCCTGATGGGCGTCAAATCCCTCTACCCCTGGCAACTGCAAGAGAAAATGGCCCAGACTCCCGGTGACCTGGCGTTGTTGGACGTGCGCACTCCCTGGGAATTTCGGTGGTTCCACCTTCCCGGTGCCCAAAATATGCCTTTTGAAAGAGGCTTGCCGAACAACCTGACCATCCCCAGGAATAAGACCGTGGTGGTTATCTGCATGACCGGCCATCGGTCCCCCTGGGTGGCCTACCGCCTGCTCCAAGACGGCTACTCCAAGGTATATAACCTGACAGGGGGAATGGCAGGCTGGGAGGCCTGGAAATGGGTGGCGGCCAGGCTGAGTGGGGAAAGCCGCGAGCCCGAAATGAGGCAGGCTTGTTCTCAGGAGGGCCGATCCGAATGTCGGCCCATCTGGCGCAGAGCGCGCGCCCACAAAAATTTTGCCAGATATTTCAGGGATTCTATCAGGGTCGGTTTCTTATCACCCTAATTCCACCAGATCCAACAGGAAGACGCCCAAGGAAAAAAGCGCCAGGATAGTGACCTTCGGTTGTGGGGTAAGGCGAACGATTGAAGTGCCTTATAGAAGAAGGTGGGGAATTCTTGGGAGATTTCCCCGGAAATAAAAAAGGTCAGCAAGACCTCAGACTGCTAACTTCTTCATATCAGGTGGTGCCGGAGGCGAGACTCGAACTCGCACAGGCCGAAGCCCGGGGGATTTTGAGTCCCCTGCGTCTACCCGTTCCACCACTCCGGCACGCTCACATTCTATCTTTCCCTCGCCTATCTTGGCAAGTGCTTTTGCAGACAGGGCTTAGCTCACTCTGATTTTTTCCCCTAACCCCGGCGGGGTTCGGGTTCCTGAATTAGCCGGGGGATAATGAATTTTGGCAATTAGCCAGGATTAATCTTTTGTAAAACTTTGTCGAACAAAAGTACATATTGTCCAGAATCCGACCCATAAAATTAAAAAAAGCCTGATTTTTCCTTGACTCCGGTATTTTTCTTTCCTATGATACAATCCTCACAAAGCAATTTCGGGAAGAAATCCACTTTTTCAATCCCTGGAACATATCCACAGCAAGTCTACATGTAACTCTCCTGACCTAAAAAGGAGCAAGATGCCCCGGGACCGGCACCAAGATGCCAACCTCCTGCTCCCTCCCCCTGCACCGGAGGGTGCTTTTTGTTCACTTGCCTCTAATACCTCCTGCGTCCTGCCGGACTGTTTTCGTACTATCATCGACCTGGCCCAGGAAGGCATCGTTCTGTTAGACGGGGCGGCTCGCATCGCATTCATCAATAAATGGTTGGCCACCATGCTCGGCTCCAAGCCCGAGCAAATAGTGGGCCGTTCCTTAGTTGACTTTCTGGAAGACACCAGTTTGGCCTCGTTAACCACCCACCTGGAGCAATGTCGACAAGGCAAGACGGAGGTGGCTGAATTAAAATTTCGCTGGGGAGACGGCACCTCCCGGATAGGTTTAGTATCCTTGGTGCCCCTGGTGGTGAACGGCTCCTCCTTAGGGTATCTGGCCGCGGTGACGGATATCTCCCGCCTCAAAGAGCTGGAGGGGGAACTCAGGTCGGCCAAGGAGTTTCGAGACACCGTCTTTAACAGCATCACGGATAACCTCCTCGTCATCGATCCCACCACCTGCCGGGTGGTCATGGCCAACGATTCCTTCTTGGGCAGAATGGGTCGGGAGCACGAAGAGGTGCTGGACCAGCGGTGTTTTGAAGTTATGCACAGCAAGGAAGTGCCCTGTCGGGAAGAGGGCTATTACTGCCCGGTGCAGGAAACCGCCAGGCTCAAGCGGCCGGTGATGACCGATAAGGCCTTTTCTGCTCATGGCAAAGATCACATCTATCAGATCGCGGCCTATCCCCATTTTGACAGCCAGGGCGCGGTGGATCTGGTCATTTGCCTTGAGCGGGACGTCACTGATCGGCGCCGCATGGAAGAATCCCTGGCCTTCCGCTCCCTGGAATTGCAGAAGACTCAGACCCAACTGGAAAAACTCTCCGACATTTCCCGGGAACGCTTCTCTCGACGTTCTGTACCCGAACTGCTGCAATACCTGTATGATATCCTTTCCGAGCTTTTTCCCCAGGCCGATCACCTCTTTCTGCTCCTGGACGCCGGTAACAAACGCCTCTTGACTTTGGAGGACTGTTCCGACCAGGTCTCCGAACCCCTCAAACGCCTGGTGCGCCGTCTGGAAAACGTGGGACTCCTGAAGGAATTCCTGACCTTTCTCGGCAACATCAAAGAGCCCCAGCTGGTGTCCTATGCGGACCGGGGCGCCATGCCCGCCTATTTTAAGATCATATCCCGGATTTATCCCAGCTGGTTCGGCTTGCCCATCTTCTCTCAGCAGAATTGCCTGGGCTTTTTTCTTTTGGGCTCCAACTCACCCCAAGGATACTCCCGGGAGGAACTCAACTTTTTCTACGTCCTCTTTGCTCAGGTGGCTTGCTATCTCCGCTACCTCATGCGTCAAGAGACCTCCGTCACCTCGAGCCCGGCCCTGGCGACCCCCAAAACCCAATTCGGGGATATCATCGGGCAAAGCAAGAAGATGTACGAGGTGTATGAGCTCATCGACCTGGTTTCCCGCACCGATGCCACGGTGCT
This sequence comes from Syntrophobacterales bacterium, assembly GCA_037388025.1. GTDB lineage: Bacteria > Desulfobacterota > Desulfobaccia > Desulfobaccales > 0-14-0-80-60-11 > JBGSLA01. The sequence goes on from JARRKO010000009.1 coordinate 94,861, forward strand.
GATCATGGGAGAAAATGGTACCGGCAAGGAACTGGTGGCCCGGACCATCCACCGCCAGAGCAAACGCACCCGGGGGCCCTTTGTGGTGGCCAACTGCTCCGCCTATTCGCCCACCCTGCTGGAAAGTGAACTCTTCGGTCATGAGAAGGGGGCCTTCACCGGCGCCATCCGGCGCAAAAAAGGCCGCTTCGAGTTGGCCCAGGCCGGCACCTTGTTTTTAGACGAGATCGGGGACATTCCTCCCGCCACCCAGGTGCTGCTCTTGCGCTTCCTGCAGGACCACTGTTTCGAGCGGGTGGGCGCCGAGAACACCATCGAGTCGGATGTCCGGGTGCTGGCCGCCACCAACAAGGATCTCTACCGGGAGGTCCAGGAGGGTCGGTTTCGGGACGATCTCTATTACCGCTTGAACGTGATCACCATTCACCTGCCGCCATTGCGGGAGCGCAAAGAAGACATCCCGCTGCTGTGTCAACACTTCTTGGAAAAGTACAATCTCAAGGAGAACAAACGCATTCTGCGGTTTTCATCCGATGCCATGCAGACCCTGATGGATTTCGATTGGCCGGGGAACGTCCGCCAATTGGAAAACGCGGTGAGTCATGCCGTTATCCTGGCTCAGGGCGAGGACATCCGGCGCCGTCACCTGCCGCGCTTTCTGAAAGAAGCCGGGGATGAGGCCAGGCCCACTTCCTTGGCGGAAACCGAGCGCCTGCTCATTCTGCGGGTGCTCAAAGAAGTGGGTTGGAATAAACACGAGGCGGCCCGGCGTCTACGGGTGAGCCGCAGCACCCTTTACAGCAAGATTCGGCGTTTCGGCTTGAGCCGGTCTAAATGACCTGGATTTAGGGGTCATATTCTATACAATGATTTATTTAGGAAAATTAAGAAGAAAGACGCAAAAAATAAATTACTGTTTAAAAACAAGACAAAACTTGTCATTTTTGTCACAAGGTTGCAAGGAAGGCAGACGGGGAGGAAGGGAAATTTATATGAAAATTAGATACTTATCTTATAATTTTTCTTCGAGCCCGTGCTGGCAGGGATTTTGTAATAAGTATCTATTGTGCTTCTTTGCCTGAGGTGGGGCCCTGGCAGGGAGGCGAAATTTTAAGGAACAAATTATTGAGGATCAATCTAGAGACTTTTATTTCTTGGAAAGGAGGTGAGGAAAACCAGGGGAGCCGCCGCCCCGGAAATCAAGCGGCGGCCATACGGTGAAGGGACGAGTCGCTCCCTTCTGGAAATATAGGCCTTAATGTGCAGTACGGTTCTAGCGAGATCGCTCCCGCGGCAGCCTTGCTGCGGTGCGAAAGTTGAGAAACACCTTACTCAATGGGAGGCCGAAACATGGCAGAGAAAAGAGACATTGAAATCAACAGTCGGGCCGATACCCTGGAGTTGATGTCGGAAAAGATCAGGCCCTGGCCGGTAACGCCACCGCCGGATTTCGAATGGGTGATGGCCAACGTCTACGCCAAACGCAAGGCGGAGGACTTCGGCAAATGGTCCGAAGATAACCTGAGGTATGAGTATGCCTATGGCAAACCTGAAGCCCTCCAGGGTTTCAGGTTCTTATGTTGTGGCCTGTGGAGATTGGGCAACAAGTTCTGTGCGGCGCTCCTGGCCGAAGCCGGGGCCGAGGTGATCAACATTGAACCCCCCGGTGGCGACCCTCTACGCCAGTTGACCCCCTTTGGCCGCGAAGAGTACATGATGGAATCCGCCATTACCGGCGAAAAGTGCGGCCTGGACTTCCTGCACGAAATGCGGGGGCAGAAATCCGTCACCTTAAACCTGGAGACTGACGAAGGCCGGGCCATTTACAAGACCCTGGCCAGCCAGGTGGACGCCATAATTGACGAGATGCCCCCCGGTTACATGGACAGCCTGGGTCTGGGCTACCGGAACCTGGCCAAGTTGTTCCCCCGCCTGGTTTACTGTAATATGGCGGTCCGGGGCACCTGGGGTCCCTTTAAAGACAAGATCTCCAAGTACGGCCAGTGGACCCTGGAGCCCTTCGGCGGCTGCGCCAACTCCTTTGTTCACAACACCGGCTTCACCCAAGACCAGTGCCCCCGGGGCAAAGGCGGCGACCCCTGCCGCTCCGGCGTTTGGTTCGCCGACTACGCGGCTGGCGAGCAGGCGGCCAACACCATTCTGGCGGCCCTGTACTATAGGGATGAGCATGGCGGTCCGGGGCAGTTCTGCGAAGTGAGCGGCGCCGAGGCCCAGATGGACATCCTGGATTTCGACATCGGCTGGTACGGCTTCAACGCCAGCATCAAGGCCCGCACCGGCGCCTGGGACCCCAACCTCAACCAGTATGAATGGAACCCCTGCCGGGACGGCTACATGATGATCGGTGGCCAGACCGACCGCCTGTGGTACCGCATCGGCATGTGCATCGAGCGGGACTTCCCGCAGTTCGGCCGGCTGATCCACGAAGACCCCATCCTCAAAGAGATGGGGGCCAGAAACGCCCTGGCCATGCTGATCAAGACTTACACCCTCACCACTCGCTGGCTCAGGGACATCAACCGCATCGAAGCCGAGCAGAAGCTGCTGGAGTACGAAATCGCCGCCGGGCCCATTCTGTTCATCGATGAGGTGTCCGAGTTTCCCCACTTCAAATACCGCCCCTGGGTCTGCACCATTGACACCGATCACTACGGCACGGTGCTGTTTTCGGTGTCCCCCAACAACTACCAGATGCGCACCCCGCATCGGGTCAAGGTGCTGGGCCGCCCCTTGGGGTATGACACCTATGAGGTCATGCAGAAGTTCTGCGGTGTCGGCCAGTCCAAGGTCAATGAGCTCAAGGAGAAGGGGGTAATATAATGAAGGAATGGAGAAAGAAATACGGCAACCTGATCGAAGCTCCCCTGGAGGAGCAGTATGGCCCCAAGAGCAGGGAAGAGCTCGCTGAAATGAAGATGCCTTACGAGGACTATTGTAAGGCAGCCTTCGCGCCGGGCCACGAGATGGGCAAGCCCGAGGCCCTGAAGGGCATCCGCTGGATGAGCTGCACCATGTACATCTTCACCCCCCACTCCGTGGCCAACCTGGCGGAGCTGGGGGCCGAGGTCTATAAGTTCGAGATGCCCCGCATGGGCGACCCCATGAAACACACCTCGCCCTTCAACGAGGCCTACCTGTATCCCCTGCACGACACCCGGCCCATGACCGGCACGGGGTATGGCTTCCTGAACGCCAACCCCAACGAATACTATGTCAGTATGGACTACCACATTGATGACATGAAGGAGGCCTTCTACCGCATCGTCAAGATGTCCGACGGCCTCACCCAGTGCTACCGGCCAGGGACCTTCGACCGCTGGAAGCAGAGCTACCGCTATCTCATGGAGATGAACCCCCGGTTCATCTCGGTGTGGGGCGGCGGCTTCGGCTACGGGCCCAAGGTCTTCGGGGGCTCTTACGACATCCTGGGCCAGGCCCACGCCGGGTTGGCCTCAGTCACGGGCCATCACGACTTTATGGGCGGCCACTGCACCAAGCATTCCAACTGGTGCATTGACTGGTACTCCGGTACCCAGATCACCTTCGGCATCCTGGCCGCCCTGCACTGGCGGCGCAAGACTGGGCTGGGCACCAAGATCGAGTTCTCCCAGGTGCAGGCGGCCACCCGCTGCCTGGGCCATACCGCGCCCCTGTACGGCCGCTTCGGCATCGTGCGCCAGCGCTGGGGCAACTGGGACACCCAGCTCTGCGTCCACGGCATCATCCTCTGCGGCAAATCCGACTTCCCGGATGCCCTCAACCCGCAGGACAAGTTCGAGGCCCGTTATGCCATGGTCTCGGCGTTCCAGGATGCGGACTTCAAGGCCCTGTGCGATGTCATCAAAAAGCCAGACATGTACAGCAAATACATGAAACACAAGGATCGGGTGGAGGGTGAGGCCCAGGTGGACATCTACGCCCAACTGGAAGACTGGGCCAAGGATAAGTCCCGGTCCGAGGTGGTCAGAATCCTCCAGACTGAGGGTCTCTTGTGCGAGCCGGTGATGAATGACCGGGAGGTCTATGAATCCGATCACTGGCGCACCCGGGGCACGGTGCGCTGGATGGAAGACCCCCTGTTCGGCGATGTCTTGCAGCATGGGACCTACTCTGCCGGCCTGATGTCCAAGACCCCCCGGAGACTCTACTGGATCTGGCGGCCGGTGGGTGGCGATAATGTCAAGTTCTACCACGAGCTGCTGGGCTATCCCATTTCCAAGATTCAGGAATGGTACGACAAGGCTTGGATCTAAAAGGAGGAGAGCGCTGTGTGTGATATCATCTGGTGCAAAGAAGAAGTAGACGGCAAGCCCTGCAACACCGTCAATTACCTGGATCCCTATTGCTTCTGGAACTGGAAGGGTACGGTCAACTGCGCCCACTGCGGCACGGTATACGCCATCCACATGATCCAGGGGCACATGTATGAGGGCCCCACGAAACAGCCGGCGGGAACCAAGCCGGACACCATGCCCCTCTATGCCGACAAGCCGTTGGAAGGCTACACCTTTTACACCATGGGCACCGAAGGCCGCACCCGGCCCTTCCAATGTCTGCCCCGGCACATCTACCTGGGGGTGCCCGACATGGTGAAATTCAGCATCCGGGGCAAACCGGTGCGGGGCTGGCGTCCTCAGCCGCCCTCCGCCGGCATCGCCGGAACGTTCCCCTTTCACTGGGATCTGAAAAATTTGTCTCCGGACGTATATGCTGAATATAAGGAAAAGCTTGCCAAGGGCGAAGTAACCGACTGGTAAGACGGACCAGGTAAGGAAAGAAAGGAGTTGCACATGTCTATAGATCCCACCGGATTGACTCCACGTCAATTCCTGGACAAGGTTCTGGAGCCGGAGAAAGAATCCGACCATATCTGCTGGAATTGTGAATTTCTCAAACCGGTGATTAAAGGCTCCAGTTTTCCCCCGGCGGACATCATCGGCTGGTGTATGAAGATTCACTGGCCCTACTACTGGTGCGTGGCGGATTTCAACGTGGTGAAAAAGTGCTACGCTTTTAAACAGAAGGCCTAGCATGCTGGACAACGTCCGCAAAGAACTCGACACCCTCGAGCAGATGGTGCTCAACTGGCGGGCCAGCTATTTAGGGTTTGCCACGCCCGAGGGAGGCAATGATTTCCTGGTGGAAGAATTCCAGGAAGAGATCATGACCTATATCTCTCCCTACGTGCGCCGGTTGTATCAGTGCGAGTACCTGACTCCTGTGGAGGCGGAAGAGTTCATGGACCAGTGTTATAACCAGGTTGAGGAGTTACGGCTCCAGATTCAAGAACTGGATAACCCCTCTGGTAAGCAGCAGGGGCTTTGGCAGAAAGTTGTCGAAAACACCCGCAAGGTGTTACAGAAATAAGGTTGTTCTTCCGCCTGGGTTCACTGCCACGGCCGCGGCCCGAGGTGGGTTCAGGTGGAAAGCAACGACAGCGTCAATTCAAGAAAAGGAGAGTGAGCATGCCAGCAAAATGCCGCGTTGGTGTCTGCGGATTTGACCCCATGCTCGTTAGGGGCTATGTGAAAACCGGGTTCAGAGCCTTATGGTGGCATATCCCCGATGAGTTATATGAAGAATTCAATGTACAACCGGGTGGGCATATTACCGGCAAACTTCTCAAGGTTTTCACCGGTAAGACCGGGGAGATGACCCATGAACCCAATGAGGCTTTCCATTGGAGCTTTTCCAAGGAGTCGGGCCTCGCGGTGCTGCTGCCCGGTGAGGATATTGTCAAATACGAACTCACGGAGTTCCATTTCATCGAGGTGATCATCGAAAAGATCAATGATCAGCCGGTGTGGGCAGGCGAGGAAAAAGAGAGCACCAAAATGTGGCCCATGGACAAGATGAAGCTGGGGTACACCGCCGACTTCATCGCTCCGTAATGAAGCTCGTTCTTGCCGTCCTTTCGACTTGGGCCTGAAATGAGCCCGTACTGAGCGAAAGGTCGGACCAGTGACGAGATTCCCTTCCCCCTCCCGTGGCCGACACCGCGGGAGGGGGCTTTTCTTTGCCCTCCGGGCCGGGCCAGGGTTCGGGGAAGAGATCTTGGCCCTTCCTCTGACTTGAGAAAAATGGCGAAGTTGTCTATATTTAACAGTTAAAAATTCAGGAAATGAGTATCGTTATGACCGACATTGATAAAGACAAGGACCTGAAAGAGTCAATTGAGGACCCTCAGTCAATTTTTGAGGAACAGGAGTCCGTTTTGGAGCCTCTACACCCGGGTTGGCAAAACCTGGGTCAGGTCTTAAAGCCGAACGACCCCTTTTTCGAAAAGATTTACTTCATGCTGGCCTATGAATATTCCTCCAACATTTACGTGATCAAGGGCGACCAGGGCCTGAGCATTGTGGATCCGGGTAATGATTACACCAGTTTCCTGGAACTCTTTCAACAAGGGTGGTGCCAGCCCCAGGATATTAAAAAAATTGCCCTGACTCATGGTCACCGGGACCACTGCTCCGGGGCCCTCGAGCTCCTGCGGGGCTATCCCTCCTTCATCGACAGCGGCGGCTTTGAGCTTTTCCTGCACAAAGAGAGCCCGGCGGAGCTCAAGGAGATGGTGAAAAAGTTCGATTGCCGCGTCACCGAGCTTGAGGGCGGGGAGACCATCGAGCTCGGCGGCCTTCCCTGGGAAGTGATTTACACCCCCGGCCATACCATTGACGGCCTGTCTTTTTACCATGCCCCCACCAAAACGGCTTTTACCGGCGATGTGGTGATGCCTCACAGCATGGGCGAGGTGGACGAAAAAGCCGGCGGCCGCCTGGACCATTATTTATTCGGGGTAAAAACCTTATTGAAAAAAGATATTGAAAATGTTCTCCCCGGCCATGGGTTCCCCGTGGCGGAGCATGGGAAACGGGTCATCGAGTTGACCTATGAAAGTCTGATGCTGAAAATCCTGGGCGTGGAGGACAAGATTCCCTGGATTTCCGGAGCTGAGGCCCTGGCCAGGCAGGGGCTCCTGGAGGAGGCGGTCTTTTGCTGCGATAAGGCCCTGGCCACCAATCCCGATAATCTGCGGGCTTTGCAGGTAAAGGCCTTGTGCCTGGCCGATTTGGCAAGAGGGGAGGAGGCCATTGAGGTGCTGGATGTCATCCTAGACCGGGAGAGTCAGGATCCTTTCGCCCTGACGGCCAAGGGCAACGCCCTGTTGGGCCTGGGTAAATATGAGGAGAGCCTGGAGTATTTTAACCGGGCCCTCGAGGTCGCCCCCCAGATACAGGAAGCCCAGGTTTATAAGGGCATGGCTCTCTATTTGCTCGGCCGATACGATGAGGCCATGGATATCGATGTCTTCAGCAGGGAGTTCGCCAGCCACCTGAAAACGGAATTGGAGAAGCTCGCTCAAGAAAAGGGCTCATAGGTGGAACCCCAGAGAGGGCGGGCTCTTAGAACAACCTGTTCTTTTGTTCGATAAAGGCACGAAGAGGGTCGATAATAAGACAAAAAGGAAGTGGTTTAAATAACAGGGAAACAAAGAACTCTGGGTCGAAATAAAAACAATAATCCGATTCAGGGGGGATCAAAGCCCCTAATTTGCTGACCCTTTAATTGGCGCATTTTTTGCACCTTTATCAGAGAAATTCCTAAGTTTTCATTTCGGCATTGATCTGAGGCCCCACGTTATGCCGGCGTGGGGTCTTTTGTGTTCATAGGGACCCGTCGTCCCTCCACTTCCTGTACGGCAAAGTGTTGCCAGAAAGATACCTGAGGGAGAATGACTCCTTCTGTTTCCTCTGACGCCCTTTTCATGTTGGTGGCCGACAGCCATCCCCGGGAATTTTTGGTGAGTTTTCTGGAAGCCCAGGGGTATGCTCCTTTAGTGCTGGGACATCCCGGAGAGATGGTGAAAACCCTGAAAAGGAAGCATCAGGCCACGGTATTTGTGGACTGTCTGACCGTGGGCAACTATGGTCCGGGCCTATACGCCAAGCTCAAAGTGGCCTGTCCCGGTTGCCGCATAGTCCTCCTCTGTAACAAAAGTCACCATGAGCACCGGGATCTGGTCAAAGAGGCCATGGATTTAGGCATTTATGCCTGCCTTCTGGCCCCCTTCGCGGAATGGGAGATCCTGGCCATGGTACGCCGCAGCCAGGGGACCAGACCTGTCGGCC
>JARRKO010000010.1:0-45611 GCA_037388025.1 Syntrophobacterales bacterium
AAGGGCCTGCGGTCCTTAGCCCCCTCCCCCACATCCATTTATCCCTCCAACACCTGGCAGAGCCGCGGGATCAGGTGGTCGAAGTCGCAGTTAATCATGATGAGGGCCAGGTCGCCGGGTTTAAGGAGAGGGAGGAGACCTTTCAGCAAGTGGTCGGTATCGGGAAAGGCGAAGGCCTGCTTCCCCCGGGCGGTCAAGTCGGCTGCCAGGTGGGCCGAGGAGAAGCGTTCTCCTTCCGGCACCTTCCAGAGGTCAGGAGGCTCCCGGACAATAATGAGGTCAGCCTCATTAAAGGCTTGAGCGTAGGGCTCCTGGAAAATAGACCGGCGGGAGGTGTTGGTGCGGGGTTCAAAGACGGCCACCAGGCGGCGGTCTGGATAACCCTGACGCACCGCGGCCAGGGTGGCGGCCACCGCGGTGGGGTGGTGGGCGAAATCGTCCAACACCAGGATGCCCCGGAATTCCCCCACCGTTTCCAGGCGACGCTTGACTCCCTGGAAGGATTCCAGGGCTGGGGTCAGTTCTTGGGGGTCCACACCTGCTTCGGCACAGGCCGCCAGGGCCGCCAGAGAGTTGAGGATATTATGGGCGCCTAAAAGGGGCGTCCAGAACCTGCCCCACATTTTTTCATCCTGAAGGACACTGAAGTGCATACCGCCGGCCCCCGAGGCTATGTCCACCGCCCGCCAGGCCGCGCCCTCCTCCAGGCCGTAAAAATGTACCGTACACGCGGATTTTTCACAGACTTGGCGCACCAGGGGGGCGTCGCCCCAGGCCAGCACCCGGGAATTGGGGGGCATCTGGGCCAGGAAGGATTCAAAGGCCGTCACCACTTTGTCGAGATCCTGGTAAATGTCGGCGTGGTCGAATTCCACCGAGGTCAAGATGGTGACTTCGGGATGAAAGTGGACAAATTTCGGCTGCTTGTCAAAATAAGCCGTGTCGTATTCGTCCCCTTCCAGGACCACGTAGGGCCCTTGACCAACCCGGTAGTTCGAAGCAAAGTTTTTCGCCAGGCCCCCCACCATGAAACCAGGGTCCCGGCCGGCGGCGAACAGCAGCCAGGCCACCAGGGCCGTGGTGGTGGTTTTACCGTGGGTACCGGCCACCACCAGGCTGTGGCGGTCCCCCACCAGAAAGCGGTTCAGGGCTTCCGGGAGCGAGATCCGGGGCAGCCCCAGCTCCTCCGCGGCCTGGGCCTCGAGATTTTCCCGGCGGATGACGTTCCCCACCACCACCAGGTCGGGGCGGGGCTCCAGGTTGGCGGGCTGGTAACCGTTTTGCAGGGGGATGCCCAGGCCCTCCAGAAAGGTGCTCATGGGCGGGTAAACGTGCTCGTCGGAGCCGGTGACCCGGTGGCCCAATTCCTTCAGGATGCCGGCCAGGGCGGCCATGCCCGTGCCACAGATACCCAGGAGGTGGATGTGTATACTTGGCTTAGCCATAAGTTACGAAAAGCTCTTTTTCTGCTGGGACAGCTAGGGCGGCTGTCCCTACATATCTCGTTCCCAAACTCCCGCTAGGGAACCAGGATTAAACTATTTCACCCCAAAGGGAGTCGAGCTTTCGCAGGCTGAAGCCTGCTGCTACATTTTATGCGCATGGAGCCCCAACGCCCGGGACACCGCTTCATGAAACAAGGGGCGGAAGGCCCTGATACTGTCGTGGTCCCGGCCCAGGTTAACCCGGTTGGTGAGCAAGACTACCATTTGCCCCAACTCCAGGTCAATCCAAAAGCTGGTGCCGGTAAAGCCCGTGTGGCCCACGCTGTTAGGGGGGAAAAACCGTCCAGCCGAGCTTTGCCCCGGGGTTGGCACATCAAAACCCGGGGTGCGGGCTCCTTTAGCCACGGGTGTCAAGAATTGGCGGACTATCTCCGGGGAGATCGCCAAACCCTCGCTGCGGCCATGATAGGCCCGGTAGAGCCAGGCGGCCAGGGTGAAAACCTCCGGCCCCGTCCCGAAAAGCCCGGCATGCCCCGCTACTCCTCCGGCGGCCCAGGCGTTCTCGTCATGAACCTCGCCGACGATAGCGCGACCGGCAATGAGGCCCTCCTCGGTGGCGGCACAGGTGTATTTCTCCCACCATGTTTGTTTTTTAGGAGAAAACCCCAGAATTTTAAGTCCCAACGGCTGGTAGAGTTCCCGGCGGCAAAACGAGTCCAGGTCTTGGCCGGTGACCTCCTCTACCACGGCCTGGAGGAGTATGAAACCCAGGTCGCTGTAGAGGGTGGCGGTTTCCGGTTCGTACTCCAAGGGCTCGGCCGCGGCCCGGCGGGCCAAAAGGTCAGCACGCTCGTCATCCGAGGCCGCCAACACCTCTTGATAAAAGGACCGCCAGGCCGGCAGGCCGGCCCGGTGGGCCAACAGGCTTTTTAGGGTCAAGGGACGCTTGTCAGGGGGGAGCCAGGGGCCGGCCAGGACTTCCCCCAGGGTGGTGGATAGACCGAGGAGGCCCCGGTGGGCCAGGAGCATCAGAGCCAGGGCGGTGGCCAGGGGCTTGGTAAGAGAAGCCAGGTCAAAGATGGTGTCCAGTCTGGCCGCCGGGCTGCCCGCCTCCCGGCTCACCTGCCCGGCCGCGCCTTGCCAAAGGAGTTTCCCCTTGAGGCCCACCATGGCGACCGCGGCAGGGTAAACCCCCTGGTCCCGGCCTTCTTCGAGAAGTTTTTTCAGGCTCGGCCACCGCGATCCGTCTTGGGAGCTCATAGGGAGGTCTAGAGTTTTGAGTTTCGAGTTTCGAGAAGGAATTGGTGTAGGGCGGGAAAGGGAAGTGCATCCCGCCTTTCGCCTCTCAGTCCGCCTCCCCGGGCAGGACTAACTCCTCGCCCGGTAGAATGGGGTTCAACAGGAGACCGGTCATCACCTTGGGGTAAAAATAGGTGGACTTGCGGGGCATGATGAGGCCGCTTTCGGCCACCTGCCGGACCTGCTCGATTTTGGTGGGGTTAAGGATAAACGCTAGGTCCACCTCCTTGGCAGCCAAAAGCTTGATAACCTCCTCCACCTTGCTGGAATATTTACAGGTCTCCTGGTCATCCATGGCCTTGGCATCCAGGCCCAGGCCTTTGTTGAACACCAGGTAATTCAACACGGCCACGTCCAGGTTGGCCAGAGCTGGGTGCATTTCCCGGGCGAGGACTTTCTGCCGAACGCCCTCCCTGAGCTGCAAGCGCCAGGCCTTGAGGCCGAAGCCCACCATAATGAAAACGGTATCCTTCGCCGAGGTTTGGGCCAACTCGTCCTGGAGAAACCGAGCATAAGCCGCGGCATCTTGACCGGCTGGGGGGGTCAGGGGCGTTATATCGAAATACCATTTCAGGCGGGTCAGCATCCTGCCTTCCTCCACATGCTTGAGCCTTGGTCCCCGTAACAGCCGGTGGGCCATGAGTATGACCAGCTCCGGGTCGTAGAGGTTGGCCAGATACATGAGCATGTAGTTGAAAGGCGCCTGAGGGGAGGTCAGCGGATAGCGTTCCTTCATCCACTTCTGGAAGGCCATGGCGGTTTCATAGCGATGATGGCCGTCCGCGATGAAAAGTTGCCGCGGCTTGAGCGCGTTATAGACGGCAGCCTGGGTCTGGGGATCGGTGACCGGATAGACCCACTGCTCCCGGCCCTCCATATCGGTGAAGGACAACAGGGGCTCGGCTGGCGCGCCCTGTGCCAATTCGGCCAGGATTTGGTTTTCCGGATCAGGGAAGAGCGCGTAAATGGGAGAAAAATAGGCCTGGCAACTCTTAAACAGTTCCAGCCGGTCTTCCTTGATTTTGGAAAAAGTCTGCTCGTGGGGCAGGATGACGCCCCGGCTGAAAGGTTCCAGACGCACCAAGGCCGCCAGGCCCCGGCGGGTGTAAGTCCGGTCGTCGTGTTCGAAGCGGGTTTCCCAGTAATAGTACGCCGACCGGTCATCCCGCCGAAAAACCCCCTGGCCTTGCCACTGACGGAACAGGGCCGCGGCCCGGGTATAGCGGTTCTCCAGGGGGCTGTCTCCGGGGAGGGCGGCAGGAAGAATGAGGTGGACCATATTATGTGGATTCAGGGCGGCAAAGGCCTCCCGCTCCTCTGGCCTGATAACGTCATAAGGGGGGGTCACCACTTTGGAGAGGTCACCCACCTTGGCAGTGTCAAAATACATCCCCCGGAAGGGGACTACTTGGGCCACCGGCTCATTCCTCCTCACAAATAAAGCAATATTCGGCTTAATGTATCAGCAAAACCGCCAGCGTCAATAGCAAAGGCTGGCCTGAATGGCCATTTCCTGGTCTCAAGCCCTTCAATAATCAAAAAAATTATTGACCGCGGGGGCTTCACACGTTATATAAATTTGACGTTGTCAGTTTACCTTAGTTGGGCCTGCGATGCGCACCCCTTTCCCCAAGGGTAAGGGGTATCTTCTGTTTTGGGACCGGAAGATGTGACTCCACCCCCTGACGGGAGCCCCGGGTGCTAGGTCGGCCCACTGTTAATCACCCGGGGACCCTTGACGCTCTCCCGGGCCTGCGTCCTGCCGGTGCAGGCGGTTTAGCGGGCCAGGGATATCCTGGCTGCGCCTTAAACCAGGTTGGAGGAGGATGGAGAATTGAAAAACCCCACTCTCGGCTACGGGATGCATCTCACCTTAGACGGGTATGATTGCAATCCGGAAAAGTTGGCGAATCTGGACAGCATCTATGAATTTCTGGACCGCTGTCCGGACCTAATCCACATGACCAAGATCATGCCCCCGTATGTGTTCAAGTACCAGGCGCAAGTACCGGAGGACTGGGGTATCTCAGGTTTCGTGCTCATCGCCGAGAGCCACATCAGCGTCCACACTTACCCGGATAGGGCATATCTGAGTCTGGATATTTTTTCCTGCAAGGATTTTAACCACCATCAAGCCGTGGCCTACGCCACCGAGCTGTTCGGCATCGGCCGCCATGAACTCAACCTCTTGAACCGGGGTCTGGAGTTTCCCCGGGAAGTCAAGCAGGTGGAGCACATTCTCCGACAAGAGCGGCAACGACTGAGAATCTGAACATGGACGAGGGCGAGAGTCCCCGACCCAGTTTCCTCAAGCGTCTCTGGCAGCGCTGGTTTCCCCGCCGGGAAATCTCCCATCAGGAGGATCTCGAGCGGGAAATTGAAAATATTCTCGACGTCTGCCAAGAGAAAGATCTCATCAGTCGCCAGGAACGGGATCTCATTGAGAGCATCATTGAGTTTAAGGACACTCTTGTCCGTGAAATCATGGTTCCCCGGACTGAAATCTTTGCAGTGGAACGCCACGTAGCCCCTGAAGAAATCATTAATTTGGTCCTGGAGTCGGGCCATTCCCGCTTTCCCGTCTTTGAGGGCACCATCGACAATATCGTCGGCCTGCTGCTGGCCAAGGATCTTCTTACTTTCCGCCGGCCCCTGGAGGACGAGGTGGACTTGGAGGAGGTCATCCGTCCGGCATATTTTATTCCGGAGAGCAAAAAAATCAGCGACCTTTTGCGGGACCTGGTGGAGCGCAAAACCCAGATCGCCATCGTCATTGATGAATACGGCGGCACCGCCGGCCTGATCACCCTGGAGGATATCATCGAGGAGATTGTGGGGGAAATCTACGACGAGTACGACCGCTTGGAGCCCCGCCTGCTGCCCCAGGAAGACGGTTCCGTGATGGTGGACGCTCGGTTGGACGTGGAAGAGCTCATGGAGCATTTCGACCGCCCCCGTCCGGAAGGCAAGTTCGAATCCGTGGGAGGTTTGCTTATTCACCTCCTGGGACGGGTGCCCCAAGTAGACGACACCGTGGTCATCGAAGACCTGGAACTCACGGTGAAAGCCGCAGACGAACGCCGGGCCAAAGAGGTGCTGGTACGCCCCCTGAACCACCAGTGAACTTTGGCACCCAGGCCGCGGTCCAAAAAAACAGCGTCCTCCTGGTACGTTTCCGATCTGTCTAACTTCAGCCTTTCACCACGGAGGCCCTTATGCTCTTGTCTCTCCTGGCCGTCATTTTCTCCGGCTTCCTCCTGGTAGTGGCTTTTCCCAAATATGACCATAGTTACCTGCTCTTTATAGCTCTCCTTCCCTGGTTCTGGGCCCTCAAGGGCCGATCGACCAAATCCGCGTTCTGGATCGGCCTGGTGGGCGGCTTCACCTTTTACCTGGGTCTCCTCTCCTGGATTTTTTACGTCACCTATGTTTACGGCAAACTCCCGCTGCCTCTGGCCCTGGGAGTGCTCCTGCTGCTGGCGGTCTACCTGGCGATCTACAAAGGGATCTGGGCCTGGGGGGTGGCCTGGGCCGATAACCACGGGGTCAGCCTCCTGTGGTTCGCCCCCGTCTGGTGGGTGGTCATGGAGTATGTCCAGGGTTACCCCATCGACAGCTTTCCCTGGGAACTGCTGGGTCACGGCCTCTACCGGCAACCTCTGCTCCTGCAAGCCGCTGACCTCATCGGCGCTTACGGACTCTCGTTTCTGCTGGTCCTGATCAACGTCGGCCTGTTTCTGCTGTTCTCGCCTGCCACCCGGAGCCGCCAACGCCAAGGGTTTCGGACCCTGGCCTTCCTTATCATTATCATGGCCGCCTGGCTCGGCTATGGCTATTACCGCCAAAAGATGATCTCCCAAGTTATGGCCGACAGTCCTAAAATCCATACAGCGGTGGTCCAGGGGAATATCAAACAAACGGACAAGTGGGACCCCAAAATCGTGGAGTCCACCCTGACGACCTATGCCAGGCTCACCAGCCAGGTTCTGGCAGAGAAAGCCGAGACCCAGGAATCAAACCACACCACTCTGGTTATCTGGCCTGAAACCGCGGCCCCGATTTTTTTCCAGCGCCATCCCGGCCAGGACATCCCCTTTGACACGGTGGTGAAGGACGTCGCTCGGGAAAATCATGCTTTTCTGCTTTTCGGGGCCCCGGCCGTGGAAAAGAGACCGGAAGGTGAGGCCATTATGACAAATCCCATCTGGTGCCCTGGGGGGAATATGTGCCCTTCCATCAGATTTTCTTTTTCATTCAGAAAATGGTGCCCATGATCGGGGATTTTGCCCGGGGGCCAGTGGGCGCCACCGTGCCCTTGCCCCAGGGGAAGGTGGGGGTGCTCATTTGCTACGAGTCCATCTTCGGGTACCTCAGCCGGGCCCAGGTGGGAAACGGGGCACACCTTTTGGTAAATATCACCAACGACGCCTGGTTCGGGACGACCAGCGCCCCCTACCAGCACATGTCCATGGCGGTGCTGCGGGCCGTGGAAAACCGGGTGTCCCTGGCCCGGGCCGCCAACACCGGCATTTCCGCGTTTATCGGCGCGGACGGCCGCATCCTCTGGACCTCCCCCCTGGAACAGGAAGCGACCCAGGCTATGGATCTTCCCTGGCTGCCGGGGGGCAGTATTTACCTCAGCTTTGGCTATCTCTTTCCCTGGGCCTGCGTGGTCTTCGCCGCCCTCGCTTTCCTTCTCACCCCCCGACGCCGGCGGTTGATGTGAGATAATCTGAGGGGGGCCGGGGTTGGTAACCCCTGGCCCCCTCTCCCAAAAAATATTCCCTGTTCTCGGTCATGAAGCCCAAAACTCCTTCCCTGTTTGCCCCGCCTGAACCCCTGGCGGCTCGGATGCGGCCCCGGGATATTGCCGAGTTTATAGGCCAGGGGCACCTGGTAGGGGAAGGTCGCATCCTTTGGCGGGCCATGCGGGCTCGACGTCTTTTCACTTCCATGATTTTTTGGGGGCCGCCGGGTTGCGGCAAGACCACCCTGGCCCGGGTGCTGGCCCGGGAACTGGACGCGGAGTTCTTCGCCTTAAGCGCCGTCACCGTAGGAGTGGCGGAGGTGCGTCGGCTCGTGGATCAGGCCCGGAATCTCCGGGAGGCCGGCCGCCGCACCGTGGTGCTCCTGGACGAAATTCATCGTTTCAACAAAGCCCAGCAGGATGCCCTCTTGCCCCACGTGGAGGAAGGTCTTTTAACGCTGATTGGCGCCACTACGGAGAACCCGTACTTCGAAATCATCGGCCCCCTGTTATCCCGGACCCGGGTCTTCGTGTTTGAGCCGCTCCTGGAAGGGGAGGTGGTCACCATCTTGCAGCGGGCCCTGGCGGACCGGGAACGGGGTCTGGGGGAGTACAAGGTGCAGATGGCGGAGGAAGCCCTGGTCTACTTGGCCCAAAGGTCCGGTGGGGATGCCCGCCGGGCCCTGAACACCTTGGAACTGGCGATCCTCAGCACCCCGCCCGGACCTGAGGGGCTCATCCGGGTAAACGCGGCGGTGGTGACCGAGTGCCTGCCCCGCCGGGAAATGTTATATGACAAAAAGGGTGACGCCCATTACGACACCATTTCCGCGTTTATCAAAAGTGTGCGGGGGTCGGATGTGGATGCGGCTCTGTATTGGCTGGCCCGCATGCTCAAGGCCGGGGAGGACCCCCGCTTCATCATGCGCCGTCTGTTCATCCTGGCCTCCGAAGATATCGGCCTGGCTGACCCCCAGGCTCTGACCCAGGTGGCCGCCGCTTCCCGGGCCCTCGAGTGGGTGGGCTTGCCGGAGGCCGAATACCACCTGGCCCAGGCCACCATGTACCTCGCTCTCGCGCCCAAGAGCAATTCCACCCAGGCCTATTTCACCGCCAAGGCCTGCCTGGAGGAAACCGGGCTGACCGCGGTCCCCACCCACCTCCAGGACGCCTCCCGGGACGGCGCCGCCCTGGGACACGGCCGGGACTATCTCTATCCCCACGACTACCCCGGCCACTGGGTGGACCAGGCGTATTTACCGGAGGAATTGGCCGAGAAAAAATTTTATAAGCCGAGTGCTGAAGGAGCGGAGCCGGAATTGGCCAGCCGTTGGCGGACCCGCCGGTCTCAGGAAAAACCCTGAAAAATTTTTCAGGAGATTCCCCATAATAATTCTATAAATCTGGACAAACGAACAAAGAGGAATTATAATTAACCTGAATAAGGGGGAGCGCCACATGACAAGGGGGTGCTCCAATGACTAGGGTGCTGTTTGTTGACGGCGAACCACATATTCAGAGGCTTTGCTTCGAGGAACTGCGGGAAGAAGGGTACGAGGTCCAGGTGGCCGGTTCCGGGGGGGATGTAGTCCGCCTGGTAGATTCCTTTCGTCCCGACGTGGTGATCCTCGAACTAGTGCTGCCGGATATGTCTGGGCTGGAAACAGGGAGGATTATTAAAGGAACCAGTAAGAATACCCAAGTTATTCTTTTTTCCCACTTCAAACCGCCCCATGAATTAAGTGACTGGGGGGCGGATGCCTTTGTGTTAAAATCTGCGGACCTAGACAATCTTAAAGCAACGGTACGCCAACTCGCGCTGGGGACCCGGGCGGCTTAAGGAGAGCGGCTATGGCGCTCATGGAGATCAGCGTGGTGCCCTTGGGGCTCGGCACTCCCAGCGTTGGCGACCACATCGCCGCAGTAATCGCACATTTACAACAGCACAAAATCCCCCATCGGCTCACGGATATGGGCACTGTCATCGAAGGGTCCCCGGCCCAGCTCCTGGAATGGGCCCGCACCCTTCACGAACTACCTTTTGAAAAAGGAGTGCAACGGGTCGTAACCCACATCACCATTGACGATCGTCGGGACAAGCAGGTGGGTCTGGGTAACAAAACCACCTCGGTGGAAGCCCGTTTTAAATAAGATTTTATGGCAACCAATCGAACCAACCGCAAAGATTATTATGGCATTCTGGGGGTGGCGCGTGATGCCACCCCTGACGAAATCAAAAAACACTACCGCAAGGTTGCGCTCCAATACCATCCGGACCGCAATCCCGGCAACAAGGACGCCGAAAATAAGTTTAAAGAGGCCGCCGAAGCTTATGAGGTCCTGAGGGACCCGGAAAAACGGCGGCTTTATGATCTTTACGGCCACGAGGGCGTCTCCTCCACCGGTTTCACCGGCTTTCACGACTTCTCCGACATCTTCCGCAGCTTCTCCGACATTTTCGAAGATTTCTTCGGCTTTGCGGATTTTGGCCCCCGGGAGGGCCGGCCCCAGGTGGGGAGCGATCTGCGCTATGATCTGACCCTGGACTTCATGGACGCCACCCTGGGTACCGAGGTGACCATCGAGGTGCCCCGGGTCGTGACCTGTAAAACCTGCAGCGGCAGCGGCGCCAAACCGGGCACCGGCAAAACCCCCTGCCCTGTCTGCCACGGTCGGGGAGTGATCACCCGCACCCAGGGCATCTTCCAGATCACCACCACCTGCTCCCGGTGCGGCGGCATGCGGGAGTTCATCGCGGAACCCTGCCCCGAATGCCACGGGGAAGGTCAGATCCGGGAAAAAAAGAAAATCAAAGTGAAAATCCCATCGGGAGTGGATAGCGGCACCCACCTGGTCATGGCCGGAGAAGGCAACGCCGGGCGCTTCGGCGGTCCGGCGGGTGACCTGTATATCATTCTTCAGGTGAAGCCCCACGAACTCTTCCGCCGGGAGGGCTACGACCTGCATCTGCAGGCGCCGGTTTCCTTTGTCCAGGCCGCGCTGGGCACCCGCCTTTCCATTCCCACCCTGACCGGCGCCAAGGAAATTGTTATTCCACCTGGCACCCAGCCCGGCGAGGTCATCCGCCTCCGGGGTGAAGGCGTGCCCTATCCCAAAGGATCCAGACATGGTGATCTGCTAGTGGAAGTCAAAGTGGTCATCCCCCGAGACCTGACGCCCCGGCAGACTGAACTCCTCGAGGAATTGGCCCTGGAAGATCCCGCCGGCCAAATCTCGGTGCTGGAGCCTTCGGTCGAGGAAGAAGGATTATTGCACAAGCTCTGGAACACAGTAAAGAACTGGAATAAAGACTAGCTAAGAAGAAGCACATAATAAAAAATTAAAGGGGCAAGGCGTTATTTTCCTCTCCGGCTCACCAGTCACTTCTGAGCTCCTGGCGCAGCCGTAAAGCCTGACGGGGGAGGACCGCTGCCCGCAGCCACGCCGGGAACGGCCAACCGCAGCAGGATTATTGAAAATATGCCCCGAGCCGGCCCCTCCTTTCCCTTGACCTCCCGGCCACCCGGCCAGGCTTTTCTTATTGACAAGAACCCCATCGGATATTAATCTAATATGTGCCGATTTTCACGTGCACGGTCCAGGCAGGGCGGGCCACGGATAATTACTCATGGCCACTGACCTCAATATCCTCATCGGCGGCGCCGCCGGCCAGGGAGTCCACGCCATCACCGGTCCCCTGGCCAAGGCCTTGGTGCGCCACGGTTACCACGTCCACACCAGCCAATCTTATCAGTCCCGCATCCGGGGCGGGCACCTCTATAACCTCATCCGGGTCAGCGACCAGCCTCTGTTAGCCTCTCGGGAAGGCGTGGACATTCTGGTGGCCCTCAACCAGGAAACCATAACCTTGCACCGGCCGGAAGTTGCTTCTGCCGGCATCATCATTTTTGACGATTCCAAGGACACGCAAGCACCGGAGGGGGTGAAATCCCTGGCCCTGTCGCCGGACACGGTTCTGCCCGATACCGAGGCCGGTGACATCGCAGTGAATGCCGGAGCCTGCGGTGCCATTTTAGGACTTTTGGAAGTGCCCGTGGAAGGCCTGGTCGACCTCCTGGAAAAAACCTTCGCGGGTAAAGGCGAGCAAGTGGTGGGTTGGAATCGCCAAGCCGCCCAGAACGGTTACAATATGGGAAAGAAACAGGGGCATCCCCATTCCCTGGCCGATATTGCCAAGCCCTCGGAACACCGGCTCTTGATCAGCGGCCACGAGGCCCTGGCCCTGGGCGCCCTGGCCGGAGGGCTCACCTTTATCTGCGGCTATCCCATGACTCCCTGGACCAGTCTGTTCAATGCCATCAGCCAACGGGCCCAACGCTGGCGGGTGGTGGTGGAGCAGACCGAAGATGAAATCGCGGCCATCAACATGGCCATCGGCGCCTCCTTTGCCGGCGCCCGGGCCATGACCGGCACCTCCGGCGGCGGCTTCTGCCTGATGACCGAGGGGGTGGGTCTGGCCGCCATGAGCGAAACCCCGGTGGTGGTCGTGGTGTCCCAGCGCCCCGGGCCCAGTACCGGTCTCCCCACCCGCACTTCCCAGGGGGACCTGGAGTTCGTGCTCCACGCCGGCCAGGATGACTTTCCCCGTGCGGTTTTGGCCCCCGGCACCCCGGCCCAGGGCTACCTGGTGGGCGCCAAGGCCCTGCGTCTGGCGGAGCGCTACCAAACGCCCGTTTTCATCCTCACCGACCAGTACTTCGGCGACGCACAACTCACTCACACCGTCGGTGACTTTCCCGCCGTGGAAGCACTCCCGAAACCGGCTCAGTGTACCGGCAGCGATAAATACGAACGCTATACCTTCTCCGAGGACGGCATCTCCCCTCGGTGTTTTCCGGGCTTCGGGCCGGAAATCGTCGTAGCCGACTCGGACGAACACACCCCGGACGGCCACCTCACCGAAGACCTGGAGGTGAGGATCAATATGCATAACAAACGTCTGGCCAAATTCCAGGGGCTGTCTCGGGATATGGGCAATATTACCCAGGCCGGCAAGGCCGATGCCTCCCTGGTCTTGATGACCTGGGGTTCCAGTTTCGGCGCCGCGGCTGAGGCGGTGGACCGCCTCGCACAGGACGGTACCCCGGCCCGTCTGGTGCACCTGTCGGAAATCTGGCCCTTCCCTAAAGAGGTCGTGACTCAGGCTCTTAAGGGAGCTCAAAAGACCATTGTGGTGGAAGCCAACGCCGTGGGCCAGTTGGGCCGCCTCCTGCGCCGGGAGACCGGGCTTGCCGCGGATCACCTGGTTCTCAGATACGACGGCCTGCCTTTCACCCCGGATTTCATCCTGCGCAACCTGGCCTCGGAGGCCTAAGGATACCCCATGTTACCCATAGACCTTTACGCCAGCATTGAATCAGCCTGGTGCCCGGGTTGCGGCAATTTCCCCATGCTCAGGGCTTTCAAAGAGGCCCTGGCTGAGCTGGAAATTAAACCCGAGGACATCCTGGTGGTCTCCGGCATTGGCCAGTCCAGTAAATTCCCCCATTATCTCAAGTGCAACACCTTCAACGGCATCCATGGCCGGGCCCTGCCGGTGGCCACCGGGGCGCGCCTGGCTAACCCCAACCTGAAGGTCGTGACCACCGTCGGTGACGGGGACTGCTACGGGGAAGGGGGCAATCACCTGCTGGCCACGTTTCGTCGCAATCCCGATATGACCCTGGTGGTGCATAACAACCAGGTGTACGGTTTGACCAAGGGCCAGGCCTCCCCCACCTCGGACCAGGGCTACAAAACGCTCATTCAGCCGGGGGGCGTGCCCTATCCGCCGCTCCACGCCCTGGCTCTGGCCGTGGCCCAGGATTGCTCTTGGGTGGGGCGGGGTTTCGCCGGTATGAGAGGCCATCTGAAAGAGATGTATAAACAGGCCATGCAGCACCGGGGCTTTGCCCTGCTGGAGGTGTTGCAACCTTGCGTTTCTTTTAACAAAGTGAACACCTATGAGTGGTACAAGCAACGGGTCTACCGGGTGGAAGAGGAACCGGACTACGATCCGCAAAATGAGCTGTGGGCCTATCAAAAAGCCAAAGAATGGGGCGAGCGCATCCCCATCGGGGTGATTTTCAAAAAGTCCCGGCCCATCCTGGAAGAGGCTTATCCCGCTCTGGCCGACGGGCCCTTGGGCACCTGGCAGGTGGATCGTCCTGTGGGTGAGCTTTTGGAAGATTTTTATTAATAGCCGGTCCATACGGGTCTTGGTATATTGTCATTCTGGGCGAAGCGAATAATGTAGTAATATTTTATAATTTGTTAATAATTCTAATAATTATCTGAGGCTAGGAGAAGCGGATCATGTCCATACTGGAAAAATCCTCCTGGGAAATTCTCAAAGAACCGAACCACATCCTCCTGGATGAAGACTACCGGCCCATGGAACTGGTGATCTATCTGCTTACCTGGTCGGTGGAAGTTGCCTTGGCCTTTACCATGGCCATTGCCTATTTCAGGGGGTAAAGCCTAAGGACCGGTCCGGCGGGAAACCGGCTTTCCGGCGTAAGCTTACGGGGTTTCATGGGAAAAGGAGTTATTCCTCATGACTTTCCGTTGACCGGTTTCCCTTCCCAAGGTTAAAATATAAGTTGACTGGGTTTAGTAATGAACTTATGTTACAGTTATTACATCATTAACCGATTATTTATTACAACCAAACACATGGGCCAGCATCAAGAAGTGGCCGCACAGCAGGAACCCACCAGACCTGGGGGTTACCAAAGGTGCCAGCGCCGCAGGTGGCGTTGGGCCGCGGGACCAAAGGCGGGCTCAGGGAGGTGCGGGAAGTATGATCAATGAACTATTAGCCCCCGGCGGCAGCCTGGAGATGGTGGATGCCGTCTTCGCCCATGGCGCCGATGCCGTTTACGTCGGGGCCAAGGGCTTCAGCCGCCGCAAATGCGCCTGGGAGATGGAGGACAGCCAGATAGGTGAGGCTGTACGCGTGGCCCAGGGTTATCAGGGGAAGGTTCGAGTGGCCCTCAACGCAGAGATTACCCCGGACAAGCTTCCCTTGGTAGTGAGCAAAGTGGAGAGGTACGCCCACTTCGGCATCGAAGGGGTGATTGTCAAAACCCCGGCTGTTATCCAGGAGATCCACCGGAAGTTCCCGGAGCTGATCATCCACGCCAGTGTTGGCTGTAATATTCAAACCAAAGAGGGGATGGCTCGGTTTCAATCCTATGGAGCCAGTCAGATTGTCGCGTCCACGGAAATCAATACCGTAGCCAAGCTGACGCGCTTCAAACAAGAAGCGGATTCCCTGGGACTGAAGACCGAAGTGCTCATCCACGGCAACCGCTGTATCGGCGGCGTGGGCAACTGCCTTTTTCACGAACTCATTGCCGACTCTTACATACGCAAGGTCTATTATGACGAGGACGGCAACGAAATCGTGGAATACGAGGGCTGGCCGGACCGCAGCGGCAGCTGCTTTCGGCTCTGTCTCCTGACCGACGAACAGCGCCACAAAGTTTTGGGCCGGCGCGGGCTGGTTCGGGACCACATCGAGGCCATCAACGAGCGCGTCCGGTTGAATCCCAACGTGGCCTTTGCCATTCTGTGCGATGAACTGAAAGCTTACCTTAATCTGGGGTTGGCCACCGTGAAGGTCCAGGGGCGGGAGTATGCGGTATCTATGATCAGCCGGATGATTAGCTGTTACCGCAAGCTCATCGATGCTCACCAGCGGGGTGAAGACATCAACAGTCCCATACTGAAGCGCATCCAGGATACTCTGGCCGCTACCGTGGCCGAGCGGGACCGGGCCCGGATGGAGAAAACCGCGGAACTGCACCGGCACATCGTGGGATTGTAAAGTTTCTGAATTTTTTCCTTTTCGGTAAGAAAAAGCCTGCCCTATAATGGGGTGGGCTTTTTCTTTGGGGTTTCTCACGCAAGTCTGACGAACGGGGGGTGGAACTCCTTAATCCCCGCAATTACTCCTATGATTTCAATCAGGTCAAGGCCGACGTACTCGTTCTGGGAAGCTTCGGCAAGAGCGTTTTTTCCCGGATTTACCCCAAGAGCCGGGTAACCCGCAACTGGCGCAAGGTGGCCCAAATAAATTATTATGATGTATATATGCGCTGTTCCTCTAATGCCCGGGGAAAAAACCCGAACGTCAGGGGAGACTTCTCGTGAGGCCCGTGGGAGCCAACCACAAGGAGGTTTATGACCCGAAATCCCATCGTCGTCCGCTCGCTCGCTGAGCTGCGCCGCTGCTATCCGGAACTGGCGGCTGGTGACCTGGTGCTCGGCCCCCTGGCCGTGAAGCCCGGCGAAGAGATCAAACTCATTGATCTTCAGGAGCGGGACGTGGTCTTTTTTCCGCCCCTGCTGGCGCAACTGGTGGTGCGGGCTAAAACCTCACAGGCTCAAGTCCTGCGGGATTACATGCTTCCCGGGACCTTCGTGGCTTATGGGGTAGCGGACTTATCCGCCCGCCTGGGAGATGCCCGCCTGTCGGGGACGGTGGTGACCAAGCGGGATCGAGCCCACCTGGGCATGGGCGTGAGCATCTGGCCGAGTCTCGAAGCCCTTCATAGCCTGGCCAGCCTCCAGCCCCTGCCCTTTCCCCTGGTGGTCCAACCTTTTTTGGATGGGGTTCGGGACTTTCGGGTGATTATCGTGGGTGAGTATACCGAGGCCTACGAGCGCTATAATCCACAGGGATTTCGGAAAAACCTTTTTCAGGGGGGCGCCTCTCGTCCCGTGGATGTAACCCAGGAGGTTCTCTCTTTCTGCCGGCAGGCCATGACCCGGGGGAAGTTCCCTTACGCTATCCTCGATGTGCTCATCAGCCCCCAAAAGGGGGTTTACCTTTCCGAAATCAATTTCCATGCCGGCCTCAAGGGCTCTCAACTCGGCCAGGCGGAATATCGCCGGCGGGTGAAAGCCGTTCTGGAGGAATTTTGTAACCAATGGGACAGCTCCGTGACGACCCAACCCTGAGCAACCGAAGCTATATCTTTGACGACCGCACCGAGGCCGGCGAGCACTTGGTGGAGATGCTCCGGGACTTTAAGGACAAGCCCTTTCGCCTTTTTGCCATTCCCGCCGGCGGCGTTCCCGTAGCTGCGGCCGTGGCCCGGGCCTTCGCCGTGCCCCTGGACCTGATCATCGTCCGCAAAATCCAGCTTCCTTGGACCACGGAGGCCGGCTTCGGGGCTCTGGACCCGGACGGCACGCCGATGTTCAATGAACCGCTGGTCAGCCGCCTACCCCTCATCCCCGAGCAAATCGAAGCCCAGGTGGCCAAGACCCTGGCCAATCTGAGAGAAAGGGAGGCCCTTTTCCGGGGTGGTCGGCCCTATCCGGACCTCACCGGGGAAACCGCCGTCATCGTGGACGACGGCCTGGCCTCGGGCTACACCATGCGGGCCGCGGTGCGTTTCCTCAAAGGTAAAAACGCCGCCCAGCTTGTGGTCGCAGTTCCCACGGCTTCGGACCGCACTGCCCAGGCCCTTCTTTCTTTGGTGGATCTGCTGGTCTGTCCCAACATTCGGGGCGGTCTCTCCTTTGCCGTGGCAGACGCCTACAAAAATTGGTATGATGTGGATGACCAAGAAGTGTTGGATCTCTTAGCGAATCTGGCCCAGCCATCGGCATGATCCGAAAAGAAAACGCAGGTTGGGCACTGCCCACCGACTACTATCTGAGAACCTCGTGAACCCTATCCAGCCTTTTTATTCGCCTTCCAAATATCCTCTGGTTGTGCTGGGGGTTGCCATTGTTATGCTCCTGGGCGGCTGCAGCCAGGAGCCGTCCCCGTCTCCACCGAAGGGTGAGTCTTCCCAGGGCCAACTCTCCCCAGCGGATAAAGTCCTCAAAGTCGTGAAAGACCGGAAGGGCCGGCACACCGCCCGGGTGGTGCAGCGAGGGGCTAAACAGTTGGTTGTCCGGGACGAACAGCCCGGTCCGGAATATGACCAAATAGGCGCCATCGCCTTCAGCGCCGACGGCCGCATCCTGGCTTATGAGGCCAGGAAAGGCAAGCAACAGGTGGTGGTGTTGGGAGAGCAAGAGTGGCCCCTGGAGGCCGAGGTGGTGCAAGACAGTTTCAGGATGAGCCCGGACAGTAAACGCCTGGCTCTGATAGCTTGCGCCAAAAATAAATGGCAGGTCATGGTGGACGGCCGCCCGGACCCTCCCTTCGACTTCATCTTTCCCCAAACCCTCGAGTTCAGCCCCGACAGCAAACATATCGGTTATCTGGCCCTGAAGGTGGGGAAGTTGCTGGTGGTGATGGATGGTAAGGTTCAGAGTCACCTGGACATCCTCACCGAGGGCAGCAAAGCCCTGACGGAGTTTTTAAGCCGGGCCGATCAGGCCGATGTGGCCCAAACCCCCGGGGAGCCCCCCAAATGACCCGCCGCCCTGCTGCACCGTCTTTATTGTCTCCCAACGGTATCCCGCTGGACCGGCTGGCTTTCGATATCGATGGGGTGGTGGCAGACATCATGACCACCTTTCTCGACATGGCCCAGGAGCGCCATGGCCCCCACGACTTCCGCTATGACGACATCACCACCTTTTATCTGGAAGAGTGCCTGGGGCTCGATCCCCGCATCATCGCCACCCTGATTCGGGAGCTCATCGACCGGCCTCATGAACTACCGGTCAACCCCTTTCCCCACGCGGTGCCGGTGCTTTCCCGTCTGGCCGAGGAGGTCCCCCTCCTTTTCGTTACTGCCAGAGACAGGCCCGAGCCCATTCAGCTTTGGCTTAACCGGACCCTGGCGTCGGTGCCTTCCCGCTCCATCTGGGTCATGGCCACCGGTGACCCGGACACCAAGCTGCATTACCTCCGGGCCCACGCCATCGAGTATTTTGTAGAAGACCGGCTGGAAACCTGCTTCGACTTGGCCCGGGCAGGCATCACCCCCATCGTCTTCGCCCAACCCTGGAACCGCCAGCCCCACCCCTTCCTGGAAGTCTCCGGCTGGCCGGAGTTGGCCACCCTTCTGTTCAAGGATGGCGGAAAAATATTTTGAGGGAAAGGGCCAGGGGTCGCGGACCCCTACCCCCTCCTTCAAACTCCCTCCCTCAACCCCTTTAGCATAAATCGGTGGCGCCGACCCGTGTTGGCAAAGATACGGGTAACGCGGCGCTGCTTTTGGCCTTTGCCATCCCGCTGATGAATGAGTCTCAATCAAGAATTTTTAATGAGGGTCTCATTAATATCGGCGGATACCTTGCAACCCTTGCTCCCGGGTCTTAATTTTCCATTTAAGAGCACACCAAAAGAATAAACTACGGCTTGTCGCCCGCAGGGTTCGAGAGGAACAGGTATTATTCATACAATTAATCGGCGGTTTACCTGCTGAATTATCTATTGATTTCAATCACACATTGCGTCATCTAGAAAAGTTCCTCCCTAGTCGAAAAAGTAGGCCGCCTCTGAAAGGCTGCCCGCGGATTTTTCAAGTGCGGCAAGCTCCTCTCAGCGATCCTGATAATCCTACAGGCGATCAGATGCATTCGGTAAGGGTTTGCTTTTTTTCAGAATGTAAAGACCCTTGAGACATTGGGGGATACATGAAAAGAAAGAAATATGTCGTTTTTGTCGGCTTGTTATCTCTAGGTGCCGTAACATTCCTCGCAGGTTGCAGCACAATACTCCTGTTTAACCCCAAAGGACCCATCGGCGAATCGGAGAGGTTCCTCATCCTGGCGGCCATTGGCCTCATGGCCATCGTTGTCATTCCCGTCTTCATCATGGCTTTCTGGTTTCCCCGCAAATACAGAGCCTCCAATACCGCCTCGACCTATACGCCGAAATGGAGTTATTCCGGTAAAATCGATATGGTCATGTGGGGGGTTCCCATTGCCATTATCGTGGTTTTGGCGACTTTGACCTGGCACATGACCCATGCTCTGGACCCCTATAAGCCCATACCTTCGGCCCACAAGCCCATCAATATCCAAGCCGTATCCCTGGATTGGAAGTGGCTCTTCATCTACCCGGATCAAAATATCGCCACCGTCAATCAACTCGTGTTTCCCGCTAATGTGCCGCTCAGCTTCAAACTCACCTCGGACACCGTCATGACTTCCTTCTTCATCCCGCAGCTGGGCAGCCAGATGTACGCCATGGGAGGCATGCAAACCCAACTGAACCTCCTGGCTGATAAACCAGGCACGTATGCCGGTCATAATAACCAAATCAGCGGTATCGGTTACGCCAACATGCATTTCAAAGCGCAGGCGGTTTCCCCGGAAGAATTTCAGGCGTGGGTGCAAAAGGTCAGACAATCTCCGGACAAGCTTGATCTCCAGCGATATGAGCAGCTCACCCAGCCGAACGACGGCTACTACCCGGTGACCTATTTCTCGGCAGTCGAACCCGATCTGTTCTTGTATGTCCTGCGTAAATACGATCCCACTTGGGGCAAACATCCCAGTCATATGAGCCGCAGCTCTGCTGCTCCCCACGCCGGAACCGTCGTAGCGGAGGGAAACTAAGATGTTTGGCAAGTTAACCCTGTCAGCAATTCCATATCACAATATGATCACCTTTGGTGCCGTAGTGGGGGCAGCTCTCCTGGGCCTGGTGATCGCAGCCTTGATCACGTACTACGGCAAGTGGACCTACCTGTACAAGGAATGGCTGACCAGCCTTGATCACAAAAAAATCGGCATCATGTATATTATCCTGGCCCTGGTCATGCTGCTGCGCGGGTTCTCCGATGCCATTCTGATGCGTTCTCAGCAAGCCGTGGCCGCGGGCGGTTCCCTGGGCTTTCTGCATGCATCGCACTTCAATCAGATATTCAGCGCGCACGGCTCCATCATGATCATCTTCATGGCCATGCCGTTTCTGGTCGGTTTGATGAATATCGTGGTGCCGCAGCAGATCGGCGCCCGGGATGTAGCCTTTCCCTTTATGAATTCCATCAGTCTCTGGTTAACCTACGCCGGGGCGATGCTGATCATGATATCCCTGGGTATAGGTGATTTTTCCCAAGCCGGATGGTCGGGATATACCCCCCTTACCGAAATGCAGTACAGCCCCACCACCGGGGTGGACTATTGGATATGGGGCTTCCAGGTCGCCGGTATCGGCTCGACCATGACCGGTATCAATTTTCTCGTCACCATCCTGAAGGGGCGCGCTCCCGGCATGAAGCTTATGCGGATGCCGTTGTTTGTTTGGACGGCGTTGTGCACCAACGTGCTCATGGTTTGGGCCTTTCCGGTGCTGACGGCGGCGCTGGCCATGATAACCCTGGACCGCTACTTGGGAATGCATTTTTTCACCAACGGCTTTGGCGGTAACATGATGATGTATGCCAACCTGTTCTGGACCTGGGGGCACCCCGAAGTTTATATCGTGATCCTGCCAGCCTTCGGGATATACTCCGAGGTCGTCGCCACGTTCTCCAGGAAAACGCTGTTCGGCTATACCTCCATGGTCTATGCCACTGCGGTCATCATGGTTCTGTCCTTTTCCGTCTGGGTGCATCATTTTTTCACCATGGGGGCCAGCGCCAACGTCAACCTCTTTTTCGGGATTGCCACCATGATGATTGCCATCCCCACCGGGGTGAAAATCTTCAACTGGCTTTTCACCATGTTTCGCGGCCGTATACATTTCCATCAGTCGATGTACTGGACCATAGCCTTCATCGTGACCTTCGCCATCGGCGGGTCTTCGGGTGTCCTGATGTCTGTACCACCCGCTGATTACGTGCTCCACAACAGCCTGTTTCTGGTAGCGCATTTTCACAATGTGCTGATCCCTGGGGCGCTGTTCGGTTTTTTTGCCGGGTATTATTATTGGTTCCCCAAGGCCTTCGGCTTTCGTTTGCGGGAAGATTGGGGCAAACGCGCTTTCTGGTGCTGGCTGATCGGCTTTTATCTGGCCTTTGCCCCCCTGTATGTGTTGGGCTTCATGGGCATGCCCCGCCGCCTGGCGCATTATGCCACCATGGCCTGGCATCCCTGGCTGCTCATCGCCGCCGGGGGCACCGCGGTGATCGCGCTGGGGATCCTTTTTCAAGGAATTCAGTTGGCCCTCAGCATAAAGGAACGCAAAGCCTTAAGCGATCCCACCGGCGACCCCTGGGACGGCCGCACCTTGGAGTGGCTGACCGCATCTCCTCCCGCGGAATATAACTTCCCGAAAATACCCCACGTAGATGAAATCGATGCCTTTATGGAGATGAAGGAAGAAGGCGTCGCTTACCAACGGCCGGACCACTATAACGATATCGAGATGCCGAAAAACGTGCCGCATGGCTTGATCATCGGCTCGTTGGCCTTCGTTTTTGGATTTGCCATGGTCTGGTACATCTGGTGGCTGGCCATCGTGGCCGCTCTGGGTATTCTGGCCACGGTCATTGCCCGCGCATGGGACGACGACATCTTTAAGATCATACCCGCCGCCGAGGTCCAGCGGATCGAAGATGAACGCTATCGGCAGTTGGCCGCGGTCGAGCCCAGGGGGTTCGCAGACGCACCGCTTATGCCAGAGCCTGCACCGGAGGTATAAATGATGACCACCGAAGCTACGACCAGCGCCCATACCGCAGAAGTTGAGTATTCCGATGTCATAGGGGTACAGAGCTTTGGGTTCTGGATCTATCTTATGAGCGACCTCATCATCTTTGCGACGCTCTCTGCTACCTTTATCGTCCTGGGCCACAACTATGCCGGCGGCCCGACAGGGAAGGAATTGTTTGACCTTAGGTACACCCTGGGTGAGACCATGTTCCTACTGTTCAGCACCGTGGCCTATGGCATGGTTATGCTGGCCGTACACGCCGGCAAGAAGAAGTTGGTTCTCATCGGACTCGCCGTTACCTTTTTGCTGGGGCTCGGATTTGTCTCCATGGAAGTTCATGAGTTCTACGGTTTGGTTGCCGCGGGCCACGGACCGGATCGCAGCGCCTTCCTGTCGAGTTTTTTCACCCTGGTAGGGACTCACGGTACCCATGTGACTTTCGGGCTGATCTGGATGTCGGTCATGATGGGGCAGGTCGCGGTCAAAGGGTTGACCTCTCCCGTACAATCACGCCTGACGCGTCTGAGTATGTTCTGGCATTTTCTGGATATCATCTGGATCGGCATATTCAGTATCGTCTACCTGATGGGGGTGGTGTCATGAATCAGGCACCTATCGACAGCACCGGCATGAGCAGAGGAACTCTCACATCGTACCTCACCGGCTTCATTCTGGCTCTCATTCTGACCGCCATTCCCTTCGGCTTGGTCATGAACGGCGCCTTTCCCCCCGCGGCGACCATATTTGCCATCTTCGCTGCGGGGTTTGTGCAAATTGTGGTGCACTTGCATTACTTCCTGCATCTGGACACTTCTTCGGCGGCGCGTTGGAATGTGGCGGCCTTGTTGTTTACTATATTGATCTTGACCCTCTTTGTGGGAGGGTCCCTCTGGATCATGTGGACTCTGAATTACCGAATGATGTGAGCATGTTTGACCGGATCAAAAACTATGTGCTGGTGGCCAAACCGGGGATCGTTGTCGGTAACCTGATCTCCGCGGCCGCCGGCTTTTTTCTGGCCTCCAAGGGGCGGGTTGATGGCGCTCTTCTCCCGGCGACTCTCCTCGGCATATCCCTGGTGGTCGCTTCCGGGTGCGTGTTCAACAACTGTGTCGATCGGAAAATAGACCGAAAAATGGTCCGGACCCGCCACCGCGCCCTGGCCCAGGGGCTTATCTCGCCAAAGAGCGCTGTATCCTACGCCTCGATATTGGGGATGGCGGGCCTGGCACTGCTCTGGGGGGCCACAAACCTGTTGGCCGTGGTCATCGTGCTGGCGGGCCTGGTGATTTATGTGGGCGTGTACAGCCTGTACCTGAAGCGCCATTCCGTCTACAGCGCCTTGATCGGCAGTCTGGCGGGAGCCACACCGCCCGTCGCGGGATATTGCGCCGTCACCGGTCGCTTCGACCTGGGAGCAGTGATATTGTTGTCCATCTTCTGCCTCTGGCAGATGCCTCACTGCTACGCCATCGCGGTTTTTCGGTTTGATGATTACGCGGCTGCGGCCATCCCGATTCTGCCGGTCAAGCAGGGGACAGCCGCAGCAAAAAATCATATTGTTGGTTACATCTTGGCTTTTGTGGCCGCCACGCTGATGCTGACCTTCGGGGGGTACACCGGTTACAGCACCCTGGTAGTGGCGACCGGGTTGGGCCTGGCCTGGCTGTATATGGCCTGGTCGGGCTACAAGGCCTCCGATGAGCGGCTCTGGGCCAAGAAACTTTTTATCTTCTCCATCCTGACCATATTCATTTTGAGCGTCATGATGTCCATCGATTTCACTGCGCCTGTCCTGCCAGAAATGCTTCTGAGCTATGCTTCGTAGTCTAAACCTGAATTACCCGGCCCTTGCCCCAAGTCTCTCAGTCCCAAGGCCAAACATCGGATAAGTATTGTAAAGAAGGCCACAGGCTGCCTTCGTGATGGGGTTCCAGGGTGATGAGGGGTTTTTTGTCACGTTCGGCCAGGAAGGTGAGGACGAAATTCAGGGGGACGTTCCCCGTGCCCAGGGCCTGGTGATCGTCCAGGGTCCCCTGGTTGTCATGCAGGTGCAGATGGCCGATAAAGGGCCAGAGCACGGCCAGCCAGCCCTCAAAGTCCCCGCCCCCGAAAGAGTTCAGGTGGCCCACGTCCAGGCACAGCCGCACATTGTCCAGATCGATGCTCCGGATAACATTTTTTATGATCTCCGGGTCCTTTTCATAGACATTTTCCAGCATCAACCGGACCCCGTACGTGCCGGCCCGGACACCCAACTCCCGGAAGGTGGCCGCGGTACGTTCTATCCAGCTTTCCAGGTCCCAGCTGTAGTGCCGGGCTTCATAGCCTAAATGGCAGACCACCGCTTCCGGCCGAAAAACCGGCAGCCATCGCCAGGCCTGGCGCAACCGACGGCGGCTGGCCGCCAGAATCATGTCGTCACGGGCTCCCGGGGCCAGGTCCTGGAAGGGGCCGTGCAGGGTGAGGCGCCGGCCCGCGTTAGCAAAGATCCGGGCGATGCGGCGAAAAGTTTTGGGAGGGTACGTGCCCAGGCTCCAGGCATCCAGGCCGATCTCGGGGTTCAGGCCTATGTCCAGAAAGCGGGAAAGATGGCCGTTTATCAGAAACGGAAACGGAATATTTACCTGAACCCGGTCCACCAGGGCTTCAGGAGTAGTGGCCATGAGGGGCCCGGCCTTTACGGGTACTGCACCAGCTCCAACAGGAGCCCAAAGGTGGATTTGGGGTGAATAAAGGCCACCCGGGTGCCGTGGGCCCCCTCCCGGGGTGTCTCATCGATGAGGCGTACGCCTGCGGCCTTGAGTTCCTCCACGGCGGAGTCAATGTCCTCCACCTCCAGGGCCATATGATGGAACCCTTCCCCCTTGTTTTCCAGGAACTTGGCCACCGGGCTGTCCGCCGCGGTGGGCAGGAGAAGCTCGATGCTGGTCTCCCCCACCTTAAAGAAACTCACCTGCACCTTTTGGGTGGCCACCACTTCCTCGCCCTTGTGTTCCAGTTTCAGATGCTCCCCGTAGAGTTTTTTCGGGGGGTCCAGGTCCTTGATGGCCACGCCCAGGTGGGCAATGCGCTTGATTTTCATGAAAATCCTCCTGAAAAATTAGGCAAACTCTGCTTGCTCTTGACACCGGCCATTATATATGATGAGAGGGTCAGGGGAAAGCCTGCATGCGGATTTCCCGGCGACAAATCCACCGTAAATAATTCTTGTTGAACCTCAGGGCTCATCTATATGGAATGATATGAAACCAATAGAGAAATTTCCCCAGGTATCCGAGCGCCTCGAACAGCTTCGGGAAGAGATGATCAATCTGCAAAAGGAATTGGTGTCCCGGGTGGCCGTGGGCCCGAATAATGAAGGCCCCGGAGAGAGGGAGAAGGCCGCTTTTTTGGAGAGCCTCCTCACCGGCTGGGGCCTGCGGGTGGAAAACTATCCCGCCCCGGACTCGCGGGTGGCGGGGGGCGAACGCCCCAACCTGGTGGCCTGGCTGCCGGGACAACGGCCTGACAAGGTCTGGGTTCTCTCCCATCTGGACGTGGTGCCCCCAGGCGACTTGGACCTGTGGGATTCCGACCCTTACACCCTCCGGGTGGAAGGCGACCGCCTCATTGGCAGAGGCACCGAGGACAACCATCAAGGCCTGGTGAGCTCCCTCATGGCGGTGAAAGCCCTTTTGGATTTGGGCCTCACTCCCCCCCGCACGGTGGGTCTTGCCCTGGTTTCCGACGAGGAAACCGGCAGCACCTTGGGCCTGGATTATGTTTTAAGAACCCAGCCCCAGCTTTTTTCCCCTCAGGATTTGATCATCGTGCCGGACGCCGGCAGCCCGGACAGCACCTTGGTGGAAGTGGCGGAAAAGAGTGTGCTGTGGCTGCGTTTCACCCTGTTAGGCCAGCAGAGCCACGCCAGCCGGCCCTCATTGGGAAAAAACACCCTGAGGGCTGCAGCCCACGTCATTGTGGCCCTGGAAGCCCTGCACCAGGAGTTTGCTGGCAATAATCCTTTGTTCGATCCTCCGGAAAGCACCTTCGAACCCACCCAGAAGGAGGCCAATGTCGAGAACATCAATACCATCCCTGGTCGGGACGTGTTCTATCTGGACTGCCGGGTGCTGCCGGAGTTCGACCTGGGGCAGGTGAGGGCCCGCATTGAAGCCATCGCCCGGGAAACCGCGGCGGAATTCGGGGTGACTGTAACCGTGGACCCGGTCCAGGAGCTCAAGAGCGCTCCGGCCACTGACCCGGAGGCGCCGGTGGTCCGGGCCCTGGTCCGGGCCATCCGGGAGGTTTACGGGCGGGAAGCGAAGCCCCAGGGGATCGGGGGCGGCACGGTGGCAGCCTTTTTTCGCCAACGGCACCTGCCGGCCGCCGTCTGGATGACCGTGTCGCATTCGGCTCACCAACCCAACGAATTCTGTCTGCTGAGCAACCTGGTGAATGATGCCCGGGTCATGGCCCATGTCTTTTTAGAGGAGTGATTATTTGAGGCAATGGTCCCATTGGGAAAGTTCTTGGCGAAACTCCCAATTGTCTTCATCCACGATGACATAAAAATCAATATCTTCGGCCAGCATTTCAGCCCACTCTTCCCGGGCATCCTCCGGGTCGGTGGAGCCCAACCAGGGCCGTATGGAGTATTCTTCCTGAAACCCCGGATGACGCAGGAGTTCCCGGGGGTTGTCGTCCAGGACCAGATAACACTGGACATCCATAAACCGTCGGATGATTACCGGATAGGCCATGTGCTTTCCTTTTAGCGGATATACGTTTTGTTTCTATGAAAAAATTTGGCAAACTGCAAGACCATGAATCGAACTGCCAGCCCTGTTGAAATCTCCTCTGCGCTGGGCCGCGTCCTGGTCTGGCTCCTCGTCCTCCTCCCAGGACTGGTTTTGAGCTGCGGTTATATTCGGCCGGTGCCGAAGGGTTTTAACCCGGAAAATTATACCCCTGTTACCATCAGTCAACTTGCAGCCCCCCGCCGGGCCGGTTTGGTCCCGGGGCAAAAGGTCTACGTGGAAGGCTATTTTTGGCAATATCTGGATTATGATCCGGACATGGTGGCCAACTATGCCACTATGGTCAGGCACCCCGTGGCTTGGAGCCGGCTGCGCTGGGCTTCTCTATACCAGCAACCCCAGATGCGAGGCTACTATGACCGCTTGGCCCTGACCCGACAGCAGCAGCATGACTGGCGGCTCAAGCGCCTGGAGCATCTGCGGGTTTATGGCCAGCTGGCCCCCCTGGGGTTCGGCGTCCTGTATCTGCAGGCTCATCATCTGGAGCGGCTGAGTGCATCGGAAGACTCTTTAAGCCGGAGGGACGAAACCCCGGTGATGCTGGCGGAGACCCCGACCTTATGAACCTCCTGGACCTGGGTATCCTCATCCTCCTGTTCCTGGTGACGGTGCGGGGGTATTTTCGGGGCCTTTTTCAGGAGTTGGCGGTGCTGGTGGGTTTGGTGGGGGGCCTACTGGTGGCGGCCCGCATGTACCTGGACGTGGCCGCCTTGCTCCTGCCCCTGGTTAAGAGCCTCTATTGGGCCCAGGGGCTGGCTTTCGCCCTGGTGCTGGTGGTGTTTTACTGGGGCGTTCGCCTGCTGTCCTATGTTCTGCAACGCCTGCTGTATCACCTTTATCTTGATGTCGTGGATCGCTTGCTGGGAGCATTTTTCGCTTTGATCAAGGGCGCTCTTATTTTGGGATTCGCGCTCCTGCTGGTGGGGATAGTCATTCCCAAGGACAACCGTCTCCTCAAGGGTTCCCGGGCCAGGCCGATCCTCATCCAGCTGGCCCGGCGCACATTGGACCTGCTGCCCCCCGACTTTAAGGAGCGCTTGAAAGAATTACTGCATACGGTTCCCTTCCCCGGGGAGAAAAAGCAGGCTGAGGCTCCGGAAAAAGTCGGCCCCCGGTTGGCAGGAACCAGGGAAATTCAGGCAGTTTCTGTAGGGTGGGCACCGCCCCCCGTAGTTTTCCGGATAGCAAACCCTGTTTATGTCCGCACAGATTATGGCAATCAGAGGCAGTTTTGGCGGCATAGGTTTTCCAACCTGTGCCGGCGCAGGACAAAGCAAGCAACTACATTTATCCGGCCCAGATTTGCTGATAAGTGCATAATTCTTGTCGGACAATACTGGGGGAAGGGTAGTCTTTATAGGGCGGCCCGTGGCCGCCGTTACTGGCGTGCACGGCACGACCTATCTCTGCCTCACCAGGTATGTCAGCGCTAGCACTTAAGCAATTTAGTATTAGTTTGGAAATCTGCCTTGAAAAGTTATTCTAGGCGGCCATATCCTGGTGGGCCGGCCGTCCCTGGCCGCCCATTATCACGGCGGGCACGGAGGGCCGCCCCACCGAAATTTTCCAGTTTTTGAGGGAACCAAAGACTCATGAGCGACGGTTATGGCGGATAAAAAACCTGATTTAGGCGCGGCGATCCAAGAATTCGCCGCCATTATCCGGCGTCTGCGCGGCCCCGGCGGTTGTCCCTGGGACGCCAAGCAAACCCCGGAAACCTTGAAAACCTACGTCCTGGAAGAGGCTTACGAACTGATCGAGGCCCTGGATTACCGGGACCCGAGGAAGATCCGGGAGGAGTTGGGGGACCTCCTGCTCCATATCATGTTCATCAGCGATCTTTACGCGGACCGGGGGGAGTTTTCCTTCACCGACGTGGTGCGGGGCATTGCCGCCAAGATGGTCCACCGCCACCCCCATGTTTTCGGCAATGAAAAAGCCGAAACTTTGGAGGACCTGCGTCGCCTCTGGCAGCAGGCTAAGGAACAGGAGGGCAAAGGCAAAGCCGGTACGTTAGGGGAAGTCTCCCCGGCTTGGCCGGCCCTCACCCAGGCTCAGCGTCTGGGGGAGGCGGCCGCCCGGTTGGGGTTTGACTGGCCCAGCGTGGAAGGGGCGCTGGAGAAGGTGGAAGAAGAATGGCAGGAGTTCCGCCGAGCCCTCACCCTGCCCCCCGATCCGGCCTGGGAAGAGGAACTGGGGGATCTCCTCTTTGCCATGGTCAACGTGGCCCGTTTCCTGAAAATCGACTCGGAAAACGCGTTGCGGCGCACAGTTTACAAGTTCATCAAGCGGTTCCACGTGGTGGAGCGCACCCTGGCCAAGGAAGGCAAGACCCCGGAAACCGCCACCCTGGAGGAAATGGAAGACATCTGGCAGGCGGCCAAGAAGCGCTGATCCAGAAGGGCCGGGTATCTCTGGCAACACCATATGATAAAAGACCTCGTCCCACCCTCCCAGCCGGCGCCGGCTTGTCAGTCAAAAAATAAAAAGTTAATATAATAAGTTAATTATGCCAAGAAATGAGGTTATCAGCCCATGAACCCAGGCCGGCCGCGAGGTACCCTATCCCTTCCCATAACCCTGGTTGCCATTCTAGCCGGCACCATCATTCTCTCCCTCCTGTTCTATACCTTCTGGCAGCGACTGAACCAGAAGGTGGAAGACATTCTCAAGGACCAGTTCAATCAGCAGCAATTGGAATTGTCCCGGAAGATCGTCGACAATGTGGAAGCCTACTTCGACTACTTGGAAAAAGAACTTTTGGCCTATCCCTGGCGCTTCCGCCTTATTCCCGCTGACTCCCCCGAGTTCAACACCTATATGGAGTCCCACTTCCAGGATATGCACCACCTGGGTCTCCTGGAAATACGGCTATATGGCCGGGACGGCCAGCTCCAACGCTTCTGGAGGTCTCCCGAGCTTGCCAACCTCCCAAAGCCGGAAGCCAACCTCCCAAAGCCGGAAGCCAAACTTCCAAAGCCGGAAGCCAAACTTCCTGAGACGGTAGCAAAACCTCCTGGGCCAGAAGCAAAACCTCCTGAGGCAGAAGCCAAACTTCCTGCCGCCATTCTTGCCTGGGCGCATAATCCTAAAAACAAAGACCGTCTCTATTTAGGCAAGGTCCGCCGAGCCACTCAGCTCCCTTGGGAGGGGCACCTGGTGATGCCTTTTTACGTTAGCCTCTATGCTTCACCCGGGGCCTCTACTCCCTATGGAATCTTGGAATTCCTGATCGATCCTTTGTTCATTGCCAAAAAGGTCACTGCCGGAGTGCGTTCCGGGGCCACCGGCTATCCCTGGATCATTGACCAGAAAGGCACTCTTTTGGCTCATTTTGAGAAAGATTTCGTGGGCCAACCAGGGTTAGAGGTGAGGCAAAAACGCAACCCCAAGGTTACCTTCAAGGGCCTCAAAGAAATCCAGGAAAAAGTCCTTAAGGGGGAGGAGGGTACCGGGGGATATGTCTCCGGCTGGCATCGTCACAAGGTGGGGGAAACGCCCAAATTGACAGCCTACGCCCCCATCCGCTTTGACAAGGGCCTCATCCGGGGCGTCACCGACGTGGAAGATCCGACCCACAATATGTGGGGCGTGGCCCTGGCGGCGCCGGTGGCCGAAGTAGCCGGCCAGATCGCCGAAGTTATGCACCAGGAACTTTTTATCGTAGCCCTGTTTTTTCTGGTGGTCATCCTGGCGACCGCGGCCCTGATCGCCGTGGCCCTGAGTTGGAATAGAGTTCTGGCCCGGGAAGTCAAGCTGAAAACCGACGAACTTACAGAGTCCCATGACCGACTAGTGAAATCGGAGCGTTTTGCCGCGGTGGGTGAAGCCGCAGCTTATGTCAGCCATGAAATTAAAAACCCCCTCATGGTCATCGGCGGCCTGGCCCGGCAAGTGGAGCGCAAGGTGGAGGATGAACCGAACTCCATGCAAAAATTGCAGATTATCCAGAATGAGGTGCAACGCCTGGAGACTTTTCTGGGAGATCTGCGAGACTTCACCAGACCGGCGGTGCCGACCAAAAAAGAGGTCAATATCAACGACATCATTCAGGAAGTGGACGCCCTCATGGCGGAGCAGGCCCAAAGCCAGGGCGTTAACCTGGTGGAACGCCTGGACCCCAATCTCCCCTCCCTGCAGGCCGACCCTAACCAGATGAAGCAGGTACTCCTGAACCTGGTCAAAAATGCTCTGGAGGTCCTGGATAGCGGCGGCCAAGTGGTTCTTTCCAGCGGCGCCGCAAACCAGCAGGTCTGGTTCGCAGTCCAGGACAACGGTGGCGGTATGCCCCCCGAAGTCCAGGACAAGATCTTCGATCCCTTTTTCACCACCAAAGAGAAAGGCACCGGTTTGGGTCTGGCGGTCATCCACAAGATCATCACCGACCACCAGGGCGACATTTCCGTGAACAGTTCTCCCGACCAGGGCACGACGATCAGGGTGAACCTGCCCAGTGCTTCTTGAGGTCCGCGTTGGGAAAGCCAGGGTATTTGTTTTCTCTTCTCTAGATTTTTTAGAGAAAAGTCGGGCGTGTCTTCTGGGCCCACGACCATGATGCACCATCGCCCGTGAGAGCTTGAATGGCCGAAAAAATCACCCCCCTGCCGGACGCGGATAAGCGCAAACGCCGCCGGGAAAAAATCCTCATCGTCCTCACCCTTATTCTGGTAGTGGCCCTCACCAGCGTAGAGATCTACCTGGTGCGCCAGGGGGGTTACCCTTTCACCGGCAGTCTCCTGGTTTTCGGTCTTCTCAATATTAATGCCATCCTCTTCCTCCTGTTTACCTTTCTGGTTTTCCGGCATCTCAGCAAGCTGTTTGTGGAGCGGCGGGCCAAGGTCTTCGGTTCCCGCCTGCGCACCCGCCTGGTTCTTACCTTCATCAGCCTGGCCCTGATTCCCACCCTCTTTATGTTTTTCATCGCCTGGCAGCTCATTTCTGGCCGTATGGAGTACCAGTGGGACAGATTGGTGAAAGACACCTTGGACCAAACTCTGGCCCTGGGGAAGGTGTTCACCAAGGGGTTGGAGGACAAACTCCAGGCAGTCGGAGACCTTTGCCGTCGAGAGTTGGAGAGCCAGGACCCCGAGTGGCTTAAGAATGAGACGGCCTTGACCTCGCACTTAAGCGCCTGTGCCGAGGCCTATCATCTCACCAGCCTGGAAATCTTCACCTCCCAGGGGAAAACCATCGCGGCCACCGAACCTGTCACCCCCATGGGCAAGCCCATTCCCTCCCTGCCGCCCCTCACGGCCGAGGAGCTGCAATCAGGGGGTTTCCAACGTCAGACCGTTCCTCAAGGGGTTCTCATCCGTCTGGTGTTGCCCCTGAAAATCCCCGGCCGGACCGATAAAACTTATCTGGTGGCTAACCAGCTTTTCCACGGGTCCCTGCTTCATGGCGTGGTGGAAACTGAAAACCAGGCCAAAAAGGTGCGCTATTCCCAGCGGCTGCTGCGACCCGTCAGGGTCAGCCATTACCTCACCCTGGTGGTGGTCACCGTGCTTACCATTATGTCCGCCATTTGGCTGGCTTTTTACATGGCCCGGGAGATCACCACGCCCATCCGCCAACTGTCCGAGGGCACCCTGAAGGTGGCCGGCGGGGACTACGATATCCACATCGACCAGCAAGGCAAAGACGAGATCGGTTTTTTGGTGCAGTCTTTCAACAAGATGACCCAGGACCTCCAGGCCAGCCAGGTGCAGTTGGCCCAGGCCCTGACGCAGTTGCGTCAGAGTCTGGCTGAACAGGAGGCCCAGAAGCGCTATGTGGAGATCCTGCTCCGGAACGTGGCGGCGGGCGTCATCGGCGTTGATCCCGAGGGCATAATTACCAACATTAACGACTCCGCCGCCCAGATCTTCCGGGTGGCCCGGGAGGAGATGCTGGGAAAAGCGGCCCGCACCCTGTTGCCGCCGGGGGAACACCAGGGACTGGTGGAATTTGCCGCAGCGGCCCGGCGCTCCGGCCGCACCATGGAAAAACGCATTCATCTGACTTATCCTGATAAGACCCTGTACCTGCTTCTCAAGACTACCGCGTTAAAAGACGACAGCGGGCAGGATCTGGGCATGGTGACGGTTTTCGAGGATCTCACCGAGTTGGAGCGGGCCCAGCGTCAAGCGGCCTGGCGGGAAGTGGCCCGGAGCATCGCCCACGAAGTCAAAAATCCATTAACTCCCATCAAGCTGGCGGCCCAACGCCTGCGACGCCGGTACTTGGGGAAAATCCCCGACGACGGCAAGGTCTTCGATGAATGCACCCAGATCATCAGCGACCAGGTGGATGAAATCAAGAATCTGGTGAACGAGTTTTCCCGGTTCGCCCGCCTGCCTCACCTGGCCCTGGCCCCCCATGACCTCAACGCTCTGGTTCGGGAGGCCCTCACCCTGTATCAAGAAGTGCAGCCCCGGATCACCCTGAACTTTGAGCCCGATCTGGCCCTGCCCCTCATCCTTCTTGACCAGGAGCAGATGAAGCGGGTGCTGTTGAACCTGGTGGACAATGCCCTGGCGTCCATCCCCCACACCGGGACCATCACCTTGTCTGTGCAGGGGGAGCCGGAGGCCGACCGGGTCAAACTCATCGTGGCCGACACCGGCATGGGCATCTCCGATCGGGATAAAAGTCGCGTCTTTGAGCCGTATTTTTCCACCAAACGGGGAGGCACCGGGC
Source organism: Syntrophobacterales bacterium (assembly GCA_037388025.1). Taxonomy (GTDB): domain Bacteria; phylum Desulfobacterota; class Desulfobaccia; order Desulfobaccales; family 0-14-0-80-60-11; genus JBGSLA01. The sequence continues at coordinate 33,493 of JARRKO010000010.1, forward strand.
TCGGCCTGGCCATCGTGCACTCCATCATAACGGACCACGAGGGTCAAATCCAGGTGGAGGATAACCTCCCCCAAGGCACCCGCTTCATCATCGAACTCCCCATGCGTCGGGAAAACCATGATAGCCACCATTCTCATAGTTGACGACGAACCCCAGATCCTGCAGACCATTTCGGGTCTGCTTCAGGACGAGAACTTCGAGGTGCTCACCGCGACGGAAGGCGAGTCCGCCTTGAAAAAGGTGCGGGAGGAGCTTCCGGATCTGGTACTGCTGGACATTGCCCTCCCCGGCCGCGACGGCCTGGAAATTTTGAAAGACTTGAAAGACCAGCAACCCACCCTGCCGGTTATCATGATTTCCGCTTATGGTTCGGTGGAAAACGCGGTGAAGGCCACCCGTCTGGGAGCCTATGATTTCATTGAAAAGCCCCCCCACGCCGACAAGGTTCTCCTGTCAGTACGCAACGCCCTGGAAATGGCTCGTCTTTCCGAGGAGAACCGGCGCCTGCGGCAGCAGGCCGCGCCGGTCCGGGAAATTATCGGCCAAAGCGAGGCCATCCAGCAGGTGCGGGAAAAGCTCCGCCTGGTGGCCCCCACCAGCGCCAGCGTGCTGATTACCGGCGAGAACGGCACCGGCAAGGAATTGGTGGCCCGGGCCCTCCACTACCTCTCCCCCCGTTCCCACCGCCTCTTTGTGGAGGTCAATTGCGCCGCCATCCCCGAGGATTTGATCGAAAGTGAACTATTCGGCCACGAAAAGGGGGCTTTCACCGGGGCCACCGGACGCCGCCAGGGAAAATTCGATCTGGCTCACGAAGGGACGCTGTTCCTTGACGAAATCGGCGACATGAGCTTAAAGACTCAGGCCAAAATTCTCCGTATCCTGGAAGAACAGCGCTTCGAGCGGGTGGGGGGTAGCCGTCCCATCCAGGTGGATGTGCGGATAGTGGCGGCCACCAATAAAACCCTCGAAGTGGAAATTGCCAAGGGGACCTTTCGGGAGGACCTCTATCACCGCATCAACGTCATTCCCCTGCACGTGCCGCCCCTCCGAGAGCGCCAGGAAGACATTCCCCTCCTCAGCCAACACTTCTTACAGGAGGTGGCCCAGGAAAACCAGGCGCCGCTGAAAACCCTCACCCCCCGGGCTTTGGAAGTGTTGGCCGCCCAGCCCTGGCCGGGAAACGTCCGGGAATTGAAAAACTTCATCTGGCGGGTATTTCTCCTCACCCCCCACTCGGTTATTGACGCCGAAGACCTCCCTTTGGAACGGCCTGACTCCATAAATCTGGCGGGCAACCTCAGCGCCCTGTTAGGGCTTCCCGACTTCCGTGAGGCCAGGGCCCGCTTCGAACGGGAATTTTTAAAGCGCAAACTTCGGGAGCACAACGGCAGTGTCAGCGCCACTGCCGAGGCCATCGGCCTGGAGCGCTCCCACCTTTATCGCAAACTGCGCGCCTATAACCTGGAGACGGAAAAAGAGGACTAAGGCCTATATGAAAAATTGGTCAGGCCTCGAACTACCTAAAAGTATTCTTTTCCTTCTAGTAATGGGGCTCTTTTTGTTCTTGGTCCCGGAATCGGTCTGGGCCGCCGAAAACCACACCGCCTTTTTATCAAGCATGAGTATCAGCATTTTGGCGGCCATGGTTTTTGCCTATTTCGCCACTTTGATCAAACAACCCCTGATATTGTCTTACATCCTCGCCGGCATGGTCATCGGCCCGCAGATCGGCTTCGCCTGGGTGCAAAATAAATCCGACATCCTAACCATCGCGGAAATCGGCCTGATTCTGCTGTTGTTCATGATCGGCCTGGAACTTGACCTCAGAAAACTGAAGGAATCCGGCAAGTCCCTCATCGTTACCGGCGTTTTTCAGTTTATTATCTGCGCTCTCCTGGGCCTGGGTTTTTTCTTGCTCCTGGGATTTACGCTGCTGGGCCAGGCCCCCTTCACCTATAAAATTCTTGGGGTGCAGGTGCTGGGCGGCCCTTACGACCTGCTCTACCTGGCCGCCTGCATTTCTCTCAGCAGTACAGCCATTGTCGTCAAACTCCTGTACGAAAAATTCGAACTCGACACCCTGGCCGGACGCTTCACCTTGGGAGTATTGGTGTTCCAGGACCTATGGGCCATTGTCCTTCTGAGCATCCAGCCCAACCTGGCCCACCCCCAAGCCACGGTGATTCTCTTATCCTTTGGCAAAGGCGCGCTCCTGGTTCTGGTCAGTTTCCTGCTGAGCCGCTATGTCCTCGGTTATATCTTCCGGGGCATCGCCAAACTGCCGGAAATCATGCTGGTGGCCTCTCTGGGCTGGTGCTTTTTGATCGCCGGCCTGGCCAATTACCTGGGACTCTCCATGGAAATGGGGGCCCTGATTGCCGGGGTGGCCCTGTCCACCTTTCCCTATAACCTCGATATTATCGGCAAGATCATCAATATCCGGGATTTTTTCATCGTCCTGTTTTTTGTCGCGCTTGGCATGGTTATCCCCAATCCCCTCAATAAACCGGGCCTGCTCATGATCGCCGGTGTCACCGCGGGGTTCCTGGTGCTTACCCGCTTTCTTTCCATTTATCCCTTGCTTTATGGCCTCGGCAACGGCAACCGCGTGAGTCTGCTGGCCTCCATCAATCTCTCTCAGATCAGTGAATTTGCCCTGGTGATTGTAGTCATCGGCTCCAAGCCGGAGAACCGCCACATCGGCCCGGATATCGTCACCCTGATTATTTTCGTCTTTGTGCTGACCTCCATCGCCTCCACCTACATGATCAAATACAATCAGAGCCTGCAAAATTTTTTGCGCCAGGTTGTGGAAAAGCTGGGGCTCAGGTCCTTCGAGCAGGTAACCCGGGAAGATAAGCAAGCGGTGCCTCCCGAAATTGCCCTGTTGGGCTTTTACCGGGTGGCCAGCGCTTTCCTCGCCGAAATGGAGAACCTGAAACCCCATCTCAAGGAAAAGCTGGTGGTGGTGGATTTTAATCCGGAAGTCTTCAGAGGCTTGCGGGCCCGGGGCGTCAAAGTGGTGTACGGTGATATCAGCAATGAGCAAACCTTGCATCATGCCAACATCGAGGAGTCCAAAGTGGTGATCTCCACCATCACCGACGACATCCTGGTCGGCACCAGTAATTTGCGATTGATAAACCAGATCAAACACTTATGCCCCCAGGCCCAAATTGTGGTCACCGCGGGCAGCTCCTCCCAAGCCCTGAAACTCTACGAAGCCGGGGCTAACTATGTGTTGCGCCCCAATAACCTGACTGCCAGGCACCTACTGAAAGTCCTGGAGCGGTTGTTGCGGGAGGACGTCAAGGACTGGGCCCAGGAAGAAATCCACCAACTCCACCAGCAACCGGAGATCCTGGCGTAACTCATGTTTAGGGAGAGGTCAGAAGGTCCCAGGTTTCTAGTTCTTCCCCAAAAAGGAGAAGGCGAAGGGCAAAGCGGGGGTCACCTGATCGGCCGTTCGGCGCCCGGGACTAACTAAGCGGCCGTGAACTTCCTTTAATCTGTTTTGGGGTTCTCTTGGACCTGGAAGGTCAGTCCGGGGGCCGTCTTTAAATGCAAGTCCCGCTGGGGGAAGGGGAAGGCAATATCATTCTCGTGAAACGCGTCCCAGATGCTTAGCTGGATATCGCTCTTGATATTCACCACTCCCCGTTGGGGGTCTTTGATCCAGGCGCGTAACTCCAACTCCACGGAACTGTCTCCAAAACGGATCAGCCGGGCTACCGGTTGGGGGTTCTGGAGGACACGGGGAAACTTTGCCGCCACTTCCACCATAAGTTCCATAGCCCGGCGCACATCAGAGCCGTAAGAAATGCCCACCGGAATCTTTAAGCGCAAACCTCTTTCACTGAAGGACCAGTTGATGACCATGTTGGACATTAATTGTTCATTGGGGACTAGATACGCGGTGCCGTCCCGGGTGATCACGGAGACGTAGCGGGCGTTCAGGGATTCTATCCACCCGTAAACCTCCTCCACTTCGATGACATCACCGGGGCGAATGGAGTTGTCCATCAATAGAATGTAGCCGCTGACCAGATTGGCCACTACTTTTTGCAAACCCAGACCAAGACCCAGACCGACGGCACCGCTGAAGACCAGCAGATATTGAAAATCAATACCAACGGTGTCCAGGGCAACCAGCAAAGCCAGGGTGTAAAGAAAGGCTTTGGAGAATTTGACCAGCAACAACTGTACTGCCGGCTTCAATTGTTCACTTTTCTTAATTTTTCCTTCAAGAAAACCTATGAGTTTATTGGCCAAAGGGAAGAACAAGAGCAGGAGCACCCCGGCTTTGATAAGTAACCAGGGGGTGAGGCGCTGGCCCTGCAAGGTCACACCCACCCGATCCAACAAAGAGATGATGGGGTGCAAAAATTGGGCGATATCAAGGGCCACCACCGTCCAGACAATCACCGCCATGAGCTTGGCCCAGTATTCCGCAAATAAAAACGCGGTTAGCACCCGGATTATCATCCAGGCCAGGGTTAATTCAAAGGCCACCGAAATAATCTGATGGCTAAACTGGTTTTTCTCGGCGATGAGATTAGCCAGCCCCAAAAGTACCACGGCCACCAGCGCTCCCACCACCCTGTCAATCTTGCGTTCAAGGGTGGCCAGCTCGGACTCATCGGGTACATAAGCCCGCACCCGCGGCACCACTACCCGCCGTGTGAGCCAGACGGAAAGAGGAAGCGCCAATAGGAGAAGCCCTACTACCACTACCAGTTGATAAAGATTGGTGAGGACCAATAAATTCTCGAAGAGCCATTTATGCCAGGACAACCAAATATCTCTCACGCCGTGTGGGATAAGATTATTCATGGGCTCGACCTCAAAGTCCAGGTATCAACCTGGTAAGATTCTCTGGGGTGCAGGGGCGATGACTGCACCTCCGAGGGCCTGAGATGATTTCTGACGCCAATAAGCCAACCATTCAGCAATCGATGCCTCCCAAATTGGAGTCATCGGGGATATGAATATATAAAATATGCAGGATGAAAAGGCGAGAGGCCAGAATGTGTCTGACCGTGGAAACTTACCCGGAAAGCCACGGAGTGATAAGGGCAACCCGGTGTGAAGCGAAAAAAAGGCGAAGCTTAAACTTCGCCCTTTCTTTAACCATTTTTAGATAATTAACCAAGTATGGTTAAATCTCCGCGCCCACTTCCTGCAGGGTTTGGAAATAAATGCGGCGGATCAGTCCCATCCGACGCTTGATGCACAGACCCAAGTCGATGCAGGCATTGTAGAAAGAGTCCCGGCTGAATTCCAGGGGTAGCAGCTTGCTCCAGCCCTCCTGGTTGAACTCCTGGGTCAGATCATGTACCTTCTGGCGGGCAGTTTCCAGATTTTCCCAGAGGGGGAGTAAAATCAGATCAGCTTTGTCCTGGAGGCGGGTGATCTCGGCTTTGACTGCTTCTACCTGACCTTGCGTCTGGGTCTCCGGTTCGGATTCCTGGACCACCTCCACCCCCAGCTTTTCCAGAAAACGCAGGAGAAATTCCCGGGGGGTATTCTCCCAGGGCCCTAGCTGCCAGGCATCCGCGGGGATACCCACCCGGGTCACCCGGCCCTTCCCCTTGAACCAGCTTCGCAGATTCCGCACCCGTGAGGTGAACTGCTGCTTGAGATCCTGAATGTAGCTATTCTTGTCCCAGCGAGAGCGCCAGAGGAGCAAACGGCCGTACGCCTTCAGTTTCACGTAGAACCAATCCCGGGTAATGATCCTCTGCAAGACCGAGCCCCAACTATAAAACTTTTTCATGGCCCGGATGGTCTCGGTTTGCAGCTCATAGGGCGTGAACTGCCGCGGCTGAAACACGATGTGGTGGCCGTCATACTGGCTCCAATCCCGGCAGATGATGCGGTTCTGCTTTTCCAATTCCTCGTATACCGGGGTGCCCGGCACCGGGGTGAGGATCAGGTACTGGAGTGAATCCAGGTCGATACGGCGGGAAAATTTCACCGTATCCCGGATGATCTGGTAATGATCCATTTCGGAGCCGAAAACAAACATGCCGTGGACTTTAATGCCGAATTTGTGGAAATTGATGACACATTCCTTGATGCTGTCTACGTCCTGACCCTTGTTGTAAGCCTTGAGGGTGGCAGGATTGATGGATTCCAGGCCTACAAAGACCACGTAGCAGCCACTCCGGGCCATGAGCTGGAGGAGTTCCGGATCCCGGGCCGCCTCCACCCGCACCTGGGCACTCCACTCAACCTTCAGGTTTTCCTTTAAGATTCGTTCGCACAGTTCCTTGATCCGTTGGCGGTTGGCGGTAAAATTGTCGTCGCAAAAGAAGATGTGGTTAGCCGTCCGACCGTTGCCCCGGATTTCTTCCATGACCCGGTCTACGGAGTTATACCGGTATTTGCGGCCGAACAGGAGGATCACCGAGCAGAAACTGCAGTTGAACGGGCAACCCCGGGAGGTGGCTATGGAGACACAGTGCGCCCCATTGCCTTTCCACCCGTGGATCAGGTCGTAGTTGGGAATGGGTAAGCTGTCCAGATCATCCAGAAAAGGTCGCCAGGGATTTTGCCGGACGATGTCGCCTTCCAGGTAGCTGAGATTGCGCACCTGCCCCAGATCGCCTTCCTCCGAAAGGGCCTGAATCAGTTCCGGCAAGGCCTCGTCCCCTTCACCGCTGATGACGAAGTCAGCGTGCTGCAATCCTTCGCCCGGGAGGAAGCTCGGATGGGCCCCGCCCAGAACCACAGGAATGCCTTGTTCCCGATAGAATTCGGCCAGGTCGTAAGCTCGGGGGGCCGTAGAGGAGATGCTGGAGATGCCCACTAGGTCTGGTTGAAAGTCCAGGGAGCGGTAGTCGGGTTGGGCCACTTCTTCCACCACCACCTTGACTTCTATACCTTGGTCTTGAAGGATGGTTCCCAGCAGAACCGAGCCCAGGCGAGGGATCACAACCCGGCTGAAAATATGGGGCCGGGGAGACCGGGGCTCGATGAATAACACTTTTTTAATGGGTCTGGCCATGAATACCCTCCTCAGAGCCTCCAACCGTTACTCAAGCAGGAGGTGTGGAACCTTATAAAACTGTAATTGTTCAACAAGATATTGTCAAATGATTAAAAAGTTAGGTATCCACGGCCACTCTGCACAGAATATCCCCAACCCCCCAAGTCCTGATAGACTGGGAGCGGCCAGGGCACAAAAAGGAGCTTGGCGCCCGTATCCCAACAATTAAGGCAGATTTCCACACCAAGGGCATGAAAACCTGCCTTCAACAGATAACCAAGGGTGCTTAATAATGTGGACTGATGTTTAGACGCATCCGGTGGGCTTGGGAAGGCCCGCCATTTTACAGGCACCCTTTCCAGGACCAGAAGGAAAAAGCTCATAAATATACTTCAGCTTGAACCCGGTAACCTTGGAGAGAATGCGCACCATGGGGGCAATGCCGTTCTTCTTAAAGTAATCCTGGAGCATGTTGATCACCTTCCAATGATCGTCTTTGAGCTCCTTGATGCCTTCCAGTTCTTTGACGTAATCAACCCATTCGGGCCCCCACTCATCCAAGTTGGCCAGGAAGCCGTCCTCGTCGACCTCGAATTTTTTGCCTGCATGTTCCACTACCGCCATGTTTATGAATCCTCCTTAAAGATTTATGGGCCAATTTTTTTGAAAGGCTATGCCATTGTGAAAATTTTGTCAAGTGTTAATAGTATAACCCTGAACCTTTATATTAACCTAAAAGTTCTAACAGGTGAACCACTTTAAGGTTCGCGGCCAGCCTCTGAAGCTGTACCAGGCAGCCGCTGCAGGAAGTGGCCAGCACTCCCGCACCGGTGGCCTCATAGGCCGCCAGCCGCGCCTGGCCTAATTCCCGGGAGACCACCCCCTCGGGCCGGACCAGGGGGAGGGGTCGATACGCGGCCTCCTGAACCAAAAATTCGCTGGCTTCCCGCACCTTGGCGGCTAAGCGTCGGGCGGCCTCGGCTTCCGGCTCATCTGCCAGAACCAGCCCGAGCCGCTTCAAGCGGTAACTGCACGAGGCACACGCGGTGACGACAAAGTCCACCGCTAGCCCGCCGAAGGACTGGACCAGACGTTTGGCCTGCTCCCGAGACAGCTCCACCTCTCCGGCACTTTCCGCCAGCAAGCCGCAGCATCCTTGCTCCGGGGGGATCACCACTTCTGCCCCCAGGTTTTCACAAATGCGCAAGAAAGCCAGACCGGCTTGGGGAAAAAGGGCTTCAGTGCCGCAGCCGCTGAAAAAAGCCAGGCGCAGGGAGCTCCGGCCGGCCAGATATGAGGGCGCCTGCCGGCGAAAGGGCGTCCGCTGTAGATTAGGGAAGCGCTGCAGCGCTAGTGAGAGGGCCGGCCACAAACGGTAAGCCAGACCGCTTTCCTCCCCCAACCAGTCCTTCAATCGGTTCAGCAGGGGGGCAAAAGGGGCTGCCCTGGGAATGAGGTGGGGGGCTTGCCAGGCCACGCGGGCCAGGACCCAGGAGGGACGGAAGGCAGAGCCTATCTGGCCGTTTATTTCCGCCCGGGCCTTTTTGACCAGGTCCGGCACCGGCAGACCCACGGCGCACTTATCGGCGCAGGCGCCGCACAGCAGGCAATATTCCAAAAAATCCCTCAGAGCCTCAGGAGAGTTCAGACGACCGGCCTGAAACAGCTCCAACAGGGTAAGCTTGCCGCGAGCCACCGCTCCTTCCCGGCCGGTGTGCCGGTATAAGGGGCATACCGTCATGCAAGCCCCACAGCGTACGCACCCGGGGGTAGCCGCGAGACCCGGAGACTCTCCGTTCTGAAGAGGAGCCGGGACCAACAGTTCACTCAAACTTGATACTCCGAAGAAAGGGTTCGAAAAAATCCTTATTGGTTTCCCGAAACCGATCGGTGTCGGACGTGCATACAAAGGTGAGGCCTTGCCCCTTTTGTACAAAGACAACGTATCGCATGGTCCGGGGCACCTTGCCCTGGAGGTTAAAAATGTGATCCACAGCTCGCTTGCGCTGATGCTCCCCGATGTTGGTGTATCCCACCGAAACTTTATGATACCCCGGTTGCGGCAAGCCTTGTTCCTCCATCTGGGACTTCAAATAATCCAAATCCACTTCGTCAGCCACGGCTGAGCGATTCAGCATGATGAGTTCATTCGGCTTCCACTTATTAATCACGATAAAAATGTTGTCTTTTTCAAAGGTAAAAGGCCCTGGATGCTCAGGCGTGTACAAGATTATGTCCTCAAGTATGGGAAAGGAAATCCCATAAGTGGGGTTGGTATAACGTGCTTCCTCTCCCCTTAAGATGCCGGGAACCAGCGCCAGGACACTGATAAGAATTAAACCCAAAATCCAACCGTGCTTTGTTTTAATCATAAAGTGCTCCTCTTTCTGTCACACCCCTGCCGGCGTCCCTGCCGCTGGAAAAATCTTGCCGGGATTCATAATGTTTTGAGGGTCAAAAGCTTGTTTGAGTCGCCACTGGAGAGCCAGAGCCGCGGTCGACAGCTCCAGGCCGATATAAGGGGCCTTGGTGAGCCCGATCCCGTGCTCCCCGGAAAGGGTGCCCCTGAGGCGGCCCACCAGGGCAAACAAATCTTCCGTGGCCGCGTGGGCTGCTTCCCGCTCCCGGGGCTGCCTCTGGTCGAACATGATATTTACATGGATGTTGCCGTCCCCGGCGTGGCCGAAGCAGATGATGGGCAGGTCCCGCCGCCGGGCGATCTCCTCGGCTCCGGCCACCAGGAGAGGAATGGCCCCCAGGGGCACGGCCACGTCTTCGCTCACCTTATGGGGCTTCACCTTGAAGGTGGCCGGGGAGATGGCCCGCCGCGCTGCCCACAGCCGTTCAGCTTCGGCTTCATCCTTGGCCTGCAGGAGCAGTGTGGCCCCGGCTTTTTTACAGAGCTGCCCTAAACGCTTGACCCGCGCGGCCACGTCCCGGGGATGTCCGTCCAGCATGAAAAGCAACAGTGCAGTGACCTGGGGGGGCAAACTGAAGGACAGCATCTCCCGGACACAGTCCAAAGTGGCCCGGTCCATAAACTCGATGGCCGTGGGGGAGAGACCTGAGTGCATCACCTGCCCCACCACGGTCAAGGCGGCGTCCAGGGTGGGGAAACCGGCGGCCAGGCTTAGACGGCTGGCGGGCTGGGGCGCCAGTCGTAGAACTATGCGGGTAATAACTCCCAGGGTGCCCTCGGAGCCCAACATGAGGCGGGTGAGGTCATAGCCCACCACACTTTTGAAGGTCCGGGCCCCGGCTTCGATGATTTCTCCGGTGGGCAGCACCACCTCGAGCCCCAAGACATAGTCCCGGGTAACGCCGTACTGTACAGCCACCGCACCCCCGGCCCCCGCGGCCACGTTGCCGCCGATGGTGCAATAGTCGGCGCTGCCGGGGTCAGGGGGGTAATAGAGCCCTTGTTCCGTCACCGCCCGCTTGAGGACCCCGGTGATCACCCCGGGCTCCACCACCGCCACCATATCCTCCAGGTTGATCTCCAGGATGCGGTTCAGGCGGGTCATGACCAGGACCACCCCGCCCCGGACCGGCACCGAGCCCCCGGCCCGGCCCGTCCCCGCGCCCCGGGGCACCACCGGAAAGCGCTGCTGGTTGGCCAGCTTGACGATCCCGGCGATTTCCTCCGCCGACCCGGGAAAAACCACCAGATCCGGGAGATGCGTCAGGTCCGTGGCGTCATAGGCGTAGCACCAGCGGTCTTCTTCTCCGGTTAAGATATGCTCCAGGCCGACTAGCGCGGCTATTTCTTGTATCAGCGAATTCTGCATGAAGGGGTTTTCGGTTTTTTGTTTTCGATTTCTGGTAAAGCAATATGGAGCAAGAACCCTTGCCTGCTCAGTCTTTTCTTCTTTCCTCTGGTTCCCAAGCACCGTTTGGGAACCAGACGATGAGTAACCTCCTTCCAATCCCATGCATGTTAACACGGCAGGATGGGCTTCCAGCCCGTCCAGGCACGGGCAGGATGACCGTGCTACCGATAATGGGGGTTGGGAGGGGAGTTTGAGGGGAGGGTGGGGGGATTGCGTTCCCCCGGACCTCCTCTCAATATCCTTTTATCTATAACATATCATGTTCCGCCAGGCTGCAGTAGCCGTGGCGGCTGATGATCAGGTGATCGTGCACCGTGAGGTTCAGGGCCTTACTGGCCTTGATCACGGTCTGGGTCAGTTTCTTATCCGAGGCCGAGGGGGTGGGATTGCCGCTCGGGTGATTATGGACCAGGATGAGACCGGAGGCCTTGTGTTTCAGGGCCAGCTCCAAGATCTTTCTGGGATAAACCACCGTCTGGTTCACCGTGCCTTCCTGAAGGACCTCCTCGGCGATAATTTCGTTCTGGCTGTTCAGGTAAAGTACCCGAAACTGCTCGTCTTTCAGTCCCCCCATGGCAGTGCGGCAGTAATCCACCAGCACGTCCAGGGAAAGGATGCGCTGGCGCTTCAGGGTCTCTTCTTTCAAATAGACCTCGTGACAGGCCTTTACCAAATTGATGAGACAGGCGGAATATTCCTTGAGGCCCATGAACTCCATCAGGGCCTCGGGAGTTGCGTCCAGGACCTGCCCGAAGGAGCCGAAGTGGGCGATGAGGTTTTTGGCCAAAGGTTTCACGTCGGACTAGGGAATGGCAAAAGTCAGGAGAAGTTCCAGGAGCTCATAGTCCTGCAGTGCAGCCGCCCCCCTACGGGACTTGGTCTGGGAGTTCATTCAGGCTAATATAAATTGATCATTATCTGCTTGCCATTTTATGCACCGGGAATTTTTTGTCAATTTGCTCCTGAGAAACCTGATAAAAAAAGGGCAGGGAATCCGCGACCCTGCCCTTCCTGAAAATTGTTTTTTTCCTTAATTACCGACAGTTAACCTTGGCGCGTTAACCCAACATCCTTTCTCTTCGGACTGGAGGTTAGCCCTCTGTCGGAGAGCTTTGCCAGGTGCTGGGGGTGGAAGGCCAAAGGTCCGCGACCCCGGCCCCCATCCCAAAATTATCCTACACCTCTTCGGCGGCGAGGGCGGCTTCTTCCATTTCCCGGCGCATGGCCATGTCGTAGAGCACCCGCTCCCGGGCCTTGTCGATGCCTAGGGCCGCCCGCTTCTTGTCGATATGGGC
>JARRKO010000011.1:0-65015 GCA_037388025.1 Syntrophobacterales bacterium
GGGGGCGGCACACGCCGTTTTTCACGGGCTACCGGCCCCAGTTCTACTTGCGGACCACGGACGTCACCGGCGTGGTGAAGCTGCCGGAGGGGGTGGAGATGGTGATGCCGGGGGACAATGTCTCCATGGAGGTGTCCCTGATCACCCCGGTGGCCATCGAGAAAGAGCTGCGCTTCGCCATCCGGGAAGGCGGCCGCACCGTGGGCGCCGGCGTCGTCAGCGATATTATTGAGTAGGAGCGGGCCAGTTTATGATCACCCCCAAGATTCGCATCCGCTTACGGTCCTACGACCATAAGCTTCTCGACAAATCGGTGCAGGAGATCGTGGAGACGGCCCGGTCAACGGGAGCCAGGGTGGCCGGTCCCATTCCCTTGCCCACGGAAATCAATAAATATTGTGTGTTGCGTTCGCCCCACATTGACAAGAAATCCCGGGAGCAGTTTGAGATCAGGACCTACAAACGCTTGCTGGATATTCTCGAACCCACCCAGCAGACCATGGACGCCATCAGCAAATTGGACTTGGCCGCGGGTGTGGACGTGGAGATCAGAGTTTAGCCAGTGATCAGTAATCAGTAATCAGTGATCAGTGGACTTGGAGAAGAAATGTCTGGCGGAATATACGGCAGAAAACTCGGCATGACCCGGATTTTTGAGGATGACGGCTCGGTGGTGCCGGTAACGGTCATTGAAGCAGGCCCCTGCTTTGTGGTGCAAAAGAAAACCAGCGCCCAAGACGGCTATGAGGCAGTCCAGGTGGGCTACGATCGTCGGCCCCTGGCCAAGTGTAATAAACCGGAGCGGGGCCACCTGGAAAAGCACGAGAGCAAGAGCGGCTTTGCCGTACTCAAAGAGCTGCGGGTGGAGAGCGCCGAGGCTTATGAAACCGGACAGGAACTCACTGTGGACCAGTTCGCCATCGGGGATCTGCTCCGAGTAACCGGGACCTCCAAGGGCCGGGGCTTTACCGGTACTGTGAAGCGCTGGGGTTTCCGCATCGGACCCATGAGCCACGGTTCCATGTCCCACCGCGCCCCGGGCTCCATCGGGGCCAGCGCCACTCCCTCCCGGGTCATCAAAGGCAAAAAGATGCCGGGCCGTATGGGGAATGCCCGGGTGACGGTGAAAAATCTGGAAGTCATTGACGTGCGTCCGGAAGACAATCTCCTTCTGGTAAAAGGAGCGGTGCCCGGCCCCAGGCGGGGGCTCCTGTTTATCCAGAAGGTCGGGTAATATCATGGCATTGGTTGACGTATACAACGTGAATAAAGAAAAGGTAGGGGAATTGGACCTGAACGAGGACATCTTTGAGGTGGAAATCAAACCCTACCTGCTCCATGAAGTGGTGGTCTGGCAGCGGGCCTGCCGCCGGGGCGGCAACGCCTCCACCAAGACCCGGGGCGAAGTCGCGGGGAGCGGCCGCAAGCCCTGGCGCCAGAAAGGCACCGGCCGGTCCCGGGTGGGCTCTGTGCGGACGCCCCTCTGGCGGGGAGGCGGCACGGTCTTCGGCCCCAAGCCGCGCAGCTATGCCTACAGTCTGCCGAAAAAGGTGCGGCGGGCCGCGCTGAAAATGGCCTTAAGCAGCAAGCTGGCCAGCGGGCAACTGTTGGTGCTGGACGATTACCCCGATACCGGACCCAAAACCAAAGATTTTATCCAGGTGATGAAAAATTTCGACCTGAAAAAGGTATTGTTTATAACGCTGGAGGGTCACAAAAACCTGGAGTTGTCGTCCCGGAATGTGCCGTATGTCCAGGTCTTGCCCGCGGCGGGCCTCAATGTCTATGACATTTTGCGGTACGACCACCTGGTACTGCTTTCTCCGGCGGTGGCCGCCATCGAAGAGAGGTTGGCGTCATGAAGCCTCCCCATCAGCTCATCAAGGGCACCGTCATCACGGAAAAGTCCCACTTGCAAAAAGCCGAAGGCAACAAGGTTACCTTCCGGGTGGACGTCAAGGCCAACAAGATCGAGATCCGCAAGGCCATTGAAGAACTCTTCAAGGTGAAGGTATTGGCCGTCAATACCATCAACATGAAGGGAAAAAAGAAACAGGTGGGCCTCACCGAAGGCACGCGCCCCAATTGGAAAAAAGCCATTGTGACCCTGGCGCCCGGGGAGAAGATTCCAGGACTCGAGGGACTTTAGGCTGTAAGCTTTGAATTTTGAATAAAGGTATTTAATTATGGCTCTTATATCACGTAAACCCACCTCACCGGGGCGGCGCTTTCAGACGGTGTCGGATTTTGCCGAGATTACCCGCAACGAGCCGGAAAAGAGCCTCTGTGAACCCCTGAAAAAGAAGGGGGGTCGGAACAACCGGGGACGGCGCACCGTGCGGCACCGGGGCGGCGGACACAAACGTCTGTATCGCCGCATCGATTTCAAGCGGGAAAAGCTGGAGGTGCCGGCCAAGGTGGCCTCCATCGAGTACGATCCCAATCGCTCCGCCCGCATTGCTCTGTTGCATTACCGGGACGGGGAGAAGCGCTACATCCTGGCGCCCCTGGGGCTGAAGGTGGGGGATGAGGTGGTGAGCAGCGCCACCGCGGATATTAAACCGGGGAACTCCCTGCCCCTGGCCAACATCCCGGCGGGGACCATGGTTCACAACGTTGAGCTGAAACCTCAAAAAGGGGGCCAGTTGGCGCGGTCGGCCGGCTCGGCCGTGCAGCTCATGGCCAAGGAAGGCAACCATGCAACCCTCAAGCTGCCCTCGGGGGAAGTGCGGCTGGTGCCCATGGCCTGCCGAGCCACCATCGGCCAGCTCAGCAACGTGGAGCATGAAAACATCTCCCTGGGCAAGGCCGGACGCAAACGTTGGCTGGGCAAAAGGCCCCATACCCGTGGCGTGGCCATGAATCCGGTGGACCACCCGTTGGGAGGGGGCGAAGGCAAAAGCTCGGGGGGTCGCCACCCCTGCTCCCCTTGGGGTGTGCCCACCAAGGGCTATAAGACCCGCAAGCCCAAAGAAAGCGACCGCTATATCATCAAGCGGCGGAAATAGAGGTAAGTCGTGCCCCGTTCACTGAAAAAAGGACCGTTTGTCGACGGCAGTTTATTGGTCAAGGTGCATAAGGCCCGGGAGACTCAGGACCGCCGGGTCATCAAGACCTGGTCCCGGCGCTCCACCATCACTCCGGAGTTCATCGGGTTGACTCTGGCGGTGCACAACGGCAAAAAGTTCATTCCCGTGTATGTCACCGAAAATATGGTGGGACATAAGCTGGGGGAATTTTCTCCCACCCGCCATTTCGGGGGCCACGCCGGCGACCGTAAGAGCAGAGTGAGAAAGTAGTCATGGAAATTAGGGCCAGAGCGAAATACTTGCGCATCTCCCCCACCAAGCTGAGGCTGGTGGCCCGACCGCTGCGCGGCAAGAAGGTGGAGGAGGCCTTGCAGCTGCTGCAATTCACCCCCAAAAGGGGGGCTCGCCTGATGCGTAAGGTGGTGGAGCAGGCGGTGGCCAATGCCGAACAGCGGCCCCAGGTGGACGTGGACACCTTGTTTGTCAAGAACATCTCGGTGGACGGCGGCCCCGCCCTCAAACGGTTCATGACTCGGGCCATGGGGCGGGCGAGCCGGATTTTAAAAAGAATGAGCCACATCACAGTGGTTCTGGCCGAAGGTCCGGCCAAGAAACCGGCGAAGTCCAAGCGCTAAGGAGGAAGCGTGGGTCAAAAAGTACATCCCATTGGATTCCGGGTAGGGGTCTATCGACCCTGGGATTCCATCTGGTTCGCGAAAAAAGACTATGCGGATTTGGTCCTGGAGGACCGGAAAATCCGGGATTTTATCAAAAAGGACCCGGAACTCAAGGGCGCCGGCATCGCCGGAGTGGACATCAAGCGAGCGGCCCAGAAGTTGACCATCAAGATCCACACTTCCCGGCCGGGCATGGTTATCGGTCAGAAAGGTAAAAAAATCGAGGACCTGCGGCGCCGGCTGGAGAAAATGCTGGGCCGCGACCTGATCATCGATGTGCATGAAGTGCGTAAACCCGAAGTGAACGCCCAATTGGTGGCGGAGAACATCGCCATGCAGTTGGAACGCCGGGTGTCTTTCCGGCGGGCCATGAAAAAGGGAGTGGGCCAGGCCCTCAAGTTCGGGGCCAAAGGCATTAAAGTCCGGGTCAAAGGCCGGTTGGCCGGCGCGGAAATCGCCCGGCAGGAGTGGTACCGGGAAGGCCGGGTGCCGCTTCATACTTTGAGGGCTTACATCGACTACGGCTTTGCCGAGGCCATGACTACGTACGGGGTCATCGGGGTCAAGACCTGGATCTTCCACGGTGAGATGCTGGGCCCCGAAGAAACCGGATTTTAGAGTTTCGAGTTTTGAGAGGTTCATTGGAACAAGGGCTCGGACTGTGAGGTCGAGCCAGAGGAAATACAAAAATGCTGAGTCCCAAACGGGTTAGACATCGCAAAGTGCAAAAAGGCCGGATGAAAGGCAAGGCCATGCGGGGGAATTACCTGGCCTTCGGCGACTACGGCCTGCAAGCTTTAGAAGCTTCCTGGATCACCAACCAGCAGATCGAATCGGCCCGGATCGCCATCACCCGCCACGTGAAAAGGGGCGGCAAGATCTGGATCCGGATTTTTCCGGACAAGCCCTATACCAAAAAGCCGGCGGAAACCCGCATGGGTAAAGGCAAGGGTAGCCCCGAGGGCTGGGTGGCGGTGGTCAAACCCGGTCGCATTCTGTATGAGCTTTCCGGGGTGGCGCCGGAGGTGGCCAAAGAGGCCCTGCGCTTGGCCTCCATGAAGCTTCCCATTGCTACCAAGATCCTGGTTCGGGAGACCACCGGGGGAGCGGCGGAAGCATTATGAAAGCGGCGGACTTACGGGATTTGACTACGGAAGAGTTGGCGGCCAAGCTGAAGGAGATGAATGACGAGCTCTTCAAGCTGCGGTTTCAGCTCAGCACCAACCAACTGGACAACACGGGCCGGCTGCGCTGGGCCAGACGGGATCTGGCCCGGTTGAAGACGGTCCTTAAGGAAAAGACCGGGGAAAATTGGTAGGGAAATAAATCATGGAAAAAAGACGCGGCGTGCGCAAAACCCGAGAAGGCATCGTGGTGAGCGATAAGATGGACAAGACGGTGGTGGTGGAAGTGAAGCGCCTGGTGTCTCATCCTCTCTACCACAAGATCATCCGGCGGCGGAATAAGTTTAAGGCCCACGATCCGGAAAACCTCTGCCAGATAGGGGATAAGGTGCTCATCGAGGAGACCCGGCCCCTGAGCCGTGACAAGCGCTGGCGGGTGAAGCAGATTGTAGAAAAAGCCCAATAAGACCGAACGCCGGCCGAGGCGCTTTGAGTGTCCGGCCGTGAGGATATTACACGGTACAGTAGCTGTTGCTGACACAGGATATTTACCATGATACAGGTTCATACCAACTTAACCGTGGCCGACAATTCCGGGGCCAAACGCCTGTTTTGCATTCGGGTCCTGGGGGGCACGAGACGGCGCTACGCCCGGGTGGGGGACATCATTGTGGTGACCGTGAAGGAGGCCTTGCCCCACTCCAAGGTGAAGAAGGGCGACGTCATGCGGGCGGTGGTGGTGCGCACCGTCAAGGAAACCCGGCGCGCCGACGGCTCTTATATTAAGTTCGACGACAACTCCGCGGTGCTCATCAATCCCCAAGGGGACCCCATCGGCACCCGGATTTTCGGCCCGGTGGCCCGGGAGCTGCGCGCCAAGCGGTTCATGAAGATCATCTCCCTGGCCCCAGAGGTGCTGTAATATGCGGAAAGCTAAGAAAAGACCGGTGAAACCGGTGCCCATTCGCCTGAAACAAAACGACCTGGTGGAGGTCCTTTCCGGCCGGGAGGCTGGGAAGACCGGGAAAATTCTCAAGGTCATCCGGGATAAGAACCAAGTGGTGGTGGAAAAGGTAAATATGATCAAGCGGCACGCCCGACCCAGTCCGACCACCGGCCAAGGGGGCATCATCGAGCGGGAGGGGCCGCTTCATGTTTCCAAGGTGATGCTCGTCTGTCCCAAATGCGCCACCGCCGGGCGGTTTAGCATTGCTACTTCAGGGGACAAGAGCAAGTCCCGGGTTTGTCGCCATTGCAAGGAACTCATCGATGGCTAAAAAAGTACCCTCGGCTGAAAAAGTACCCGCACGGCTCTATGACTTTTACCGGCAGGAGTGCGTGCCCCGTATGATGCAGGAATTTCGCTATAAAAGCCCCATGCAGGTACCCAAGCTGGAAAAGATTGTGGTTAACATGGGGTTGGGAGAGGCCATCCAGAACATCAAGCTGTTGGAGTCGGCCAGCGGGGAGTTGGCGGCCATCACCGGCCAGAAACCTGTGGTCACCCGGGCCAAGCGCTCCATCGCCGCGTTTAAGCTGCGGGAGGGGATGCCCATCGGCTGCATGGTGACGCTGCGCACCAGCCGGATGTACGACTTCTTCGACAAGCTGGTGAACGTGGTCCTCCCCCGGGTGCGGGATTTCCGGGGACTGAGCGACAAGTCTTTCGACGGCCGGGGAAATTACACTTTGGGGATCCGGGAGCAGATCATTTTTCCCGAAATTAACTACGACAAGATCGACAAAGTCAAAGGCATGAACATTACCATCGTCACCACGGCGCCCACGGACGAGGAGAGCAAGCATTTGCTGACCCTCCTGGGCATGCCTTTCAAAAGATAAGAGCGGAGAACGGGATGGCCAAGAAATCGCAGATCGCCAAAGCCAAGCGCACCCCCAAGTTTCCGGTGCGGGAATACAACCGCTGCCCCCTGTGCGGCCGGCCCCGGGCTTTTTTACGGAAGTTCGGTATCTGCCGCATCTGTTTTCGAAACATGGCCTTAAGGGGGGAAATCCCCGGGGTGATTAAATCCAGCTGGTAGGCGAGGAGAACAACCATGAGCATGACGGACACCATCGGGGATATGTTGACCCGTATCCGCAACGCCGGCAAAGCCAGGTTCGACAAGGTGGACATCCCCGCGTCCCGCATGAAAATTTCGCTGGCCCGCATCTTCAAGGATGAGGGCTTTATCAAGAACTACAAGGTCATCAAAGACAATAAACAGGGGATCCTCAGGGTCTATCTCAAATATGACGACCAGAATCAGCCGATGATCCACCGCATTGAACGGGTAAGCAAACCGAGCCGGCGGGTGTATGCCGGCTGCGAGGAGCTGCCCAAGGTGCAGGGCGGCCTGGGAGTGGCGGTGATTTCCACCTCCCAGGGGGTCATGAGCGACCGCCAAGCCCGGAAACTCGGGGTGGGCGGCGAGGTGCTGTGTCAGGTCTGGTAGAGGTGTGGTATGAGTCGCATCGGCAAGATGCCCATTCCGGTGCCCAAAGGGGTAAAAATCAAGCTGGATGACCGGCTTCTCACGGTCACCGGCAGCCAGGGGACTCTGTCCCGGCAATTGCCCCCCCGGGTGCACCTGGAAATAGATGACAAGGAAATTCGGGTGGTCCCCCAGGATGACCACCGTTTGAGCCGGTCCTTCTGGGGCCTGGCCCGGACTCTGGTGGCCAACATGGTCACCGGCGTGAGCCAGGGTTTTACCCGGGGCTTGGAAATCATCGGCACGGGTTACAAGGTGGAGGTTAAAGGCGAAAGCCTGGTGTTTAACCTGGGTTATTCCAACCCGGTGGAGTTTGCCCTGCCCAAGGGGATCAAAGCCGAGCTCTTGGATAAAGGCACCCGCTTCGAACTGAAGGGCATCGACAAAGAAAGGTTGGGGCAAACCGCGGCTAACATTCGGGCCATCCGGCCTCCGGACGTCTATAAGAACAAAGGGGTGCGCTACGTCGGTGAGAAGCTGCGCCGCAAGGTGGGTAAGGCGGGCGCCCGGTAAGAGGGTGGCAAACTATGGGTAAGATCAATCCTCGCAAGGGAATGCGGCTCAAACGCAAAAGCCGCATCCGCAAGAAAATCAGCGGCAGCGAAGCGCGGCCCCGCCTCTCGGTGTTTCGCAGCGCCAAGCACATATACGCGCAGATCATCGATGATCTGCAAGGGGTGACCCTGGTGGCGGCCGGGACGCTTTCCCCCGAGATCAAAGACAAATTGAGCGGTCTAAAAAAGCAGGAAGCCGCTAAGGAAGTGGGGAAGCTTTTGGCCGACAAAGCCAAAAGTAAAGGCATCGAGCGGGTGATTTTTGACCGCAACGGTTTTCTCTATCACGGTCGGGTAAAGAGCCTGGCGGAAAGCTGCCGGGAGCATGGATTGGTTTTTTAGCTGTGAGCTATGAGCTGTGGGCTGTGAGCTGTGAGCTAAAAGACCGGTTAGTGCGAGGAAGACTTAAGATTGACCCCCAAGCAGAGCTGGGGAACGAGGAAATTAAAAAGTTACTGACGTAGTTATCCTTAGCATTTACAAAGCTCAAAGCTCAACTAGGAGGCAAGCTTGTTCGAAACCGAGGCGCCGGAGATTCAGTTAGTAGACAAGGTGGTGAGCATTAACCGCGTAGCCAAAGTGGTAAAAGGCGGACGTCGTTTTCGCTTCAGCGCCATTGTGGTGGTGGGAGACGGCCAGGGCCGGGTGGGAGCTGGCCTGGGCAAGGCCCAAGAAGTACCGGAAGCCATACGCAAGGCCCTGGAAAAAGCGAAAAAGGAAATGATCCAGGTGCCTATTCTCAATAATACCATTCCCTATGCGGTGGTGGGCCGGTACGGCTCCGGCAAAGTGCTCCTGCGCCCGGCGGCGGAGGGCACCGGGGTTATCGCCGGGGGGCCGGTGCGAGCCGTGGTGGAGGTGTCCGGCATTAAAAACGTTCTCACCAAATGCCTGGGCTCCCACAATCCCCACAACGCGGTGAAAGCCACCATGGATGCTTTGAGCCAGCTGGCCAGCCCCGAAGAGGTGGCCCAGCGCCGCAATCGACCCTTGGCGGAGCTGATGGCTTAGGGGAGCAGTGAGAGATTGGTGGGCCGGGCCCACCCGACAAGTAGAGGGCAAGGTATCTGTGATGATGTTGGAAATTACCCTGATCAAAAGCCCCATTGGCAGGCCGCCGAAGCACCGGGTCACGGTCAAGACCCTGGGGTTGACCAAGATGCACAAGACGGTACGCCTGGAAGAGACGCCGGCGGTGGCCGGTATGATTAATCAGGTGAAGCACTTAGTCAAGGTGCGGCGGCTGTCCGAGGGAGAATAAGTTATGCGGCTAGATGAGTTAGCACCCCCGCCGGGCTCCAAGCACAAGGTGAAAAGGGTAGGGCGGGGTCCGGGCTCCAATTGGGGCAAGACCTGCGGTCGGGGCCACAAAGGCCAAAAATCCCGTTCCGGCGGGAACGTGAAGCCCGGCTTCGAGGGCGGTCAGATGCCCCTGACCCGACGCATTCCCAAACGGGGGTTCAACAACCCCTTCAAGAAGTCCTATACCATTGTCAATCTGCGGGACCTGGTGGATTTTGCCGCCGACAGCGTGGTGGACGAAGAGGCCCTGCGACGGGCCGGTCTGGTAAAAGGGCAGTCGGGGGCCATCAAGCTTTTGGGCCAGGGGGAGGTCACCGTACCCCTGACGGTCAGGGTCCAGGCGGTGAGCGCTCAGGCCAAGGCCAGGATCGAAGCCGCCGGCGGCCGGGTGGAGGTAGTGTAAGTTGGCTGGCTTAGCCAACATAGCCAAGATTCCGGAGCTGAAGCGGCGTATCATCTATACGCTCTTCATGCTGGCCATCTACCGGGTCGGCTGTTTCATCCCCACGCCGGGGGTGGACACCGAGGCGCTGATGGCCTTTTTTGGCCGGCAGCAGGGGACCATCTTCGGGCTGTTCGACATGTTCTCCGGCGGGGCCCTGCAGCGCCTGAGCGTCTTCGCCCTGGGGATCATGCCTTACATCAGCGCCGCCATTATCATGGAACTCCTCAAGGTGGTGATCCCCTACATAGACCGCCTCTATAAAGAAGGCGAAGCCGGCAGTAAGAAGATCAAGCAATACACCCGCTATGGTACTTTGATTATCGCCGCCATCCAGGGATTCGGGATCAGCTTTGCCCTGGAAGGTATGGGGGGCGCCCACGGCTCCGTGGTTATGAACCCGGGCTGGGGCTTCCGGCTCATGACCGTCCTCACCCTGACTTCGGGCACGGCCTTCATCATGTGGTTGGGGGAGATGATCACCGAGCGGGGCATCGGTAACGGCATTTCGCTGATCATCTTTGCCGGCATCGTGGCCCGGATGCCCTCCGCCATCATCAGCACCTCCCAGCTCATCAAGACGGGTGAGTTGCCGCTCATCCTCATGGTTCTCATCATCGTCATGATGATCGCAGTGGTGGGAATCATCGTATTCGTGGAGCGGGGCCAGCGGCGCCTGCCGGTCCAATATGCCCGCCGGGTGGTGGGCCGGCGCATGTTCGGGGGCCAAACCACCCACCTGCCCCTCAAGGTCAACGTCTCCGGGGTGATTCCGCCCATTTTCGCTTCATCTTTGCTGATGTTTCCGGCCACGGTGGGCAGCTTCGTTAAAAACGAAAAGATGAAATTCATCTTTGATCTCATTGCCCCGGGCTTCTGGCTCCATGAAGTCCTGTATGTCGCCCTCATTATCTTCTTCTGTTATTTTTACACGGCGGTGACCTTCAATCCGGTGGACGTGGCGGACAATCTAAAGAAGTGGGGCGGGTATATTCCGGGTCTGAGGCCCGGCAAACCCACGTCCGATTATATCGACCGCATCCTGACCCGCATCACTTTGGGCGGGGCCCTTTATGTGTCTGCGGTGTGTGTGCTCCCCACCATCCTGATTAGCCGCTTCAACGTGCCCTTCTACTTCGGAGGCACGGCCCTGCTCATCGTGGTGGGCGTGGCCATGGACACCATGTCCCAGATCGAATCGCACATGCTCACCCGCCATTACGAAGGCTTTATGAAGAAACGACTGGGTAAGGTGAGAAGATAAAGAGGAATAGTTTTAAATAATAGAATTGAGGTCTTGTCCGGTAATCTCACAGCTAACGGCCATTCAGTGGGCTGACTGCTGAGAGCTAACTGCTGACTGCTATTACAAAGGAGGCTCGTTATGAATCTTATCCTGTTGGGCGGACCGGGTGCCGGGAAAGGCACCCAGGCGAAGAAGCTCATCAAGAAATATCAGATTCCCCAGATTTCCACCGGCGATATCCTGCGCGCCGCGGTGAAAGAGGGGACCGAGATGGGCAAGAAAGCCAAAGAATACATGGATGCCGGCAAGCTGGTGCCCGACGAAGTGGTCATCGGCATCATCAAGGATCGCCTGAAGGAGCCTGATTGCCAGAAAGGCTTCATCTTGGACGGCTTTCCCCGCACCGTGCCCCAGGCTGAGGCCCTGGAGAAGGTGCTGAGCGGTATGGGCAAAAAAGTCGACCACGTGGTTTCCATTGATGTAGACGAAGAAGAACTGGTGACCCGTCTCACCGGACGGCGCACCTGCAAGAACGCGGCCTGCGGCCAAATGTATCACATCAAGTTCAACCCGCCGAAGAAGGACTTGATCTGTGACAAGTGCGGCGGCGAGCTGTACCAGCGGGATGATGATAACGAAACCACGGTACGTTCCCGGCTGGCCACTTACAACCAGGCCACCAAGCCGTTGATCGACCACTATAAGGCCAAGGGGCTGATACGGCCCATTCCCGGTGTGGGCGGCATTGATGACATTTTCACCAATATCTGCGGCATTCTGGGGCAGGCCGCCTGATCTGAGGAGATAGGTTCGCAGCCAACCGTCGTCGAGGTGTGCAACTCCAAGAGAACGGTTGGTGAACCTGTGACATGATTCAGCTGAAATCCCCCCGGGAAATCGCCAGAATGGAGGTGGCCAACCGCATTGTGGCAGAGACCCTGGAGGAGGTAAAAAGCCAGGTGCGCCCTGGGGTGACCACCCAGGAACTGGACGAGGTGGCGGAGGCTTGCTGTCGCAAACACAAGGTGAAGCCGGCCTTCAAAGGTTACCGGGGGTATAAGCACGCGCTGTGCATTGCGGTGAACGAAGAGGTCGTGCATGGCATCCCGGGGCCCCGGCCGCTTAAAATCGGGGACCTGGTGAGCCTGGATTTCGGGGTCCTCTATGACGGATTTTACGGTGATGCTGCCATAACCGTGCCGGTGGGGGAGGTGACGCCCCAGGCCCAGTTGCTGCTGAAAGCCACCGAAGAGTCCCTCTACGCCGGTATCGGCGAGCTGAAAGCGGGGGGGCGCTTAGGCGATATTTCGCATGCCATCCAGACCACGGTGGAGGGTTATGGCTTTTCGGTGATCCGGCAGTTTGTGGGTCACGGCATCGGCCGTTCCCTGCACGAGGACCCTCAGATCCCCAACTTCGGGTCCCAAGGCCGGGGGCCGGTCCTCAAGCCGGGGATGACGTTGGCCATTGAACCCATGACCAGCGCTGGTTCCTGGGAGGTGAAGATTCTCGATGACGGCTGGACCGCGGTGACCTCGGATTACAGCCTGGCGGCCCATTTTGAACATACTGTGGCCCTCACCGAGAAGGGCGTCTTGATTTTAAGTCGTTTGTAGGTTATTTTAAATAGTTATAAATTTCATTAAAAAGAACTTGTAGATGCCCAAAGAAGACGCCATTGAAGTTGAAGGGAGGGTTGTCGAACCGCTCCCCAACGCCATGTTCCGGGTGGAACTGCCCAATGGCCACAAGGTACTGGCGCATATTTCCGGCAAGATGCGGATGCATTACATTAAGATTTTACCGGGAGACAAAGTCATTGTCGAACTGTCACCTTATGATTTGAGCCGCGGACGCATTGTCTATCGCGTGAAATAGGAACGGGTCATGAAAGTAAAGCCTTCAGTGAAAAAGATTTGTGTCAAGTGCAAGATTATCCGCCGTAAAGGAGTGGTGCGGGTGATTTGCGAAAACCCCAAACATAAGCAACGCCAAGGCTAGGACGGAGGAAGGGAATTGGCCAGAATCGCCGGCATCGACCTACCCCGCAACAAGCGGATCGACATCGCGCTCACCTATATCTATGGCATCGGCCGGACCACCGCCGGGAAAATCTTGGAAGCGGCGGGAGTGGACGGGGGTGTCAAGACGGCTGAGTTAAATGACGCCCAGATTACCGCCATCCGCCAGGAGATTGACACCCATTATAAGGTGGAGGGGGATCTGCGGCGCGAAGTGTCCATGAACATCAAACGTCTCATGGATCTGGGAAGTTACCGGGGCCTCCGGCACCGCCGGGGTCTGCCGGTGCGGGGCCAGCGGACCCACACCAACGCCCGCACCCGCAAAGGCCCCCGTCGCTCCGTGGTGGGCCGGCGGAAAAAGGGATAAGGAACAGCTATGGCCAAGCGACCGGCAAGCAGGAAGAAAAAAGAGCGGAAAAATATCCCCACCGGGGTGGCTCATATCAAAGCCACCTTTAACAATACCCTGGTAACCATCACCGATCCGGGGGGCAACGTGGTGTCGTGGTCCTCGGCGGGAGTTCAGGGTTTCAAGGGGTCCCGCAAGGGCACCCCCTTTGCGGCCCAGTTGGCGGCCTCTGACGCTGCCAAAAAGGCCATGGAACACGGCATGCGTAGCGTGGATGTCTACGTCAAAGGACCGGGAGCCGGCCGGGAGGCAGCTCTGCGGGCCATTCAGGCGGCGGGTCTGTCCGTTAATTTGATTCGGGACGTCAGTCCCATTCCCCACAACGGCTGTCGCCCGCCTAAACGCCGACGCGTGTAGGAAAAAGGAGAGAGAACTTGGCGAGAGACACTGGTCCCCAATGCCGCCTCTGCCGACGGGAGAGGATGGCTTTATACCTCAAAGGAGATCGCTGCTATACCGACAAATGCGCCATCCAGCGCCGCAACTACCCGCCGGGACAGCACGGTCAGGGTCGGGGTAAGATTTCCGATTATGGTCTGCAGCTCCGGGAAAAGCAGAAGGTAAAGCGCATGTACGGCATCCTGGAGAAGCAGTTCCGGGGCTATTTCGAACGGGCGGAACGCCTGCGAGGGGTCACCGGCACCAATCTCCTGGTGTTTCTGGAGCGACGTCTGGACAACGTGGTTTACCGTCTGGGCTTTGCCAACTCCCGGGCCCAAGCCCGGCAGTTGGTGCTTCACAACCACGTCCTGGTAGACGGCCGGCGGGTGAATATACCGTCTTATCTCGTCAAAGTGGGGCAAACTGTGCAGGTTACCGAAAAATCGCGCAGTTCGGCCATGGTGCGGGACGCGCTGGAAGCCGCGGCCCGGCGGGGCTGTCCTCCCTGGCTTGAGTTGGAAAAAGAAGAGGCCAAGGGCCGGGTGAGTATGTTCCCCACCCGAGAAGATATTACCATGCCCATTCAGGAGCATCTCATTGTCGAGCTGTACTCCAAGTAGATAGGGAGGGGGCTTGACACCATAAGGCGCGTAACCAGCAAAATGTTTTTCTTTTTAGTCCGGTGGACATTGTCAACAGCCGAGACCTTCTTGCCTGATTAGTGCCAGCCCGAGGAGCCATGATTCACAAGAATTGGACCGAACTCATCAAACCCAAGCGCCTGGAAGTGGATGCCGATACCCATACCGACAGCTACGGCAAGTTTGCCTGCGAGCCGTTGGAACGGGGTTTTGGCACCACCCTGGGAAATGCGCTGCGCCGGGTGTTGCTGTCATCCCTTAGGGGTGCGGCCATAACCGGGGTCAAAATCCAGGACGTGCACCATGAATTTTCAGCTATTCCGGGGGTTCTCGAAGACGTTACCGAGATCCTGTTGAATTTGAAGCAGGTGCGGCTCAAATTTTTATCAGAAGGGGATAAGACCCTCACCCTGGAGTCCAAAGGGGAAGGCAAGATCAAGGCCGGGGATATCCGGACCGACGGCACCGTAGTCATCCTGAACCCTGAGCAGCACATTGCCACCTTGTCCTCGGACGGCCAGTTGAACATGGAGTTCTTCGCCAGAAGCGACAAGGGTTATATCCCGGCGGAGGTCAACAAAGAAGAATCCCAGCCCATCGGCTATATCCCCTTAGACGCCGCTTTTTCTCCCATCCGCAAGGTAAATTATGTGGTGACCCAAGCCAGGGTGGGGCAGCGCACCGACTATGACAAGCTGACCTTGGAGGTGTGGACCGACGGCAGCGTGTCCCCCGAAAGTGCGGTGGCCTTTGCCGCCAAAATCTTGAAGGACCAGTTGACGCTGTTCATCAACTTTGAGGAAGAGCCTGAGAGGATTGAGGAAAAGCTGGAGGAACAGCCGGCCATCCTCAACGAAAATCTCTACCGGGGAGTTAACGAGTTGGAACTCTCGGTGCGGGCCGCCAATTGTCTCAGAAACGCCAATATTCGCTGGATCGGGGAGCTGGTGCAAAAAAGCGAGCAGGAAATGCTCAAGACTAAAAATTTTGGCCGCAAGTCCCTGAATGAAATCAAAGAGATTTTGCAGGAGATGGGCTTGCAGCTGGGCATGAAACTGGACAATTTTGTGCCCCCGGAGCAGGTGCCGGAACGAAAGGAAGAAATAGCATGAGACATTTAAAGGCCGGGCGTCGACTAGCCCGCACCACAGAACATCGCAAGGCCATGCTCCGGAACCTGGTGACCCAGCTGCTGGAGCATGAGCAGGTGCAAACTACCCAGGCCAAGGCCAAGGAGGCCCGGCAGTGGGCGGAGAAAATGATTACCCTGGCCAAACGGGGTGACCTCCACGCCCGGCGTCAAACTCTCCAGGTAGTGCGCACCAAAAAAGCCATGGCCAAACTCTTCGGGGAACTGAAGGATCGTTATCAGGACCGTCCGGGGGGCTATACCCGGATTATTCCCTTAGGTTTCCGGGTAGGGGACGGCGCGCCCCTCACCCTGCTGGAACTGGTGGGGCGGCCGGAAAAACTCCCCAAGGCCAAGAAGAAGACCAGCGCCACCTGAGCCCTAGTCCGGAGGACAACGCCACCGGTAGCGCTGGTCATCACCCTTAACCATTAAAAAAAGTGTTAGAATTGCATTAGGATTTCATTAGAAAGTCGATAGAGAAAAATAAAAAGGCCTTAAACATTGAATTTGGCCAGAGGCGGATTGTAAGGTCCGCCTTTTTTTGTTTTGGTGAAATTTGTATTTATCTATAGTTCATAATTTTACCGGAAAAAGATTTCTCACAATCTTTGCTTTTCTGAGTCGGAGCGAAAAAAGGGTTGACATAGATCAAAGGCTGTATTAGGCTCGCACAAAGTTACTGTTAAACACTCTTGGCAAAATGCAGGGCTTGGGGAGGGCTCTGTGTTTGGGGAACGCCGTAAGCCCCTTCCGAATCGACCCATAATCAAGGAGGTGCTGAGTGGCGAAAAAACTACTGCTATGTTCAATCTTGGCCTTAGGCCTCATAATAATACCCGAGGCTGGCTATGCCGTACCCTCTAAACGAGTAAACAAAAAAACCACTACCCTTAAAAAATCCAGCCGTAGCACCAAATCCAAAAGTAAACGCACGGTGCGTTCTTCCTCCAGGCGGAAAAAGCGGACGTATAGGACCTCACGGCACCGTTCAAGGCGGAGTTATGGTAATGACTCCACCTATAGCCAGCCCTACAGGGCGGGGATCGGGGAAACCAGGCCTCTCATGAAAGTCATTCCGACCCGGGACGGCCGTTTCCTGCTGGAGCCCTTGACCCCGAAAAAGAAGGTGGGCCCCTTATCTCGTCCCACTTCCAAACTAAAAGACAAAATGAAGGTCCCCGATGGCCGGGGCTACAACCTTTATGAGCCTTGGAATTTTCGGGAACTTGTCCTGACTTTGGCCAAAACCTACTGCGGGACGCCCTACAGCATGGGCAGCAGCTTGAAATACGGCCGGGCCACGGATTGCTCCGGCTTTGTGCAGTACATATATCAGGGGTTCAAGATTAATCTCCCCCGTTCCAGCCGGGAACAGGCTCAGGTGGGCAAGGTAGTCACCCGCAACATGGATTTTTCCAAAATGGTGCCGGGAGATCTCTTGTTTTTCCGCCGGGGTGGCCACTCAGTGGGGCATGCCGGCATTTATCTGGGGGAAGGCAAGATGATCCATGCTTCGAGCCGCGGACGGGGTGTGACCATTACTGACCTCCGCGAGGATTATTATCAAAACACCTTTGTAGTGGCCAAGCGGGTCTTCGAAGTGTCGTATCTTAAGTAAGGCCACAAAGAATTTCCTCTCCCCAGTCAATTACCTTAAAAAAAGCCCTCGCCCACGGGAATAATCTAACTCAGCACCCAGCCCAGGGGGTTGAGTCCGTGGATTTTTTGTCTTTTCCTCTTTTCGCAACGTTCCCAATCAGCTCTTTTTTCTTAAAAGTTGTTGAGTGCAGGAATGATCCTCGTCCCGGAGTGTCCGCTGTTGACGCCAGCGGAGGGGGGCTCTCTTTTCCGGCCTTAGGGGTGTCCACACACAGGTGAGGATACCTGGGCCATCGGCTTTTTTCCTGATTTCGAGCGAGCCGCCGGGTCAAGAACGACTGTACGGACAATTATGATAAGTGGACCCCCTCCTACATTTTCACCTCTGGGTTGGGAGAGTGATTTTTTCCGGGCAATTTCTTGACAGATTGTAGTAAACTCAATAGATTAAATATTTTGAGACACTAAATTCTCGGTGTTTTCTCTATTCCCATTTAAAGGTGTAGGACAACTATGAAAAGACTTCTCATGACTCCCGGGCCAACTCCCGTGGCCCCTGAAACTCAACTGGCGATGGCACAACCGATTCTGCATCATCGCGCTCCGGCCTTTATGGACATCATGGCCCAGGTGCGAGACGATCTGAAATATCTCTTCCAGACCGAGCAGGAAGTGCTAACCTTTGTGGCCACCGGCACCGGCGCCATGGAGGGGGCGGTGGCCAACACCCTGTCCCCCGGCGACACGGCCATGGTGGCGGAGGGCGGTAAATTTGGTGAGCGTTGGGTGGAATTGTGCCAAATTTATGGCATCAATGTGGATTTGATCAAAATAGAATGGGGCTACGCGGTGGACCCCCAGGAAGTGGCGCGCCGGCTCGACGCCAATCCGGCCATCAAAGCGGTCTTCGTGCAGGCCAACGAAACTTCCACCGGCGTGCAGCACCCGGTGCGGGAGCTGGCTGCGGTGGTCAAAGATAGACCGGGCACCATCCTGGTGGTGGACGCCATTTCCGCGCTGGGAGGTTATCCTCTGCCCATGGACGAATGGGGCCTGGATATTATGGTAGCGGGCTCCCAGAAGGCTATGATGCTGCCCCCGGGGCTGGCCTTTGCGGCTCTTTCTCCCAAGGCCTGGGAGTTTGTCAAAACCTCCAAGTGCCCCAAATATTATTTTGACTTTGCTAAGCATCTCAAGTCTCAGCAGAAGAACCAGACACCTTACACCTCGGCGGTGTCCCTCACCCTGGGACTGCAGTATGTTCTGGCCTGGATCAGAGAACGGGGTCTGGAGCAGGTCTTTGCCCATAACCGGAAGCTGTCGGAGGCCACCAAGGCGGCCGTCAAGGCCATGGGTCTGGAACTTTTCTCCAAGCAGTATCCTTCGGACGTGCTGACCGCGGTCCAGGCTCCGGCTGGCATCGATGGCCAGCAGGTGGTGGCCAAGATGCGGGAAAGGGGCATCTGGATCGCTGGCGGCCAGGCCCAGGCCAAAGGTAAGATCTTTCGTATCGCTCACATGGGCTATATTGATGAGCAGGATCTTATCGGCACCCTCGGGGCCCTGGAAGCCGTGCTCAACAACTTAGGGCACCAAGTGACATTGGGTGTGGGCGTCAAGGCCGCCCAGGAGATCTTGGGTAAGGAGGCCTAGACACATGAAGGTCCTTATTAGCGATAACCTGCACCAGGCCGGGGTGGACCTTTTAGAACAGCACCCCAATATTGAAGTGGATTTTCGCCCGGGTCTCAGTCCCGAAGAGCTCAAGACGGCCATCAAGGAGGCCGACGGGCTGGCCATCCGCAGCGCCACCAAAGTGACCGCTGACCTCATCAATGCCGCCCCCCTCCTCAAGGTCGTCGGCCGGGCCGGAACCGGCCTCGATAATGTGGATATACCGTCGGCCAGCAAGCGGGGCATCGTGGTGATGAACACCCCGGGGGGCAATACCATCACCACCGCCGAACATGCCATTTCCCTGATGTGTGCTCTGGCCCGGAATATTCCCCAAGCGGCCCAGACCATGCGGGAAGGCCTCTGGGAAAAGAAAAAATACCAGGGCACGGAAATTTTAAATAAGACCCTGGGCGTCATCGGCTTGGGGCGCATCGGCCGGGTGGTGGCCGAACGGGCCTTGGGGCTCAAGATGCGGGTTATTGGTTACGATCCGTTCATCACCAAAGAGATGGCCTCGTCCATGGGGGTGGAATTGGTCAGTTTGGACGAACTGCTGGCCCGCTCCGACTTCATTACGGTCCACACGCCCAAGACCAAGGAAACCACCAAGCTCCTGGGCAAAAAGGCCTTCCACAAGATGAAACCCGGCATCCGGCTGATTAACTGCGCCCGGGGGGGCATTGTGGATGAGGCGGCCTTGTACGACGCCATCAAGGAAGGCAAAGTGGCCGCGGCCGCGCTGGACGTGTTTGAGACCGAACCGCCTCCGGCGGATTTCCCCCTGCGGACCCTGCCCAACGTGATTTTAACCCCCCACTTGGGCGCGTCCACCGAAGAAGCCCAGGCCAACGTTTCCGTGGCGATTTGCGAACAGATCCTGGAGTATCTCTTGTACGGTACCATTATGAACGCGGTGAATGCTCCCTCGGTCAGCCGCGAGGCCCTGGGGCAGCTGCGGCCTTATCTTACTTTGGCCGAAGGTCTGGGCAGCTTCCTGGCTCAGACCACCGAGGGGGCCATTAGTTCGGTCTCGGTGGCGTACATCGGCGAAGTTGCCAAACTGGACACCAAGCCCTTGACCCATTCCATCCTCAAGGGTCTGCTCTTTCCCGTAGTGGGCGATGAGGTAAATTACGTCAACGCCCCCTCGGTGGCGGCTCAACGGGGTATCACGGTAGGTGAAGAAAAAATGGAACTGGTGGAAGACTTCACCAACCTGATTCGCCTTACCGTGAGGGCCGGCATGGAAGAGAACATGGTGGCGGGCACCATTTTCGGCAAGTACGAGCCCCGGCTGATACAGATTAACAAGTTTCGCCTGGAGGCCATCCCGGAAGGGCACATGCTGTTCCTCTACAATACTGATCGTCCCGGGGTCATCGGCGCCATCGGCACCACCATCGGCAACCATAGTATCAATATCGCCCGGATGACCGTGGGCCAAGAGAAGGAGCGCGGTCAGAACGTTATTTTGTTGACCACTGATACGCCCCTGACCCCCGAATGTCTCAAGGCGGTTCAGGACCTGCCCCACGTGGCCATGGCCATTCAACTGGAGTTGTAAAGGGCTGAGGGTGTAAAGGAGGTTGCCATGACTGAACCGGAGGATAAAGGCTACAAGGTCGAGGATCGGCGCTTCCTGCATAAGAGCGAGGAGGAGAAAGCCAAGATCAAGGAAGAGGAGGCGGCTCGTCAGACCGCGACCGACACCGCCCAAGAGACCACCGCCGAAGCCCCCAAGGACACGCCTCTGCCGGAGATCACCTTTTCCTCCTTCCTCATTTCTCTGGGTTCATCGGCTTTCATTCATTTGGGGGACATTCCCGACCCGGCCACCGGGGAAGTCAAAAAAGACATACCCCTGGCCAAGCAGACCATTGATTTGCTGGGATTGTTGCAGGAAAAGACCCGCAACAACCTGCTGGAGGAGGAAGAGAAGCTCTTCGAGCACCTGCTCTATGACCTCCGTATGCGCTACGTCAGAGAGACGAGCTGAGCGGAGGTAGGGAGTGCCGCAGGGACGATGGCTGTGCCCCGCCAAGGTCAACCTCTACCTCAAGGTCCTCGCCCGGCGGGAGGATGGTTACCACGAGTTGGTCACCGTAATGCAACCTCTCACCCTGGCGGATGAACTGCGATTGACGCCGGGGCGGGGCCTGACTCTGGAGTGCGGTCACCCGGAGGTGCCATCAGGCGCGGAAAACCTGGTGTGGCGGGCGGCCCAAGCCTTCGCCGCGGCCAGCCGACAGGAGCTGCAGGTCCACATTGAATTGGTGAAAAGCATACCGGTGGCTGCGGGCCTGGGGGGCGGCAGCAGCGATGCGGCCGGAACCTTGCTGGCCCTGAACGAGTTGGCCGGTTATCCGTTGGATTTTGAGGCTCTTAGTCAATTGGGGGCCGAACTAGGGGCGGACGTGCCCTTCTTTCTGAGGCCTGGCCCCGCCGTGGGGCGGGGAATCGGCACCGACCTGAGTCCCCTTGACCTGCCCCCTTATTGGTATGTATTATGTAACCCCGGTGTGGCCATCTCCACCCCCTGGGTTTACCACAACTTGAACCTGGACACCCTGGCCCGCCGTGGGGCGCCCTGGCGGGAGGCCTGGGAGGGAGAGCATCCGGAAGACTGGGTGGCCAATGATTTGGAGACGGTAACCCTCAGTCGATATCCGGAACTTCGGGACACTCTGGAAAGGTTAGGGCGAGCCGGGGCTCGCACCCAGGGTATGTCCGGTAGCGGTCCCACCTTATTCGGGCTTTTTCTGGAGGCCGAAGCGGCTCGGGTGGCGGCGGCTCGGGTGCGGGAGCAGTTTTCGGGATGGCTGGCAGTGGCCCGAGGCCTCATTCAGGGTGAAGGGAGGGCCGGCTGGGAGAACCAGGCATGGATAATTTGAAAATATTTAGCGGCAACGCCAACCGGCCCCTGACGGAGAAGATTTGCCAGTACTTGGGACTGCCCCTGGGAGAGGCCGCAGTGGCGCGGTTTTCCGACGGAGAGAGTTCCGTGGAGTTCCGGGAGAACGTGCGCGGCGCGGACGTTTACGTAGTCCAACCCACCTCCATCCCGGCCAACGACCATCTGATGGAGCTTCTCCTGATGATCGACGCCTTGCGTCGGGCCTCCGCGGCCAGCATTACCGCGGTGGTGCCTTATTACGCCTACGCCCGCCAGGATCGTAAAACCTCGCCGCGGGTACCGATTTCAGCCAAGCTGGTGGCCAACTTGCTGACCACCGCCGGCACCAACCGACTCCTGACCATGGATTTGCATACCGGCCAGATCCAGGGCTTTTTTGACATCCCGGTGGACCATCTTTACGCCGCGCCGGTAATGCTGGAGTATATTCGGGACAACTTCACCGGAGATTTAGTCATGGTTTCTCCGGATGCCGGCGGGGTAGAGCGGGCCCGGGCCTTCGCCAAGCGCCTGAACTCCACCCTGGCCATCATCGACAAACGCCGGGAAGCTACGCTCATCAAGGCCATGACCCTGGTGGGCAACGTCTTCGGCAAAGAAGCCGTTATCCTGGACGACATGGTGACCACGGGAGCCACCCTCACCAAGGCCGCCGAGTTGCTGGTGCAGCATGGGGCCAGGTCGGTACGGGCCTGCGTCACTCATCCGGTGATGAGCCGCAATGCGGTGAGCGCGGTGCAGAGCTCCATGCTGCAATCTTTGGTGGTGACTGACACGATTCCCCTCTCCCCGGAAGCGGCGGCTTTGGAAAAAATCCGGGTGCTGTCCGTGGCCCCCCTCCTGGGTGAAGCCATCCAACGCATTCACAATCAGGACTCGGTCAGCTCACTGTTCGTCTAGTTGTGCCGAGAAATTAACTAGGGGAGGGGAAGCGCGAGTAGTGGCGCCTTGCTCTCCTCCCCGTTCCTTCCCTCGAAGCAACCTTTGCAAAGCAGTGGTCAGAAGGCTAATTAGGTAAGGGTGTGAGGCATAACGCCCTTGAGGGCGCCATGAATGGCGCCCCTACGCTTAACTTGCAAAACTTATTTGCAGCTACTCGGCATTATAGGCCTTCCGTCTGCGTCTAGGCGGTAATGATCTCTGGCATCTCCTGGTAGCTGCTCCAAGTTTTGGTTCGAGCCGTAAATGCCCATCTCTAAGTCGCCCCATACCCCCTGGTTGATTGTGGGACTGGGGAACCCCGGAACCCAGTATGCCGCCACCCCGCACAATTTAGGTTTCATGGTGGTGGAGGTCCTGGCGGAGCGGCATGACCTGCCTTTGTCCAAGAAGACCATGCAGGCGCAGTGGGGCAAGGGGCGTCTGGCGGGCGCTGCGGTTATCCTGGCCCAGCCCACCACCTACATGAACCTGAGCGGCCGGGCCGTGGCGCAAATCCTGCGCTATTTCAATCTGGCGGCCTCTGATCTCGTGGTCATCCATGACGATCTGGATGTCCCCGGGGGCCGGGTCAAGCTGGCCTGGAACGGGGGCGCCGGGGGGCACCGCGGGGTGCTCTCCGTCACCGAGGCGGTGGGCTCGCCGGAGTTCTACCGGGTAAAATTGGGGGTGGGCCGGCCCCCGGGGTGGGTGGCCCCGGAAGACTTTGTGCTGCAGCCTTTTCCCCGGGAGGACTGGGAGGCAGTGGCGGACTTGGTGGACCGAGGGGCCCGGGCGCTGGAAAGCCTGATCACCGCCGGCTTAGCGGCGGCGCAAAACCAGTTTCACGGGACGGCCGCCGATTCCGCTTGACCAGGGCTTAGTTCCTGAGTAGTATGGGGCACCACCCCGAAAAGAAGCCGGAGACCCGGGCAGCCTCTGGGCCTGATCTGGACCTGATCAGGAGGAGGCGGCCTTCATCCAGCCACTCCGGGGCGGGGGTCTGAGCCCTGCCCCGCCGGTCGCCGTCACCCGCTTGACCCACCGGGAAGGCCGCTAAGCTCCGTCAGGTACGGCGGAAAGGAAGTCTATGGCAGCAAGTTGGCACCAGGATGATGACGACCGGGAACGACCCAGCTGGCGGGAGATCGACCAGCGCCGGGACCGGCCGGGACGCCGGCAGCCCAAGGCCCCCCGTCCCCCCAAAAAGCAAGCGGACTGGTTGCGTAAGCTGGCCCTGCGCCAGGCGGAAGCCCTGTTTCAGGGAAAACGGGGCCGGCCGGAATACCAGGCGGCGGTGCAGGAGCTGGAGAAGGCCCACGGCACCAAGAAATTCGCGGCGGTGGCCCGGAAGTTCCTGGAGGAGTATGGGCTGCCGGAAGAATGGGGCACCTTAAACCTGCTGTTGGACTACCCGGAAGGCCCGGTGGTGCTGGAAGTGCTGCAGGGGATGGCGGCGCAGGTGGAAGGGCGGAGCCGGGTGGAAAAGCAAGGGTTCGGGGGGCGGTTACGGGTGCTGACGCTGACCAGCCGGGACGAGGAGGTGCGGCGGCAGGCGGAGGAGCTGCTGGCCAGCTTGTAATAAAAATATATTTTATTTTTTAATTTAATATTGACATTATTTATTGTTCTGATACCCTTACCCCTGGTTCAATCTCTCGTTCTGCACAAGGAGGTGCTATGGGGCCAGGGTCCTCTGAGTCGTTCTTCTTCGCCGCTGCCGTCACTCCCGCGGCCGCTCCCGGTCTGCCTGCCCTCGCCCGCATCCTTACTGGCTTTCCCCCTCTGCAGACCTTGCTGGCCCACCTGCCCCGCCTGGCGGCCACCGACCTGCCGGTGCTCATCACCGGTGAACCCGGCACCGGCAAAGAACTGGTGGCCGAAGCCCTCTGGGCCTTGAGTCCCCGCCAGCCGCAGTCGTTTTACCGGGTCAATTGCGCCCTGCTGACCGGGGAGTTGGCCACCAGCGAGCTCTTCGGCCACCGGCAGGGCTCGTTCACCGGCGCGGCCCGCACCCGGCTGGGTAAATTTCAACAGGCCCACCGGGGCACCCTGTTTCTGGACGAGGTGGGGGATTTGGACCCGGCGGTACAGCCCCGGCTGCTGCGCGTCCTGGAACAGGGGGAGGTCGAGCCCTTGGGGAGCGATGCCAGCACCACGGTGGACGTGCGTCTGCTCTGCGCCACCAACCAGAATTTGGCCGACCTGCTGGCCGCGGGCCGCTTCCGTCAGGATCTCTATGACCGCCTGGCGGTGTTGCTGGTGCCTCTGCCGCCGTTGCGGGAGCGGGGAGATGATGTGCTGCGGCTGGCCGAGCATTTTTTGGAGGAGGAAGCCCGGCGTTATCAGCGGCCGGTGGTGGGCCTCAGCGCCCGGGCCCGACGGCGTCTGCAAGACTATCCCTGGCCGGGGAACGTGCGAGAGCTTAAAAATGTCATCACCCGGGCGGTGCTTTTTTGCCGGGGTCATCTGGTGCAGACCACGGACCTGGCCTTCGCCCCGCGGCCGGAGAGGCGGACCCCCTCCCGAACCAGTTTTCCCGCCACTCTGCCGGCGCGACCGCCGCAAAACCAACTGGCGGCCCTGCTCCGAGAAGAGGACGGCAACATCTCGGCGGTGGCCCGGCGGCTGCAAGTCTGTAACCGCACCATCTACCGCTGGCTGCGGGCCGCCGGCCTGGACCTGAAAAGCTTGCGGGCCGAGGCCGCGGCCGTGACCGGCCAGTCGGCCATGTGACGACAGATTATTTTGGGGGAGGGGGGTTACCACGGGCGCCTTGCCAGCCCCTTATGCGGGTTGGGAGGGGGGTGTGGGGGGAGGGCAGGTAGGGGCTCACCCCGCCCCTACGTCCCTGGCCCTTTCTCCACATCGCTTTGTTCATCTTGGCATAAAAAAACCCGCCGGTTGGCGGGTTTTTTTAGAGGCAGGAGCAGCCGGGCTTACAAGACGCTTTTCACGGCAGCCCGGGCCAACTCCACGATGCTGTTCGGCGCCACTCCGAAGACCAGGATGGTGGCGCACAGGGCGTAATTGAGCACCCGGGTGGGCAGGGAGAGCTGGATGGGTGGCAGATCGGAATCGACAAAATAGGCGGCATAGACCACCTTGAGATAGTAGTACAGGGACACGGTGCCATTGACCGCGCCGATCAGCACCAGCCAGAAGTAGCCCTGGTTCATGGCCGAGGTAAATAGCAGGAGTTTGCCGGTAAAGCCGATGGAGGGCGGCACCCCGGCCAGGGCGAAGATGCCCAGGATCAGGCTCAAGGACAGCAAGGGGCTGCGGCGCCAAAGGCCGGCCAATTCGGCGATTTTCAGATCCCGGCCGTCGGAAGCCACTTCGGACAGCACCATAAACACGGTGAAGTTCATCACCAGGTAGGCCAGGGCATAGTAGACCGCGCTGGTGAAACCGGCCTCCTGCAAACAGATGACGCCGATGAGAACATAGCCGGCATGGGCGATGGAGGAGTAGGCCAGCATGCGTTTGAAGTCACGTTGGATGATGGCCACCAGGTTCCCCAGGGTCATGGAAACGATGGACAGGACCACCAGGACCTGGACAAAACTGTAACCAAACCCTTCCCCCAGGGCGGCCAGGCGAAGCAGCAGGGCCACGGCCGCGGCCTTGGAGGCGGTGGCGATGAAGGCGACGACCTGGTTAGCACCGCCCTGGTAGACGTCGGGGGCCCAGAAGTGGAAGGGAAAAACCGACAATTTGAAGAAAAAGCCGGCCATGGCCAGGATTAGCCCCACAATGCCGATGGGGCTCTGCAGCAATTGGGGCATCTTATGGAGGATATCCACCAGGTAGGTGGAGTGGGTGGCGCCGAAGATGTAGCTCAGGCCGAACAACATAAAGCCGGAGGACACGGCCCCGATAAAGAGATACTTGATGCCCGCTTCCACGTCGAGGCCGTCACCCCGGCGCAGGGGCACCAGGATGTACAGGGAGTAGGAAGACAGTTCCAGGGAAACATAGATGGTGAGCAGTTCTACGGAAGAGACCAACATCATCATGCCGAGGGTGCAGGTGGTGAGGAACAGGTAAAACTCGGCGTGGGAGCGCTCTTCGATGTGGGCCAAATTTCGGGAAATCATCAGCACGAGGAAGAGGCCCAAGGCCAGGGCGGCCTTGAAGATCTGGCTGAAAAGGTCCACCCGGTAAGCCTTAAAAAACAGGTCTCCCTTCTGGCCGAGGCTTAATAAGGCCACCACGAAACCCAGGCCAGCCAGGACCACGACGACCGTGTAATCCCGCTGCACCTGGGGCTGGCGACGCAGGCTGAAGAGGAAGATGATGAAGGCCAGGCCCAGATAGTAGAGTTCCGGTCCAAAGAGCAGCATGGTCATTCTCACATTCCCTGGATAAATGGTACGATGGAAGTTTTAATCAGGCCCACCATGACCTGAGGGAAGAGCCCGAAAAAGATCATAAAGCCAATGAGGATCATCCGGGGCAGCCCTAGAAAGGGACTGACGTCCTCAAAGTGAGTGAACTTGGGATTGGGGGCATTGAAAAAGCTGTTCTGCACCACCCTGAGGGCGAACAAGGCGCCGATGACCAGGGAGGCGATGGCGAACAGACCCCGGATGGGGAAGACTTTCACCGCGGAGACCAACACCAGTAGCTCAGCCCAGAAGCTGGCCATGCCGGGGACCCCGGCCCCGCACAAGGCGGCGGTGATGAAAAAGGCCGAAGCCACGGGCATGATTTTGGAGAAGCCCCCCAGTTCCAGAATATCCCGGGTGTGGGTGCGGTCATAAATAAAGCCCACCGCGGAGAAGAAGAGGGCGGTCATAACGCCGTGGGCGAACATCTGGAAGACGGCGCCGTTCAGACCATCAATGGTGCCGGTGGCCAGCCCCAGGCCCACGATGCCCATATGGGACACCGAGGAGTAACCGATGACGTACTTTAAATCGGTCTGGGCCAGGCCCACAAAAACTCCGTACACAATACCCACCGCGGCCAGCAATCCCATTAACTGAGCCCAGTACTGAAACCCCTGGGGGCAGAGGTACATGGCCACCCGCAGGATGGCAAAGGCGCCCAGCTTCATGAGCACTCCGGCGTGGAGCATGGACACGGCGGTGGGCGCGGCCACGTGGCCTACGGGAGACCATGTGTGGAACGGCCAGACACCAGCGAGGACGCCAAAGCCCAGGAACATGAAGACAAAGGCGAGCTTTTGAATCCAAGGGGCGAAGGCCACGCCGTGCAACGCCACCATGTTGAAGGTGAACAACCCGGAGCTGGAATAGAGCAGCAAGATGCCGGGGATGATGAGACCGCTACCGGCCATGAGGTAGAGGGTCAGCTTCATGGCGGCGTAGATCTTGCGGGTGGAGCCCCAGATGAGGATGAGGATGTACATGGGCACCACGGCGATCTCATAAAACAGGAAGAAGAAGAACATGTCGTAGGACATGAAGACGCCGAAGACCCCCGTCACCAGGGCCAGCTGAAAGATGAAGTACTCCCGCACCCGCTCCTGGAGTTCCCACATGGTGAGCACCCCGGTGAAGATGACGATGCCGGTGAGCAGCAGCAAGGGGGCATTCATGCCTTCCACGCCGACATAGTAGGTGATGCCGAAGGCCT
The DNA here is from genome assembly GCA_037388025.1 of Syntrophobacterales bacterium. Lineage (GTDB taxonomy): Bacteria > Desulfobacterota > Desulfobaccia > Desulfobaccales > 0-14-0-80-60-11 > JBGSLA01. The sequence goes on from JARRKO010000011.1 coordinate 28,169, forward strand.
TCACCCATGGGTACTTTTCGACGAACTGCAAGCCACCCAACTGCTTGTCATAACCCACGAAGGTATAGATGGAGAGGGCGAAGCTGATCCCCGCGGAGACCAGAGACACCATGCGGATCAGAAAGCCGTGCCTCTCCTTGAGAAACAGCAGAATGGTGAGCCCCGCTACCGGGGACAGCAACATGCAGGTTAGAACCGGGAACGATGCCATGTGCTCGGTCATATCAGAGACCCATCAAGAGATAGATGCCGAGGCCCGCCAGGACCAATATCATGAACAGCAGGTTGTACTGGAGAAAAGCAGTTTGCAGGAAAGACAGCAGACGACCCCCCCTGACGGTGTTTAAGAACCAGCGCCAGAAGTGGTCCATATACCATTTCTGGATGAAGAAATTCTCCAGGGCCGGGAATTTGCGAATGAAGCCCTGCCATTGGGCGGTCTTGGCGCCCCAGTCCAGCCAGGCCAGGCCTATGCCCGACAGAGCGGCGCCTACGGCCAGGACCAGCAGGAGATAATTCATTTCATGGGGATGGTGTTCACCCAGCAAGTAGCCTTCCAGGGGCCCCATGAGAAAGCCCAGCACCAGGGTAAAGCCGGCCAGAACAATAAGGGGAAAGGCCATAACCCAGGGGACGCCGTGGTGCTCTTCGTCGGGGTGACCGTGACCATGGCCAGGGGGTTCCTCCCGTTTGTACTCTTCCCAGGCCTTGTGGTCGTCCGGCCGGGGAAAGAGGAGCACAAAAATAACTCGGAAGGTGTAGTAGGCGGTGAGGAAGGCGCCGAAGAGCCCTAATCCCACCCACATTTTGTTGGGCAGGCTCCACAACACGCCCATGATGGCTTCTTTACTGAAAAAACCGGAGAAGGGGAAGATGCCGGCCAGGGCCAGAGCACCGATGATCACGGTGATCATGGGTATCTTGAGGTGGCGGCCTCCTTCCTTACTCATGACAAAGAAGTCATTGGTGCCGAAGTGATGGATAAACACTCCGGCGCACAAAAAGAGGAGGGCCTTGAACGCGGCGTGGGTGGTGAGGTGATAATAACCGGCGAACTGGGTGCTGCCCACCAAGCCGGCCGCGGCCAAACCCATGGCCATGAAGCCCAGCTGGCTGACGGTGGAATAGGCCCAGACCTGCTTAATATCCCGGGCCACCATGCCAATGGTGGAGGACAGGATCAAGGTTATGGTGGCAAGAACCAGAATGACTTTCAAGGTGGTGGGGGAGGCGGCAAAGAAGGGGAACAGCCGGGTGATGAGATAGACCCCCGCGGCCACCATGGTGGCGGAATGGAGGAGGGCCGACACCGGGGTGGGGCCTTCCATGGCATCGGGCAGCCACACGTGAATGGGGAATTGGGCGCTTTTGCCGGCCACGCCACAGAAAATTAACAGGGTGGTGGTGGTCAGCAGCCACTGGGGCATGGTCTTTTGGACGGCCGCCAGATTGACGACGTTGATGTCCAGGGTGCCGAAATATATCACCAAAAAGGTAATGCCCATGAAAAAGCCGATGTCCCCGAAGCGGGTGACCACAAAGGCTTTTTTGCCGGCTTCCGAGGCCGAGAACTTCTCATACCAGAAGCCGATCAGCAGATAGGAGGACAGGCCCACCAATTCCCAGGAGATGAACAGTTGCAGCAAGCCGTTGGCCGACACCAAGCTGAGCATGGACATGCCGAACAGGGACAGGTCGGCAAAGTAGCGAGCAAACCCCGGGTCGCCTTCCATGTAGCCGATGGAGTAAATCTGGATGAGCCAGGCGATGGTGGCGACAATGGCCAGCATCAACAGACTTACCGGGTCCAGGAGGAACCCGAAGGGTATCTTAAAGCCCTCGGAGGACACCAGCCACTCCACCTGGGTAATAAGGGGCTTGGCCAGGGAGACGTCCCGGACGGTTATGAACAGATACCAGGCCAGAATCAGGGGAATGGTAGAGCAGACCAGGGAGATGGCCAGGGAGACCTTATCATTCCTCCAGGTAAAGATCATGATGATGGCAAAGGCCAACAATGGCAGGGTGACGATGGCAGTGCAGATCAAGAAGATGGTGTCGACCGAGCCCATGTTTAACCCCTTAGTTCTGTGACTTGTTCCGCGTTGATGGACTTGAGCTTCCGGTAGACTGCCATAATGATGCTCAGGGCAATGGCGGCCTCGGCCGCGGCCACCGCCATAATAAACAGGGCGATGATTTGTCCCACCGCGGGATGAGGCGCTAGGAAGCGGTTAAAGGCCATGAAATTGATGCTGGCGGCGTTGAGGATCAGTTCCACGGAGATGAGCACCGCGATGAGATTGCGCCGGGACAGCACCCCGTAGAGGCCGATACCGAACAGCACCAGGGCTATATACAGGTAAGTTTCCAAGTGGTTAAAAATCAGCATAGGTGACCTCGAACTCAGGAGCCGCGGCCGTTGCGGGCATTGACAATGGCGCCCAGCATGGCCACCAGCAAGAGGAGCGAGATGACCTCAAAAATGAGGGCGTAGTTGGTCAACAAATAATGTCCGATGGTGGTGATAGACCAATCCTTGCTACGCTCCGCGGCCGCGACCCATTGGGTTTTACGGGTGAGGAGCACCAAAAAGGCCAGGACCGCACCGGCTCCCAGTATAGCCCCTAAGCGTTTGAGAAAGGAGCGGGGCGGTCCCGGTAGGTAAAGGGGCTGGGACAACATGATGGCAAAACAAATGGCTATGCAGATGGCCCCCACGTAAATCAGGATTTCCATGAGAGCCACAAAGGGGCTATTGAGATAAAGGAAAAGCCCGGCAACCCCCATGAGGGAGAGGGCCAGTCCCAGCACGTTGTGAAATATATTGCGGGCGCCTACGGCGATGAGCGCCCCCAGGACGGTGATGCCTACCACCATCAGGAAGGCGCCGGTGGCCAATCCCTGGGCTGAGAAGAAGCTCACATTCATTCCTTCACCTCCCCTTCAGCTTCGGCCCCTTCTTCGGTTTCAGGCATGGGCTCCTCCGGGATGGGAGTCATGGGCACCCCGGCCATCTGCTGCTGCCGTTGCAGCCTGGTCAGTAAGTCGATGACCGAGTCCTCCCGGGTGTAACCCGCCAGGCGATATTCATTGGACCACTCCAGGGCGTTGGTGGGACAAACATCGATACACAAACCGCACAGGCTGCAGTACTGGTATTCGATGACGTACTGCCAGGGCACCTTTTTCTTTTTGTCTACCTTGACGCCTTTCACGGTGATGAGTTGGGAAGGGCAGGTGCGGGCGCATAGTTCACAGGCGATGCAGGTGTGGGTGCTGGTTTCTTCATCCAGGGCCAGCTGGGTGTGACCCCGGTAGCGAGGGGTCATAGTGATCTTATCCCGAGGGTACTGCACGGTGACGATGGGCTGGAAAAAGTAGCGGATAGTCACCGACATCCCAGCCAGGAGGCTGTAGAAACCCACCAGAATGTCTTTAAAATAACTAACCATTGTCTCTCAACCTTAGGCCGTCACAAGCTCCAGGATTATAGCAGTTTCATGATGAAGGCAGTTATGATCAGGTTGGCAAAGGCCAGGGGAATCAATATCTTCCAAGCGAAAGTGATGAGCTGGTCGAAACGCACCCGGGGAAAAGTCCACCGGAACCACATGATGAGAAAGATGATGAAATAGACCTTGATGAGAAACCAGGCAAAGCCCGGCAAAAAGGGTCCCCGCCAGCCCCCCAGAAAGAAGACGGTGGCAATGGAGGCCACAATGAACATGTTGGTATATTCTGCCAGAAAAAAGAGGGCGAAGCGCATGCCGGTATATTCCGTATGGAAGCCGGCCACCAGTTCGCTTTCCGCTTCCGGGAGGTCGAAGGGGGCCCGGTTGGTCTCGGCGGTGGCGCAGGTGATATAGAGAATAAAGGCCACGGGCTGGATCAGCACGAACCAATACTTGGATTGGGCGTTGACGATATCCACCAGGCTGAACGACCCCACTATGAGGATGATGCTCATCAGGGTGATGAGCAGCGGGATCTCATAAGCCACGTTCTGGGCTACGGAACGGATGGACCCGAAGACCGAGTACTTGTTGTTGGAAGCCCAGCCGGCCATAAGGATGGCCAGCACCGTGAGGGCGGCGAAGGCCAGGATCAGCAGCACCCCGACGTTCATGTCCCGAATGATCAGGTTCTGGGAGAAAGGAATCACCAGGAAGGAGAGAAGCACCGGCAGGAAGACCACGATGGGGGCCAACCAAAACACCGGCCGGTCCACATCCCTGGGGGTGATGAGCTCTTTCCCCATGAGCTTCAGGGCGTCGGCGATGGTCTGGATGGCGCCGTGCCAGCCCACTTCCATAGGGCCGGGCCGCAGCTGCATATGGGCCGAGACCTTGCGCTCCATCCAGATCAAAAACAGGGCGTTCACCGACACCAGACCAATAACGGCGATGAGGCCGACGATCATGCCAAAAACGCTGACTGCAGCAGGTTGCGCCATAGTTTCCATATCTTGCCCGTCTTAATTACCGGTCAATTTCCGGCACCACCACGTCGATGGAGCCGAGGATGGCCACCAAATCCGCCACCAGGGTATCCACGGCGATTTCCGGGAGAATACTCAAGTTGCCGAAAGAGGGTACCCGGAGCTTGATGCGATAGGGTTTGGGGTCGCCTTCGCTGACAACGAAGCAGCCGAATTCTCCCCGGGCCGACTCCACTGCCATATAAACTTCCCCCGCCGCGGGCTTGATGCGCTTGGGCACCTTTTCCGCCATGATGGGCCCGTTGGGAATTTTATCCAGGGCCTGCTCAATGATACGCAGACTTTGCTCCATCTCCCGGAAGCGCACCAGGTAGCGGTCCATGACGTCGCCCCGCTCGCCGATGGGAATTTCGAAATCGAAGCGGGGATAGACCGAGTAGGGTTCGCTCCGGCGGATATCATAGGGGAGGCCGCTGCCCCGTACCATGGGTCCGGTAAGGCCGTATTTGATGCACTGTTCCTGGGTGATGAGGCCGACGTCCCGGGTGCGATGGATAAAGATGACATTTTTGGTCACCAGGTTGTCGTAATCCACCCAGCGGCTGCGCAGGCGCTTGATGAACTTGCGGCAGCCTTCGGTGAAATCGTCATCGATGTCCACCGGCACGCCGCCGAAGCGATAGAAGCAGTAAGTCAGGCGGGAGCCGGTAAGGTAGTCCAGGAGGTCCAGGGCGTTTTCCCGATCATCAAAGCTGTACAGGATGGGCGTGAACGCGCCCAAGTCCAGGAGGTAAGCCCCCAACCATAGTAGATGACTGGTGATGCGGTTCAGCTCGGCGGTAATGACCCGGACGAACTCGCCCCGTTCCGGCACCTCAAGCCCGATGAGCTTTTCCACCGCCATGCAATAACCGTGGTTGTAAGCCAGGGCGTGGAGGTAGTCCACCCGGCCCATATTGGGCAGGAACTGGGGGTAGGTGCGGTTTTCCGCCATGTGTTCGTGGCCCCGGTGGCCGTAACCGATGTCCGGGTCCGCCTTGGTGATGAATTCGCCCTCCATCTCGAGCTCCACCCGGAGCACCCCGTGGGTACTGGGATGCTGGGGGCCCAGATTGAGGACGTAGGTTTTTTCTTCTAATCCACGCTCAAGCATCGGCCGAACTCGCTTCAAATTTTTTCAGCAAGGGGTGAAAATCGGCTTCAAAGGGCAGGAGAATACGCCGCAGATCGGGATGGTCGGCGAAGCGGATCCCGTAAAGGTCATAGGCTTCCCGCTCGTACCAGTTGGCCCCGGGGTAAATGTGGCTGATGGTGGGGGCCTCCTGGTCCAGGGGCACCCTGACGTGCACCGCGGTGCGGCACAATTCTCCAAAATTGTTGAAGTGGTACACCAGGGTGAAATGCTCCGGATAGTGCAACCCGGTGAGGGACTCCAGGAAGCAACCCAGGGACAGCATGGTCTTGGCCACCTCCGGCATCTGCTCCGGGGCGGCGGTTACTTCCAGATGATAGCCGGTTTTGGCGTAGTCGCCTGACTCCACCTGCTCCAGATTCAAGGGCGCCAGGGCTTTGTGGATACTATCCCGTAACATCTCTGAACTTCCTCAAGCGGCCCCGCTGGGTGATTTTCTCTTCCAGGACGAGAATCCCTTCGATCAAGCCCTCGGGGCGCGGGGGGCATCCCGGCACATAGACATCCACCGGAATGATAAGGTCGGCTCCGGGGATGATGGCGTACTGGTCAGGATAATAGAACGGTCCGCCGGAAATGGCGCAGTTGCCCATGGCGATGACCCATTTGGGGGCCGGCATCTGCTCCCACAGGCGGACCACCGCGGGGCCCATCTTCTTGGAGATGGTGCCGGCCACGATCATGAGGTCGCACTGCCGGGGAGAGGGCCGAAAGACCCCGGCGCCGAAACGGTCCAGGTCAAACCTGGCCATGCCGGTAGCCATCATTTCAATGGCGCAACAGGCCAGACCAAAGGTCATGGGCCACAAAGAATTGGCCCGGGCCAGATTCAAGGCCTCCTCCACGAGGCCGATGTGAACTAGAGGCGCTCCGGTTTTCTTTTCCAAGTGAAAACCCCCCTGCACCACGCATAGACAATCACCATAGAGAGAATGCCGATGAAGATGCTGATTTCAATGAAGTCCCGCCAGATATACCCCTTGCCATAGGCCAGCAGTACCGGGAAAAGGAAGAGCACGTCCACGTCAAAGGCCAGAAACAACAAGGCGAAGAGGTAGTAAATGACAGCTACCTGAATCCAGGCGCTCCCCAGGATGGGCATGCCGCATTCGTAGGTTTCGTCCCGGGCGGCGCCAAAGCTGCGAGGTGCAATGAAATACGCGAGGATGAGCGGTCCCACGGCAAACAGGGCCGCAAACACGAAAAACACCAGCACATAAGTGAAGTCGGTCAAGGCCGCAGGGATTTCCAAAGGTGGACTCCTTGTGCTTTTCGGTACAAATACTCGAAGTTTTATACCCCACGGGTTCAAGGAGAGTCAAGTCTTTTTTCCGAAAAATCTCCTTGCCCGGGCGGACGGGGTGGGGTATGAGGAGAGTGAGGGGAAGTTTACCGAACCCCAGCTGTTCAAATTAAGACAAACATCTTACGGATAATACCAGATGCCACAGTGGGGAGACCTGCGTATGCCGGAGTTTGAGGCCTGGTGCGGCAAGCACCGCACCATTCTCCTGCCGGTGGGCTCTCTGGAAGAACACGGGCCGCACCTGCCCCTGGGGACCGACACCTTTCACGCTCTAGAGGTAGCCCGCCGAGCCGCGGGGTTGCGGCCGGTCCTGGTGGCCCCACCCCTGTTTTACGGCTTGTGCCGTTCCACCCGGGAACACCCTGGCACGATTTCCATCTCCGGAGACACCTTGCGGGCCCTGGTAACGGAGCTGGGGCGGGAGTTTTACCGCCACGGCCTACACAATCTAGTGATCATGAGCGGCCACGCCGGGGGAACCCACATGGCGGCCCTGGTGGAGGCCGGGGAGACCCTGTTAGCCGAGTTGCCGGAATTGCAGGTGGCGGTAGTCAACCTGTTGGAGGTGCTCCGGGAAGTGCTGGCGGCCCGGCCGGACCTGGTGCGGACCAGGGGCGACTCCCACGCCGGCGAGGTGGAAACGGCCTTAATGCTGGCAGCCTATCCCCATCTGGTGTCCGGCACCGCGCCGGCGGAGTGGCCCAGTTTTCCCAAATACGTGCTGGTGCGGGACAAACGCCGATACTGGCCGGGAGGAGTGTGGGGCGATCCGGGTGCGGCCACCGCCACCCAGGGGGAAGCTATCCTCCAAGCCGAGGCGGAACGCCTGGTTGAGATCCTCGATTTTTTATCACAAAGGGACGAAAGTTTTCCTTGACATGTTTTCCATTATATAGAAATATTAATAGACGTTAGAAACTTTCGCGTGAAAGGTGTGTCTCGCCTCCTATGATCCCCGAAGCCCTTGAAAAAATTGCAGATAACGTATTAGCTTTGGATGAATCAGACTTGACCATCCTTCTTGACCATTACAAAAACCGCATGTCCCAGGGTGAACCCACCCGGGCCTGGGAACGATCGGTGATTGCGTATTTTCTTCTGAACGGCATCCGAATCAAAAACACCCTCAAGCAGGGTAAGTTGCGACGACAAGACCCGACTCCGCAAAAGACTTCGCATCTCTGCCTGGTCAAGGCCTGAGACATCACGAAGCGACAGCCAATTTATTCCCTCCCAGCGGCGCCGCCGTTGACAGTGGCGTATTCCCTAATTTTGCGCAGTACCCGCAGTATCCGGTAGTTTTTCTTAATACCAACCACTGATAGTGGTCGGTGCCCACCCTCCATTACGTCGGCCTTACACTTGTTTCACTTCGTCTTGTTGACCTAAAGGGAGCGTTCCGGAAATTTGGAAGTGAGATTCTCGGCGCCATTTCCCCCCTTTAGAAAAGGGGGACTTCAAAAAGGTGTTTCTGAAGCGCAACGCTTATCATGTTTGTTGCAATATGCAACGTTTTATGGGTTTGGATGCTCTCGTTTTACCGGCCGTTTTTTGTTGATTGGGGAGGGGGTGCCTTCTTTATCAAGTTGGAGAGGCGGATTTGCCACTCTTTCGCTGACGGCCTCAGCCGGAACCCCGGCGGGAGCGTTTTTTGAGAAAAAGACGTATGGGGGCCAGATTCAGGTTCAGGCCTTGGCGGAGTTCTTTGACCAGGTAACGACGGTAGGAATCCGGCACCCCTTCCGGATGATTCACAAAGGCGATGAAGGTGGGGGGGTGGGTCTCGGGCTGGGTAAGATAGTAAAATTTGATGGGCCGGTAACGGAAAAGGGGAGGGCGAACCCGTTGGGTAATGAGGGCAAACAGCTGATTGAGCTCCCCGGTCCCCACTCGGCGTCCCAGCTGTTGATAAACTTCGTCAATCAGGGGAAAGATTCGTTTCAGGTTATGACCGGTGAGAACCGAAAGGGACACCTTGGGGGCATAAGGCAGGAAATTCAGAACCTCTTTGACCTTCTCCAGGGCCGCGGCCCGCACTTCCCGGGGCACCAGATCCCACTTGTTTAAGCCCACCACACAACCCTTGCCCTCCTCGGCGATGAGATTGGCGATGCGCATATCCTGGCTGGTAACTCCCTCCTGGGGGTCCAACAGGAGGAGGGCCACATCGCAGCGCTCCAAGGCCTTGAGGGCTTTCAGGACCGTGTATTTTTCCAGGCCCGGGGCCACATGGCTGGGGCGCCGCAGACCGGCGGTGTCAATGAGCACATAGTCCGTGCCCTGGAAGGTTACGGGAGTGTCGATGACGTCCCGGGTAGTGCCGGGACGGTCGCTGACGATGAGGCGTTCTTCCCCCACGACCCGGTTAATAAAGGAGGATTTCCCCACGTTGGGCCGTCCCACCACCGCCACCCGAATGCCTGGAGTTTCTGCCGGGATTTCCCGGTGTTCCGGCAAGGCCTCCAGCAAATCTTCCAGCAGGGGAGAGAGCCCCAGTTTGTGGACCGCGGACACGGGATAGAGGGGAGACAGGCCGAAGCGGTAGAAATCGGGGAGCTCTTCTTCTCGGCCGGGATGGTCAATTTTATTGACCACCAGGAACAGGGGCTTGCCGGTGGTGCGCAGGTAATCCACCACCTCGGCATCCCCGGCCTGGGGGCCTTCTTTGCCATCCATGACCAAAAGGATGGCGTCGGCTTCGGCCACCGCGGCTTCGGCCTGGCGCCGCACCAGAAGGCCCAGCTCGTCTTCCGCACCTACCAGGCCGCCGGTGTCCACCAGGAGAAAGGCGCGCCCGCCTAAAACTACCCGGCCGAAGTGGCGGTCCCGGGTGACCCCCGGGATGCCCCCCACCAGGGCCTGGGTGGAGCGGGTCAGGGTGTTGAACAGCGTGGATTTACCCACGTTGGCCCGGCCGATGATGGCCACCAGGGCGTGAGCGACCGGGTCAGAAGCGGGCATAAGAAATCAGGGGGAGGGCTTTTGAGCCAACTCCTTGGGGGGCCAGTGGCGTAAAATCTCCACGGCCTTTTTCAGCACCGGATCCTGCTTCAAGTCCTTGTCGGTGAGGGGCTTGTTCCAGGCTTTGTCGGTGATGCCTTCGCCCCGCATATGACGGTCCAGGGCTTCATCACGGAGTTCCTCCGCGGTCTTGTTTTTGACGAGTTCAGTATCCTTGACCTCAATATCCGGGATGATGCCTTTTTCGTGGATGGTTTTGCCGCTGGGAGTGTAATACAGGGCCGTGGTCAGGCGCAGCGCGGAGCCGTCCATCAGGGGAATGATGGTTTGCACCGAGCCCTTGCCAAAGCTCTTGGTGCCGGCCACGACGGCCCGATGCTGGTCTTTGAGCGCGCCGGCCACGATTTCGGAGGCGGAGGCGCTGCCCTCGTTAATGAGGACGATTATGGGAAGATTCTCCCGCTCGCCGGGTTGTCCGGCCCGGGCATTGAACCGCATTTTCTGACGGGCGTCCCGGCCTTCGGTCTTAACGATGAGACCGTGGCTCAGGAACTCATCTGACACCATAACCGCCTGATCCAGCAAACCGCCGGGGTCATTGCGCAGATCTAGAACGAGGCCTTTGAAAGGAGTTTGGATCTGACGCATTTTTTGCAGGAAATTGCGCAGATCCCGGTCCGTTTGGTCCTGAAAGTTGGCTATGCGGATATAGCCATATCCGCCCTCGATGAGTCGGGCTTTGACACTGCGGATGGGGATAATATCACGGACGATGGAAAAGTCTTTGGGCTTGGTGAATTCCTGGCGGTTGATGGTCAGGGTGACCCGGGAGCCCTTGGGTCCGCGAATCTTCCGCACCGCGTCCGTGAGGGAGATATTCTTAGTGGGGGTGCCATCCACTTTAATAATCTGGTCACCGGCTTTGAGGCCGGCCCGGAAGGCCGGGGTACCCTCGATGGGGGAAACTACCGTCAGGATCCGGTGTTGTAAGGTAATTTCAATGCCAATGCCGCTGAACTTGCCCTTGGTTTCGACCTGGAGTTCCTTAAAGTCTTCCGGAGTCATAAAGGATGAATGGGGATCGAGGGTGCCCACGGCCCCTTGAATGGCCCCGTAAACCAGGTCCTTGATGGTTTTGGGTTCCACATACTGTTGCCCCACGACGTCCAGAGCCTGGGCAAAGACCTTTAACTGGTCGTCCGTGATGGAAAGCGGCTGTTTGGCAAGCAGACTGCTTTTAGTACCCTGGGGAGTGGGCGCCGCGGTGGCGGTGAGGAGAGTAGGCACCGTGAACAGACCCCAGAAAAACAGGCCCACTAGGGCGAGCATCGCCAGGTTCTTTATTCCCCAGGGCGCTCCGAGAATTCTCTTTTGGGATAAACGATGATGCTTGGACATAATTTTCAACTCACTGGCCCCCGGGCCACACCCCGGAGTTGGCTATTAAAGGTAGAGGGCCCGACTTCTTTCTTGAGCCCGATTTTTTCTTAAAAACGAGGTTCAGGACGCGGGACCTTGTTTGACTAAACGGGAAACATTGCCCTTTTTAAGGATCTCCACGGCTTGTTTCACCCAGGGGTCATTCTCCGGCTCCGGAGCCGGGGAAGTCAGATGCTTGACGGTCTCGGGTGGTTTTTTCCCCTCCACGTCCGGTTTGAGTCCTTCACCTGAAATTTTTCGACCCCCGGGAGTATAACAATTAGCCACGGTCATCAGCAAGGCGGACCCATCCTGCAGGGGCATCACCTGGGTGATGCCGCAGAGACCGAAGGTTTTCTCACCCAGCAGGAGACCCTGGGATTGGTCATGCAAAGCCCCGGCGAGAATCTCCGCGGCGCGGGCCGTACTCTCGCCCACCAGCACCACCATGGGGAGGGGCGCCTTGAGCACCTGCTCCCGCTCAGAACCCTGATAAGACTGTTCAGAACCCTGCCCCCGACCCCGGGTGCTGACCACTTTCCGGTCCCCGATAAACAGGGAAGCGGTGCGCACCGCATTTTCCAGAGAACCCCGGGCGTTGTTGCGCAAATCCAAAATTATCCCCTTGACCGGGGGAGTTTGGTTATTAAGTTGGGTTAACTTTTTGGCGAGGTCCTTGGGGAGATCATCGGTGAAATAAGGCAGGCGCAAGTAAACATAGCCGTCCTGTAGTTTTTTCACCTTGATTTTGGCCGGGCCCAGGGGTTCGAGGGTGACGCTCAGGTCCAAAGGCTTGACCAAACCGCTGCGCAGCACCTGCAATTTCAAGGTTTTGCCGGCCGGACCCTGAAAGTACCGCACCCCCTCCTGGGTGGTGATGTTGCGGATAAGCTGGCCGTCGATTTTGAGGATGTGATCCCCGGCTTTCAGGCCGGCTTTGTCCGCGGGACCCCCGTCCAGGACCGACACCGCGGTGAGCAGGTTGTCTTTGAAGACCAGCTCCATGCCGGCTTCCGCCTCAGACCCCTGGTCGCCTTTTTGGTAGCGGGCGAATTCCTGGGGGGAGAGGTAGGAGGAATCAGGGTCCAGGGAGTTCATCAGGCCCCGCAGGGACCCCTCAAAGATCTCCTTGTCGTTGGTTTGGGCTACGGCTTTCTGGGAAATCTCATCCAGGGCCTCGGTAAACAGGCGCAAGGCCTCATAATCAGAGGTGGAGTCAGCCGCCAGCCAGGCTGTCAGGCAGCCCACCACAATGAGGATCGTGCCGATCCCCAGAGCTAGTTTTTTATACATGCCATGCTGAAAAAATTTCAAAGTATTACCGCTCCGTGTTCTCAATGGTTTGACTTGAAAAGGCCCCAAGATGTTAAGGCCTGGTTTTCCGGGTTATGACGGCCTTGGCCGCCCGGGCGATATCTTCGGGTGTTAGACCGAAATGTTTAAGCAGATCATCGGGCTTGCCCGACAGGCCGAAGGTGTCCCGGATGCCTACCCGGCGCAGGGGCGTCGGGCACATTTCTGACAATACCTCACTGACCGCGCTCCCCAGACCACCGGTGGCCACATGTTCTTCCGCGGTCACCAGACAGCCGGTGCGCCGGGCCGAGACCACCAGCAGCTCCCAATCCAGGGGCTTGAGGCAGGAGATATTGAGGACCCGGGCGGAATTCCCCTGTTTGGCCAGAAGATCGGCGGCGGCCAGACATTGATGCACCATGAGGCCGAGGCCCACCAGGGTGACGTCATCACCCTCCCGCAGGATATGGCCCCGCCCCAATTCAAAGGCATAGCCATTGTCATGAATCACGGGAAAGGGGATCCGGGAAGTGCGGATATACACCGGTCCTTCGTAGGTGACGGCCCAGCGCACCATGGCCCGGGTCTCGGGCCCGTCGGCTGGCACCATCACAGCCATGTTGGGCAGAACCCGCATGAGGGCCAGGTCCTCGATGGCCTGGTGGGAGCCGCCGTCTTCGCCCACGGTAATCCCCCCATGGCTGGCCACAATCTTGACATTCAGGTTGCCGTAGGCGATGGTTTGGCGGATTTGTTCCCAGGCCCGGCCGGTGGCGAAGATGGCAAAGGTGCTGGCAAAGGGGACCATACCTCCGAGGGCCAGCCCCGCGGCGGTGCCCATCATGTCCTGCTCGGCGATGCCGACGTTAAAAAAACGGTCCTGAAAAACTTTGGCAAAGCGGGCAGTTTGGGTGGACCCGGAGAGATCGGCGTCCAACACCACGATTTCCGGATGTTCCTCGCCCAACTCGGCCAAAACCTTACCGTATTCGACCCTGGTGCTTTCTTTGGCGGGGAAGGGCACAGTTTCAGGAAGGGAGCCCAATGAACATATCCTCACACTGACTGAAGTTCTTTCACGGCCTGGTGATATTCCTCAGTGGAAGGGGTGACGCCGTGAAACTTGACCTGATCTTCAAAAATGGACACCCCTTTGCCTTTGGTGGTGTGGGCGATGATGATGCTGGGGGAGCCCTTCACCGAACCGCAGGCCTGCAAGGCATCCAAAACGTCGGGAATAGAGTGGCCGTCCACCTGGGTCGTGTGCCAGCCGAAGGCCTCCCACTTGGCGGCCAGGGGTTCCACACTCATGACCTCCTTGGTGCGCCCGTCGATCTGCAGGCGGTTGCGGTCCAGGATGGCGGTCAGATTGTCCAGGGAATAGTGGGAGGCGGTCATGGCCGCTTCCCAGATCTGTCCTTCTTGAATTTCCCCGTCACCCAGGAGAGCATAGACCCGCTGACGGCCGTTTTTCAGTTTCAGAGCCAGGGCAAGGCCGTTGGCCACGGACAGGCCTTGGCCCAGGGAGCCCGTGGGCACCTCCACTCCGGGAGTGCATTTGGAGTCGGGGTGGCCCTGAAGGTTGCTGCCGAACTGACGTAGGGTGAGGAGCTCCTCCCGGGGAAAAAAGTCCAGGCGGGCCAAAATGGCATACAGGGCCGGGGCCGCGTGCCCTTTGGAGAGGACAAAGTAATCCCGGTCCGGGTAGCAGGCGTTACCGGGTTCCAGGTGCATGTGGCCGAAAAACAAGGCCACCAGCGCATCCGTGGCGGACAACGACCCGCCGACGTGACCGGAGCCGGCCCGGTAGAGCATCTCCACGATATCCAGGCGGATTTCCCTGGCAATTTCTTTAAGACGGTTGGGATCGCGCATAGGGAGCATGGTTGTTAATCGATTCTATTGTTTAAGATAGTATAACCAGGAATTCAATATATTTTCAATCAGCTCTGCAAATTCGCTAAGGTTTAAGGTTCAAAGTTCTTGAAGGGCGCAAGCAAACTCCAGGTTGACAACCAGTTGAGCAATTTTTGAGAAAAAATTTTAGGCCTCGTTCCCGAGCTCGGCTAGGGAACGCAAATTTTGAGTCCAAACTCTGCTGGGGGACTTTGGAATAATCGGGTTCGGCTTCTGGATTTCTCTTGTGTTTCCTGGCGAGTGGCGGGTATATAATAACAGGTCAGGACCCCCGGACGGGGACTTTGGAGAAGAAAAGAGGAAGCATGGCCCTAACCCGAGAAGAAGTGCTCCATGTGGCGGAGCTGGCCCGCCTCACCCTCAACCCGGAGGAAGTGGACCTCTTTACCCGCCAACTCAACGACATTTTGACCTACGTGCAGAAGTTGCAGGAAGTGGATACCGCGGGAGTACCTCCCCTGGCCCACCCCGTGTCAATTTTTAACGTATTCCGAGAAGATGAGACCGTGCCGGGCCTGTCCCGGGACGAAGGTCTGTCCAATGCTCCGGCCCCGGCGGAGGGGAGCTTCTCGGTGCCGAGGGTCATCTAGGTGGCGGGGATGGCAGAAGACTTGTGCCGCTTGAGCATCAGTGGGCTCACCCCCCTGCTTTCCCGAAGGGAGATCTCCCCGGTGGAAGCGGTGGAGGCCTTTCTGGCCCGCATTACCGCCAAGGACCCGCAGCTCAACACCTTCATCACCGTGGACGAAGAGGGTGCTTTGGCCCAGGCCCGGGAAGCGGAAGCCAGGTTGGCTCGGGGAGAAACCGGCGCGCTTTTGGGGGTGCCCCTGTCCATCAAGGACATCCTGGCCACCAAGGGTTTGCGCACCACCTGCGGCTCCCGCATTCTGGAAAATTATGTGCCCCCCTTCGACGCCACGGTCTGCACCCGCTTGCGCCAGGCGGGCGCGGTGTTTTTGGGCAAGACCAACATGGACGAGTTCGCCATGGGTTCCTCCACCGAAAACTCGGCTTCCGGGATCACCCATAACCCGTGGCGGCGGGAGTGCATTCCCGGGGGCAGCAGCGGCGGGTCCGCCGCGGCGGTGGTCTCAGATTTGTGCACCGCGTCGGTGGCCTCGGACACCGGCGGCTCCATCCGCCAGCCCGCGTCCCACTGCGGGGTGGTGGGGCTCAAGCCCACTTATGGGCGGGTGTCCCGCTTCGGCCTGGTGGCCTATGCCTCATCTTTGGATCAGGTGGGTCCGGTCACCAAGGAGGTACGAGACGCAGCCCTGTTGCTGAATGTTCTGGCCGGCCACGACCCGAGGGACTCCACCGCGGTGCCGGCGCCGGTGCCGGACTATCTGGAGAACCTGGGGCAAGACCTCAAGGGGCTTAAGATCGGGGTGCCCCGGGAATATTTGGGGGAGGGCCTGGATCCGGAGGTCGAGGGGGCGGTGCGGGCGGCTCTGAAAACCCTGGAGGGTCAAGGCGCCGACATCATTGAGGTGTCTTTACCCCACACCGAGTATGCGGTGGCCACCTATTACATCATCGCCATGGCTGAGGCTTCGTCGAACCTGGCCCGCTATGACGGAGTGAAGTACGGCTTCCGGGCCCCGGGAGGCAATCTCCTGGAGATGTATGCCCAGACCCGCACCCAGGGGTTCGGGGCTGAAGTGCGCCGCCGCATCATGATCGGCACCTACACGCTGTCCGCCGGATATTATGAGGCTTACTATCGCAAAGCCTCCCAGGTGCGCACCCTGATGAAGCGGGACTTTGATCAGGCCTTTGAAACCTGCGCGGTGTTGGCCACCCCGGTGGCGCCCACTCCCGCGTTCCGTCTGGGGGAAAAAGTGGATGATCCCCTGACCATGTACCTCACGGATATATTTACCAATCCCGCCAATCTGGCCGGGGTTCCGGGCATTTCGGTGCCCTGCGGTTTTAGCGGCGACGGCCGTCCCATCGGACTGCAGCTCATGGGGCCGACCTTCGGGGAGCCGGTGGTGCTCCAGGTGGCCCATGCCTTTGAGCAGGCCACTGACTTTCATTTACGGAAACCGGAGATTTAGGCGTCCAACGACGGTCATTCATGGTTAGTACCATTCACAGGTATTTCCCTCAGAATGTTTCTATCCCGTAATGTAGGGGCCGACCCGTGTGTCGGCCCATCAGCAGGGCGCACACACGGTTGCGCCCTTACGATTTTTTTCCCGGGGAGCCAAGGGAGCAGATCACATCTTCTCATTTAAAGTCAACCCAGGGAGTTTGGGGCACTGGCCGGGGTAGCCGCGGCGGAAGAGGCCGCCGGCGTTCTCACCCTCCAAGAGGCCATTCAAATCTCTTTGAAGAAAAACCCCTCAGTTACCGAGTACAAAGAGCTCACCAACGCGGCCAAGGAACAGATCGGGGTCCAGCGCGGTGCTTTGCTCCCACGGGCCAGATTTGCTGGCAACTTGTTTTACGGCAACGCCTTTTCCAGCCGCCGAGCCGGAGGACAGGCGGCCGTCGCGGTCCCGGGCGGCCCCAGCGATGTCACCGCCATTTCCATCCCGGAAATTACCACCTTTGAGGTGTACCGTTTTTCTTTTGACCAATTGCTGTACGACTTTGGCAAAACCCCCAGCCAGGTGGCGGGTTCCAAAGCCAGTTACAAACAATCTCTGGAGGATTACGCCAATACTCGGCAGGGGGTGGTGCTGACGGCTCGCACCGCGTATTTCGCCTATCTGGCTGCCCGGCGGGCCATCAAGGTGGCCGAGGAAAACGTCCGCCAGAACCAGGAACTTCTGAAACAAGCCCGAGCTTTCTACGACGTGGGCCTGAGGGCCAAAGTTGACGTCACCTTTGCTGAATCCAACCTGGCCAATGCCGAGACCGAACTGATCCGGGCCAAAAATCTGGCGGTCGTCTCCCGGGTGGAACTGATGACCGCATTGGGCCTCAAGACCTGGCCCTACAAGTCAGTGGAAGATGTTCTGGAGGTGACTCCGACACGCCAGTCTCTTGCGGCACTAAAAGCCAAAGCCCTCAAGCAACGGCCGGAACTCAAGAAAACGCTTTACCAGCAGAAGCAGGACGAGGCCAATATTCGTGTCGCCCGGGCGGATTTTCTGCCCTCCTTCTCTAGTTTTGCGGCCTACGGCACGGAGGGCAGCCGCCACGAACTGGAAGACGAATGGTGGATAGGCGCGGCGGTGAACGTACCCATTTTCGAAGGCTTGAGCAAGTATCACAACTTGAAACAGGCCAAAGCTCAGCTCAGGTCCACGCAAGCCAACACCGAGTCAGTGACGTTGACGGTGATCCGGGAAGTGGAGAGCCGTTACCAGGACCTGGAGTCCGCCTGGGAAGTGATCAAGTCCAGAACCAAGGCCAGGGAGGCGGCCTCGGAGAATTTGCGCCTGGCCTGGGGCCGCTATCGGGCTGGGGTGGGCAGCATCATCGAAGTCACCGATGCCCAGGTGAGATTCGCCCAGGCCGACCTGGAATTGGTGCGGGCTCTGTTTGACTACCGGGTGGTGGAAGGCAGGTTGGACAAGGCCATCGGCAAACCGTATTAAATTGACCTCGGCGAAGTTTTTAGAGAACCGCCGCCTCCCCCCTTAATTCAGTAATCAGTGATCAGTGATCAGTAATCAGTATAAATGAAATCGGTGCCAAGCATTTTTGATAATTGGCAACTGCTCACTGGCTGGCGCAGGGGGCTGGTTGTCCGCAGGAGTAGGGTTGGATTAACCTTTCGGGAGAGAAGGCCGATATCGTATTGAGAAAACCGGGGTAGGGGGTATTTCGACTATTATTGACTCGGTTAATAAAGCCCGAGCCACTTCAGGTCTCGGACAAATATCTCAGGTGAGGTGAATTGCCAGGCTGTCAATCCTTGTTCATGGGCGGCCTCCACAAAAGGCGCCTTGTCGTCCACGAAGAGACACTCGGAAGGGGGGAGGCCGATTTGCTCAATGAGGGCCAGGTAAATTCCCGGTTCCGGCTTGCGACTGCCGACCTCAAAGGACAAGATGAAGCGCTGGAAATGCTGCAGCAGAGCAAACCTCTCCTTGATATAAGCGAAATGCAAGGCGTTGGTGTTGGACACCAGATACAGGGGGTATTGGGCTGACAGATGGCTGACTAGGTCCGCCATTAACTCCATGGGATCGAAAATATCGTTCCACCAGGCCGAAAACTGGGAAAAGGGGAGGTTCACGCCGAAATGAGCCGTGACCCGGTGGTGAAACTCCTCCGAGGTGAGGCGGCCCGTGTCATAACCGGGTTCGAGGTTTGATTCGAAGACCGTGGCATAGACCTCCTCCGGGGTGAGACCGGCCAGGTCGCCCAGACGGCGGCAAAAGCGGAAATGGTCCACTTTCACCAGGACGTTGCCCAAGTCCAGAGCCAAGGCCTTGATGGCGGGGAAAATCACAGCAAAGCCTCCAGCAGGTATTTTAGTGGAACTTAGGAAAATGACAATACCCCTAAACATGGGAAAGACGAAGCGCGGATGAACCGGCTTGGAAAGGTGCTGCGGGACGATTTCCTCTGGGCGGGGTACCTTCTGATCCTGGCCGTGCTTTTTGGCCTCTTCTATCAATGGCCGCTGGTCAAGATGGCCTGGCAGGGGGAGCTTGACGCCCACCTGGACAAGATGCGGGAGCAGCAGCGGGAGGTGGAATTCAAGGGGGTGCCCACCCTGAAATTGCAAGAGGTCCACGATTTATGGCAGCAGGGGGAGGCCCTGTTCCTGGACGCCCGCAGTCCGGAGGAATTTGCCGAACTTCACATCCCCAAAGCCTTAAACTTGCCACTGGCGAAATTATCGGACTTACAAGACACCGGTATCCTGGGTTTGCCCCGGGATCGTCTGATCGTGGTGTATTGCGCCAAAGTCCAGTGCAACTCCGCCTTAAAGGTGGCCAAACATCTGCAAACCCTGGGTTTCCGCCGGGTAATGGCGTTTCTCGGGGGATTTCAAGCCTGGGATGAAGCGGGATACGAAGTGGACACCAGCTATTAGCGGGCTGGCCTGCCTGCTGGGATTGGCCCTGGGCGGGGTCTTTTTTTATGCCGGTCTGCAAAAGCGCCTGGAGCCTTACCAGTTTGCCGAAGCGATTCTGGCTTACGACCTGGTGCCCCTGTCCCTGGTGGGACTGGTGGCCGCGGTTCTTCCCTGGGTAGAGCTTACCAGCGGCTTTTTTCTGACCCTCGGCTACCTGCTGGAGATCACGGGTCGGCTGCTTGTCTGGCTGGGCTTCTCTTGGGGCAGCAAGCTGGTGGGCGGCATCAAGCGCCGCAGTTGTCTGTTGCTCATCATCCTGCAGCTGGTTCTCATCCTGCTGGTATTGTTCATCACCCTGGCCCGGGGCCTCAAGATCGACTGCGGTTGCGGCCTGTTCTGGGCCCGGCAGGTGGGCTGGGAAATCATCCTGGAAGATATGGCGATGATAGCCCTGGCGGTTTTTCTTTTCTGGTGGGACCTGCCCGGGGAACAGGAGGTCCAATCTGAGGTCCGCCGGGCCATCGA
Source organism: Syntrophobacterales bacterium (assembly GCA_037388025.1). Classification (GTDB taxonomy): domain Bacteria; phylum Desulfobacterota; class Desulfobaccia; order Desulfobaccales; family 0-14-0-80-60-11; genus JBGSLA01. Next base: position 48,210 of record JARRKO010000011.1, read on the forward strand.
TGATTTTGAGGGGGACTACGCTTTTCTGTCCAACTTTACCCCGGCGCCGGTAATTCTGGAGGGGGTGAGGTATCCCACGGTGGAGCACGCGTATCAGGCGGCCAAGACTTTGGAACCGGGGAATCGAGAGAAGATAAGGCAGGCATCCACCCCCGGCTTGGCCAAGAAACTGGGACGTAAACTTGAGAAGCGTCCGGATTGGCCCGACCTGAAGGTGGACATTATGCGGGACCTGGTCCGGCAAAAGTTTGAGGAGCAGTCGGACCTGAAAAAACGTCTTTTGGCCACCGGGGAAATTGAACTGGTGGAAGGCAACACCTGGCATGACAATTTTTGGGGGGAGTGCCGCTGTGCCCGCTGTGCCGCCTTACCGGGACAGAACTGGCTGGGCCGCATTTTGATGGAGGTGCGGTCGCAGCTCAAGGAGGACGGTAAGGGCTAAACCCGCCATCATCTTCTCGCGCCGCGGCCTCGACATATTCGGCCTCACCGGTTAAAATCATTACATGGCCAAATTTTTCAATTTCTGGGATCCCCTGGAACGGCGTTACATTTTTAATAGCTTTCTCATCGTGGTGGCCCTGGTGGAAGTCCTCATTTTCGTGGTCACCCTGATCTGGCAGATCGATGAGGGAGCGCTGGGCGGGCCGGTGAAGGTGGTTCCCTTTCCGTGGAAGGAATATTTTTTCACGGCCTTTACCGCTCCCCTGATCCTGCTTTTTCTTTTCGGCATGGTAGTCCGGGGTTTCCAGGCCTTCGGCCCGGAGCGAGAAGGGACGGATCAGCCCCGGACGGGCAAACCGGTGCGGCGGCGTCACCGCTTTCAGTTTTTCCTGGGTCTGGCGGCTTTATTGGGGCTCCTCATTCTTTGGTTTTACGGCCAGCAGGTACTGGCCCTGGCGGCCCTGTTTTTTAAAACCCTGGGGCTGGGGGGCGCCTATCTGTTGGTGGCTGTGGTAGCCCTGGCGGCCCTGTACTTTCCGCTGCGCCTGATCCTGAATTATCGCTTGCAAAAAAAGGCCATGGAATACCAATACTTAGCGTATCTGGCGGACCGTCACGGTGTGGCGCTTGAGGAGCCCAAGGAACTGGAGGCCCCGACGCCCGAGGACAAAAATTCGCCAGGCGTGGATCAACCCCGTCTGGCTCCCCCGTCAACTTCCCGGCAGGACGGCTGAGTGGGTACTTCTCAGATTGTTGAAATCCAATGCCAAAGCAAGGAAGCTAACATAAGGAATTAATTTGTGAAATTTTTCCTTTACAGCAGTAGGGTATATGAGGTATGTATTAATATTTCCATAAGGAAGGAAAAAGGAAGACCGCGTAGAGATAAAGGGGGTGAGAACGCTAGGATATAGGGGTTGGTAATAACAAAACTTTTTTTAAGGATATGGAAAATCCAATCATCCAAAAGGAGGGTAGCAGCGGATGGATATTATGAATTTTGCTTTGTTGTGTGGTCTGGTAGGCGTAGCCTACGGACTGTTCACCACTACCTGGGTGTTGAAGCAGGATCCCGGTTCCCCCAGAATGCAGGAGATCTCTGGTGCCGTGAGAGAAGGCGCCAGCGCCTTTCTGAACCGCCAGTACAAGTCGGTGGCCATGGTGGGGGTGGTGATTTTTGTGCTTCTCTTCGGGTTGGGCAAATACACCGCCATTGGCTTTCTTATCGGCGCGATTGGTTCCGCTAGTGCCGGTTATGTGGGTATGTATGTGGCGGTGCGGGGGAATGTGCGCACGGCTCAGGCGGCCTTCACCAGCATGGCCCACGCCCTGAAGGTGGCCTTCCGGGGCGGTTCGGTCACTGGTCTTCTGGTAGTGGGTCTGGCCCTGATCTCCGTGGCCGGTTACTACAAGTTCCTCATGGCGATTGACCCCAAACAAGCCATGCACGCCCTGATTGGTCTGGGCTTTGGATGCTCCCTGGTGTCGGTGTTTGCCCGGTTGGGCGGCGGCATTTACACCAAGGCTGCGGACGTGGGCGCCGACCTGGTGGGGAAGGTGGAAGCCGGCATCCCGGAGGACGACCCCCGCAACCCGGCGGTTATCGCCGACAACGTGGGCGACAACGTGGGTGACTGCGCCGGTATGGCCGCCGACCTCTACGAGACCTACGTGGTCACCGTGGTGGCCGCGATGCTTCTGGCCTTCACCATTTACGGAGCCGGTTCCCCGGCCATTATCTTCCCGCTTCTCATCGGCGGTGTCTCCATCCTGGCTTCCGTCGTCGGCACCTTTTTCGTGCGCCTGGGGAAATCCCAGTACATCATGGGCGCCCTGTATAAAGGCCTGATCGTGGCAGGAGTTCTGGCGGTCATCGCTTTCTATTTCCTGGCTAACAAGTTTATGGGCGGTGTGGCTGCCAAGGCTGCGGCTAAAGGTGCTGCGGGCTTTGTGATTCCGCCCTTTAATGTCTTTCTGCTGGCCGTCATCGGCGTGGTACTCACCGGTCTCATCGTGGCCATCACCGAGTATTATACCTCCACGAAATTCAAGCCGGTGAAGTCCATCGCCTTCGCCTCCACCACCGGCCACGGCACCAACGTCATTCAGGGTCTGGCCATCTCCATGAAGGCCACCGCTCTGCCGGTGCTTGTCATCGTGGCAGCCATTTTGGCGGCCTTCAAACTGGGCGGCGGTCTGGTAAGTCCCGGCACCGGCCTGTATGCCATCGCCCTCACCGCGGTGGCCATGCTCTCCATGACCGGCATCGTGGTAGCCATTGACTCCTACGGGCCCATCACCGACAACGCCGGTGGTATCGCGGAAATGGCCGAGCTGCCTGACGAAATCCGCGACATCACTGACCCGCTGGACGCGGTGGGCAATACCACCAAAGCCGTGACCAAGGGTTACGCCATCGGCTCCGCCGGTCTGGCCGCCCTGGTGCTCTTCGCCGAATACTCCCGCTCCTTCCCGGGCGTCATGAGCTTCGAGTTGTCCGATCCCCGGGTGCTGGCCGGCCTGTTCATCGGCGGTCTGTTGCCTTACCTCTTCGGGGCTCTGTGCATGGAGGCCGTGGGTAAGGCCGCGGGTGGCGTAGTTGAGGAAGTCCGGCGCCAGTTCCGGGAGATCCCCGGCATCATGGAAGGCGAGGCCAAGCCTGAATACGGCACCTGCGTGGACATCGTCACCAAGGGCGCCCTGCGTCAGATGATGGTCCCGGCCCTCATTCCGGTACTGTCTCCCATCATCGTGGGCTTCACTCCTGGTCTGGGTCCGGTGGCTTTGGGCGGCATGCTCATCGGCTCCATCGTGACGGGTCTGTTCCTGGCCATCGCCATGACCTCCGGCGGCGGCGCCTGGGACAACGCCAAGAAACACATTGAGGACGGCGTTTATGGCGGCAAGGGCTCCGATGCTCACAAAGCGGCGGTCACCGGCGACACCGTGGGCGACCCCTACAAGGACACTGCGGGTCCGGCCATCAACCCGATGATCAAGGTCGTGAACATCGTGGCTCTGCTCATCGTGCCTTTGCTTATCAAGTTTTTACATTAACAGGTAAGTCTCTCGCCAAGGCGGCCTAAGTCTCTCGCTATGGCGCCAAGGCGCAAAGACAATGAAAAAACAAAAGGCCGGTTCCAAAGGGAACCGGCCTTTTTCTTGGCGCGTTAGCGTCATTGCGTGAGGATGACGTAGCGTGCTTCAAATTCCCCTTGGCGGCTCTGCGTGCAGGCGCAGTTCGGCGGCTTCATGGTGTTCTCCCAGACTTTCCAAAACTTCCGTCCATTCCAGGCCAATGGCTCGCCGCCTCTCGTCATAGGGGTTAAAGGTGATGGGTGGCAGTGGCGGCCGGACGCCGGGTGCATACAGCTTTCCAGGAGTGATATAAATCCAGTAATTCCACCGCTTCCTGAGCGATGGTTTTCACCGGGGCGATACCCCGGCGCAACCTTTCTTTAAGGTCCGGTCGGCGAAGGAGACGTAAGACGGAATGCCTCAGGCCCTCAGCGTCTCCGGGAGGAAAGAGCAGGCCGTTTTTGCCGTGGAGGACGATTTCCGGGAGACCCCCGGCCCGGGAGGCGATGACCGGCACCCCTAACATCAGGCTTTCCCGCGCCACCAGAGGATAATTTTCGAAATCAGAGCACATGACCAGGGCTGTGGCCCTGGCCATAATCCGAGGCAGGTCTGAGCGCTGGTAGGGTCCCCGGTAGCTGATATGGGGAAAGGGGGCGAGGGTTTGCCGCAAGGTTTGGCGCTGGTCCCGAGGGCACCCACCCCAGATCTCCAGAGCCGCTTGACCCTCCAAGGGCGTAAAGGCCTTCACCGCCAAATCCAAGCGCTTCACCGGGATGATATTCCCCAAAAAGACAAAAAGGGGAGGAGCTTCGGAATCCGCGTCAAGGGCCGGACCCAGGTCGTCCAAACCCAGGGGCAGATGGATGATGCCCCCCGGAGCCACCCCGCAGCGGTAGTGCAGGTTTCGCAGAAATCGGGAGGGAGACAACAAACGGCAACAGGACAGCATGGTTTGCACGTAGTCCCGGCGAATTGTCAGGATATGGAGAAGCTTTTGTTTGTCTTCCTTGGTGGGCTCCTCGAGCCAGGATTCCAGGCAGGTGGCGCAGCGGTCCAGGTCTTTGGGACTGTCACAAAAACCCTGGGCATTGATACAGTGCAGCAGCGGACAGAGGTACCAGGCGTCGTGCAGGGTCAGGACTACGGGCAGCCCCCGTTCCCAAGCCACTTCGAGAAGAGAGATGGAGCTGAGGTAGGTGTGGTGAAAATGCACCAAATCCACCGGATGCCGCTGCAAGATATCCCGAAAGGCCGCTTCGAAGCCGGGATGACGCAAATGCGTCAAAAAATTTTGATTGCGCCGGGCAAACTGCAACAGAGGCAGGTCCAGCAGCCGGGTTTGCCGCCAGGGGATGGCGTCCTGGGAGTTTTGGGCGGGGGGGCCCTCGGGCGCCAGAAACAAGACCTCCACTCCCAGGTCTGCCAGGGCTTTCCCCAAGTTGGCCACATAGCTTTCCGTCCCGGCCTGGGGCTCCTCCACCAGACAGTGGGTCACCTGGAGCACCCGCAATTTTCCGGCGGCCGTCCTCTCGGCTTCCGGAAAGGGGAGGGAACCTTGGAAAAGGGGTTCCGGGGGATTACAGGCCGGCAGCATACTGTTCTCTGTGGGCGGCGCCGGGGTCGAATTCCTGACTTTCCGCGAGCCATTCCCGGGCCCTTTCCGGATCTCCATAGCGGGCGAAAATCTCCCCTAACTGCTGCGCCGCCTGGGCCTGGGCCCGGGGCCAATTCTGCCAGGGCAGGTCCGGAAAGAGGTCCTTGAGCGGGTGGCGGGTGAGAAGGCGCTGCACCACCTTGGCGTCGAAGGATAGGTCCCGCTGGACCGACCCCGAGGACATATTGCCATCATGCCAACGCCACTGAATTGCCAGAAACGGCACGTGCTTGAAGCGGGCCAGGGGGGCCAGACGGGTCCACAGCTCGTAGTCGTGGGCCCGGATGAATTCAATATCAAAGCCGCCCACTTCTTCCAGGAGGGCTTTACGCGTGAGGCTGCCGGGCAGGGGCAGGGGATTGCCGTGGACCAGGCGGGACAGGAGGAGGGCATTTTTTCCGGCGAAGTCTTCGTAGCGGATGATGTCCTGGCGGCGGTCCCGGGCGTCCACCACCTCCAGGTTGCCGTAGTAGACGTCAGCCTCGGCCCCGGCTTGGAGAATGCTCCCCAGGCGGGCCAGCCAGCCGGGAAGCAACACGTCGTCTGAGTCCAGCCACAGCAGCCAGGGACCCCGGGCCGCGGCGATGCAGTGGTTGCGGGTGTCCGGGGCGTTGCTTTTCGGCTTGGGTACATACCGGAAGCGCGGGTCGTCGATGGCAGCCAGGATATCGGCGGTGTGGTCAGTGGAGCCGTCGTCCACCACCACCACCTCCATGTCCTGGAATTCCTGGGACAAGGCGCTGTTGACGGCCTCGACCACATAGCGAGCCCGGTTGTGGGTGGGGATGACCACGCTGATCAAGGGGCGGTCCGGTTCGGTGTCCTCCGGGGACTGGGGCGACACCTGGGCTTCGGGGGGACGCTCCCACCCGGCCAGGAGTTTAGCCGCCTGGTGGTGAGTGGGGTGAGAGGCGAGTTCAATTTTCAGGGCCTGGATGGCGTCATCCCGCCGCCCCAGCCCCGCCAGGGTCAGAGCCAGGAGATAGTGCAACCCCGGGATACCCTCAGGCATCAACTTTAAAACCCCTTCGAACTTGTACAGGACCCCGGAAAAGTCCTCCTGGGCCAGGAGCGCCGTTCCCTCCCAGGCCCAGGCCAGGGCTTGCGACTCCCGAGGTCGTTTGGCCAGGCCCGCCTGATTCAGTTCCCAGGAGGCGTGGGTGGTATAACAGAGAAAGGGTGATTCCCAGGCCAACTCCTGATTGCGCCGGGCTTCCTCTCCCCGCCAAACCGCCTCTTTACCGCCGTCGTGGTGCTGGTAGCCATGATTTTGGTGCACCGCCAGGACCACGGCAGTGGCGTCCACCACCGGCAGGCCATCGGCCAGGGGCTGGGCCGCGAGCCAGTTGTCCCAGGCGGTGCGTCCTAACGCCAGGCCGGGGATTTTCGGCCACAGGCCCTTGGTAAACGCGAAATAGTCCAGGGCGCTGACCGCGTGGAGGCTCCCTTCTTGTTCCACCTGCTGGCGCAGGGCGGCGGACCAATCCGGGTCATTGAAGTTCAGGGGTTCGGAGACGTCCAGGTCCCAGCGCTGTCCCACCATGAGGAAGCGCTTAAGCTCCCCCTGGACCGTGGTCACCGCGTCCACAAAATCCTGTCCCAAAATAATATCGGCGTTGACGTAAGCCAGGATGCCGGTGGGCGCCAGGGCCTCGGCCTGCTGGAACAGGTCCTTGACCAGGGGGGTGCCGTGGTGGCTGACGGCCACCACCGGGACATGACGCAGGTTCAGTTCCCGGGCCATTTCGGCGGTGCCGGGGTCGCTGCCGAACAGGATGATTTCCGGGCGGGGCTGGAGCCTGGTCCAGCTTTCTAAAGCATTTCGCTGAATGAGGGCGGCATGCCCCTGGAAGGCCTTGGGAAGGGCGAAAATGGTGAGGGCGGGTTTTTTTAGGACAACTTCCGGCTCCTTGGAGGAGATTTCCGTGTCCCTGAGCCATGGCTGAATATCCCGCCGGAGATTGAGGGCCTGGGCTCGGACGAAGTCTCCGGCCAGTTCCCGGTCCAGGCGGCGGTCCGCTTCTTCCAGGTGGCCCAGGCGGGCCAAACAAACGGCTTGGGCGTAAGCGGCGCCGACGAGAGCCGGACTGAGTTTTTCGGCTTCTTCAAGATGGCCCAAGGCCTCCTGAATTTGGCCCAGCGCGAACAGTTCCGCACCCTGCGCATATTGTGAGAGGGCGGCCAGGGTGTCTGGCTCCAGGTTTAAGCCGCGGGCCCCGGCCAGGGCGAAGTTTGCCAAGGGATGGTAAAAGTAGGTGCCGATAGCGGTGGGGCTGGGGTCAGGTTCGTGCATGGAAACTGCAGCCTGGTCCGGAGGCCAGAAAAAAGAAACCAGCTTGGCATCCGGCTGGAATCTGAGCTGCAGGCGTTGCTGGTTGACCCAGGTCAGCAAGGGAATGGCTTCGGCAAAACCGAAAAAGGCTCCCCCCTGCCAATAAGAAGCGTAATGACCCGCCAGGCACTGTAACGGGTCGATTACCGGAAGCACCCGGGTCTGGAAAAAAGCCTTTAAGGTTTCCGGGTTCAAAGGAGCTGGGCTATGCCACAGATCGTCCACCACCACCAGGCTCCCGGGAGGGAGCGCGGGTAGAGCCTGGCTGAGGATGTAAGCCATGATGGGGACCTGGGGCTGGTCATGGGCGTCCACGTAGAGGAGCACCCGATCGCCGGGACCCCAAAGCCGGGAAAAGTCGATTTGCAGAATATCCTGTTCCAGCAAGGTCACCCGGGAGAGGTCCAGCGGCGCCACCTCCAGGCTGCGCCGCAGCGGGGCCATGGAAAGGTCAATGGCTGTGATCTGGGCGGAGGGGCGGGCCGCCAGCCAGGCCCTGAGAGACAGGCCCTGGCAGGTCCCTAACTCCACGATGCGGGTGGGTTGGCATTCCTCGGCCAGTTTTACCAGAGCGGCCAGGGAAGTCGGGGTCTGGTCCCGCAAATAGAGGCGGCGGTTCGCCCGGGCCAGGTCGGCCAAAATTCGGGTCAGGTCCACGGGGAGGGGCTGGTGGGCCGCTGGCTCCGAGGGCTTTTTCCTGGTGAGACCGAAGGGGCGCAAGCCGGCGGCGCCCTCGGGCAGCACCTGGGGGAAAGGCCAGACGTGATACTCTTGAATATCGTCGGCGAACTCGGCCAGGAAGCGCTGAAAGGAAGCGATGGTCTCACCGGCCCAGGGAAAGATTTCCCGGTAAGATTCGTCATGCAGATCGTCGCACAACAGCAGGCCACCGGGACGCAAAAACCGCCAGAAGGTCTTCATGTCTTGATACAAACCGTCTTCGGTATGCTTGCCGTCCACAAACAGGATATCGAAGCTTTGGGGTTCCAAGAGCCGGCGCAGTTCGGGCAGGGTGCTCCAATGGGGGGCCTGGCAGGCGATATTGTCATTATCGGATTTGCCCTGAGGTTGGGTGTTGGCCTGGAAAAACCTGACCCGCTCCAGGGGGATGCCTCTCTTCCGGCACCAGGTGTGAATTTTGTGGGCCGCGAAGTCCAGGTTGCTTTCCCCAAACTGGTACTGGCCCCCGAAAATTCCCAGGTCCAGGCTGACGAACCGCTCGACCTCTTCGCAGGCGCTCAGAAGAGCGGCGGCGCTCAGGCCAAAGCCGGTGCCGATTTCCAGAACGCGGCGGGGACGGCTGGCCCGGGCCAAGGCCGAGAGGCAGGCGTAATAGGAGGTGAGGGGGGAGGTGGCGTGATGTTTCCAGGGATGGCCCTCCAGGAGTTCGAAGTCAGCCATGATCTCCCGGGTGGAAAGAGGCATATTTTGTTCTAACCTGTGGCAAAGAGAGGACAGAGACTCTTTTTCCGAGCCTGGAGCTTGAGCTTCCTTAGGGAAATTTTTCATAATTAGGCCGTCCCTTGCTGTTTCAGTTTCGCGGTAACACAGAGGTGCCAGCCCCAGCGCTGCTCCAGTCGGTGGAACCAGCCGGGGATCAGACAGCGGAAGTACCAGACCTTGGTATAGCGATGCTGGACAAAATCGGCCAACCCCGGGATATGCGGCTCTACCCGGTATTTTTTGGCCTCCACCTCCTCGAAATATGCCGGGGAGCCTACGACCAGGGAGGAATGGTGCAGATTGCAGGGCCGGGCGTCCCAAAAGGCGCCCACCCGGTCAATGCCCACCTGATTAAAGGTTGGCGGCCGGTTCATAAATCGGGTCCTCGTAGCAGGGCGCGGCTCCGACCCCCACACACAGGTAGCGGAATTTTGGCGGAATTTTTCCCTTCAAGGTTCCCCAGCAATCCAGGAGCAGGGGCTCGGGCGCGGTCAGCTCCGCCAAGGCCGGCCAGTCCCAACGGGCATAGATGGGCCAGTTGGTCAGGAGCACGATGGCATGGGCATTTTTCAAGCAGATCTGCGGATCCGGACAATAGTGCACCAGGTCCCCCAGTATTTTTCGGGCCTGGTACAGAGCCCGGGGGTCATGGACCTGAACCGTAAACCCCGCCTGGGCCAGTTGTTGGGCTACCATAAGGGCTTGGGACTCCTCCACCACAGGGGTGTCCGGCTTATAGGCTATCCCCAGGAGGGCGACGTGGCTTTTTTCCCTGAGGTACCGGCGGAGGAGGCCTACCAGGCGCCGGGGAATATCGTTGTTGACCTCGATGACTCGCGGGGCCAATTGGGCTTCCCAGCCGGCCTCCCGGGCGAAGGCTTGAAAGGCCAGGTTGTCCCGGGGAAAGCAGGGGCCACCGAACCCCAGGCCGCCTTTGAGGCATTTACCGCCGATGCGGGTATCCGCGCCCAAGGCCCGGGTAATCACGTTCGCCTCGGCCCCGGGAAGGAGTTCGCAGATGGCCGCCAATTCGTTGGCAAAGGTGATTTTCATGGTGACGTAGCAGTTGAGGCTCAGCTTGGTAATCTCGGCGTTGATGAGGGACATGAGAGCAAAATGCGGCTGATTGTCGCAAGAGTAGCGGTACAGCTGCCGTACCACCTCCCCGGTGAGGGGGTCGGACGCGCCGATGAGGACCAGGTCGGGATTGAGGAAATTGTGGATCACCGAACCCAGGGCGATGAATTCGGGATTGTAGGCCAACCCGAAGTCCTTCCCACAGATCTTGCCCGAAAGCTTCTCCAGAAGAGGTTGGAAAACCCGGAGGCAGGAGCCGGGCATGACGGTGGAGACGATATCCACCACGTGAAAGGTTTTTTTCTGGCGGAGGGCGGGGCCGATGAGCCGCAGGACCGTTTCCACGGCCTGGTTGCTGAAGCAGCCGTCGGGCTGGCTGGGAGTGGGCACAATGATCAGGGAAATGTCGGTGTCCTGCACCAGGGTGGCCGGTTGGTTGGTAAGGCTCAGATTGGACCAGGCCTGGGCCAGGAGGTCATCAAGACCGGTTTCCTGGAGGGGATTTTCCCGGGCCTGCAGGGAGGCCATGACGGCAGGGTCGGCATCATAGCCCCAAACCTGGTGGCCTCGCGCCGCGAAGCAGGCCGCGGTGCACAACCCCAGCTTGCCCAGGCCGAAAACGCTCACCTTCATGATAACCTCGCGTGATTACACGAATTTGTAGGTCATGCTGTCGTTTAAGATGACTTCCTCATAAATTTCGTTGTGGGGCTGGTAAGTGCACCGGGGGCACTCCTCGGCCACCGCGATGCGGTCGTGCACGCGCCAGTGCTTCTTGCTGCCCCAGGCCCGGTTGATGTCGCTAAGGTCGGTGGCATTGCCCACCAGTTCCAGTTTGTCATCCCCCCGCCGATCGCAGCATAAACCCAGGATAAAGGCGTCCTCGCCGTGTTCGGGGCCCTTGGGGGGCTCAACCACCCCGGTCATAAAAATGGCATGGCACTGCTGAAAATAATTGGCCCGGCTGAACTGGGAGCTAAACTTGTGGGTCACTCCGTAGACGCTGAAGGTTTCGTCGTCCAACTCCAGAACCTGGGCGATTTGCTCCTGGAAAAGCTCGATGTCCTCCAGGGTGAAGGCGATCTCCTCCGGGGTGCCGATTTTATCCCAGGGGGTGCCGGCCGGCCGGAAGTGGATATTTTTACAGCCGATTTCTTTGGCGAGTTTGGCGGCCATATACATTTCCCCGATGTTGTCCCGGTCGTAGAGTAGGTACTTGTAGCTCACTCCATAGGAAGGATGAGGGGACCCCAGCCGCTTGTGGTGATTTCTAGCGTAATCCATGAGGACGGCGATGTTGTTGGTAATGTGGCTCAGGGCGGTGCTGCCCGCGGGCAATCCCTTCAGCCGGTTGAAGGTAGCGGCGGTGGCGGCGTCCACGGACACCCCGATCCAGGTGCATTGGGAGAGGGCGTCCACCGCATCGATGAGCCGGGTGCCATTGGTCACCAGGCCCACCTGGATGCCATGGGCGGCCACCCGGTCAATGAATTCCGGGGTGTGGAAATTGAGCAGGGGCTCGCCCCCGCCGGCCACGCAGATGGCCTCTACGCCGGGGGGAAAATCCGGGCTTTCTTCCCCCCAGCGGGGCAAAAAATCCGCCAACCGGCGCAAGGCGCCCGCCGACAGGGAGCTTTGCCGGTGTTTACGGATATAGGCGGCATTACACCAGACGCAGTCGAAGTTGCAGACGTTGGTGGGGTCCACGGTGATGAGGACCGGCGGGGGCAGGGGCCGGCCCCGGCGGATGAGCCGCCAGCGGTAGACGTGGGCCAGAAGCTTGTTGCTGTTGAAAGGATTCCAGCGCTTTTGCGGCAGCCACTCCATGATGGGAGCGCCGGGCGCCTGGGACTCGGTGGAGGGACGGATTGCTTTTCTGGCCAGGGACACTGGGCCCATGTCATTACCCCCTGTGTATGTCAAAATTCCCCCTGAGGGGCCTGTACGGGAGGAATGCAACAACTGGGCCATGCTATATCTATTGACAAATACAAGTATTTCTAAGAACCTTAGGAGTGGCCGGGCTTGAGCCTGGCAAAAAATTCCCGGCAGTTTTGCCTACATCGGCCCTCATGCTGCGTCAGATTTTTCCCCGGTCTTCCCCTCGCTCTTTGCTTCCCTTGGGTCTGATCACCTTGGCGGGCCTCGGCCTGTTTTTCTTCCGGCTGGGCGCTCCCGGCCTCATGGACCCGGATGAGGGCCGCTACGCCGAAATCGCCCGGGAAATGCTTCTCCTCAAGGACTGGCTCATTCCGCACCTGAACCTGGCGCCGTATCTGGAGAAGCCCCCTCTGGTGTACTGGCTGACGTCCCTGAGCTTTGCCGCGTTCGGTTACAGCGAGTGGGCCGCCCGGCTGCCCGCGGCTCTGGCCGCCCTGGGCGGCTTGTACCTGGCCTATGGGCTGGGCCGGACCTTGTGGGGCGAGGGCCCGGGTTTATGGGGGGCCCTGGTCCTGGCTACTTGCGGGGGCTACCTCGTCCTGGCCCGGCTCCTTACCCTGGATATGGTCTTCTCTACCTTTCTCAATCTGGGGATCGCTCTGGGATATCTGGCTCTAAGCCGGGAACGGCGGCATCTATGGCCCTGGGCCTACCTGTCGCTGGCCCTGGCGGTTTTGGTGAAAGGACCGGTGGCCCTGGTCCTGGCAGGACTCATCTGGGGCCTGACAGCCTTTTTGCGGGGGCGATCAGCCCTCAAAGCGCTGATCCAACCAGGAAGCTGGGTCCTCTTGGTTGCGTTGGTCTTGCCCTGGTTTCTGTATGTCACCTGGCGCTTTCCGGAATTTCCCCGTTTCTTTTTATGGGAACATCATGTGACCCGTTATCTTTCGGGGGTGTCCTATCACGCCGAACCCTGGTGGTATTTCGGACCGGTGCTGTTGGGATTCTTGTTGCCCTGGACCGGCCTGGTGCCCTGGGCTTTAAGTCGCCGGGCTCCCCTTAATTCGGATGACCGGATCTTTTTGATTATTTGGGCCGGCGTGGTCCTGGCCTTTTTTTCCGTATCCCGGGGCAAGTTGGCCCCCTACATTCTGCCGGCGCTTTTGCCCCTGGCGCTGCTGGTGGGGGAGGCCCTGGCCGGGCTGCAGACCAAGCTGGCGGGTCTCAAGGGCGCGCCGGGCTGCCGTGTCAGTCTGGCGGTGTGGGCCGTGGCCGGTTGGCTCCTGGTGGTTTTGCTTTTTCTACCTCTCCCGGTTATAAAGCCTCTTCTCCGTCAGGCTGCGGTCCTGGAGCCTTATCTAAAAATCATCCTGATCATTTTGGCCTTAATACCCTCTCTGACGCTCTTGATCCGACGCCCGGAAGTCCTGCTGGCGGGGGCGTTGATATTTGGGGCCCTCCTGCCCCTGGGCATGGACCGCCTGGCGGCGGCGCGCTCCCCTAAGGAGTTGGGGCTGAGCCTCAGAAAACACTGGCAGCCCGGGGCCGCGCTGGTGGGGATCTACCTCTACTCCCAGGGTCTCAGCTTTTACAGCCGCCAGGTGTTTCATCTACTGGAGTTCCGCACCGAACTCGACTTCGGACAAAAGCTGGCCCCTGACAGCGGGCTTTTTTTAGCCGCAGGAATTTGGTTGGCTCCAGGCGCGTCTTCCCCGGAAATATGAGATTTTAGCCCGACAGAAAGATTGTCTTTTAGTCCGTTCTCACAGAAAATAGCATATCGGAGTGAGGGCCGGGGACCTACGACCCCTGGCCCCTTCCCAAACATTTCTTGACCACAGCATCAAGGTGGTAGCTCCACCATGCTCCTCATTATTCACCGCTACCTGATTGCCGAGATTATTTCACCCTTTCTGGTGAGCCTGCTGGCTTTCACCACCATCGTGTTTTCCGGGCGCCTCCTCATTATTACCCGGATGATTTTAGTCAAAGGCATCGGCCTCGGGGCCATCCTGGCCTCCGCCCTGTTCCTGTTTCCGTATCTTCTGGTCTTCACCCTGCCCATGGCGGCGACGGTGGGCATCATCCTGGCTCTCATGCGTCTGTCCGTGGACCATGAGATGTTGGCCCTGAAGACCGCGGGTTTAAGCTATGTCCGCCTGCTGGCCCCCATTCTGGGTTTTGCCCTGGTGGTGGCACTTTTCACCCTGTTTCTCAGCACGTATGGCAGCCCGTGGGGGCAGAGGTCCAACCGCGAACTGTTGACCGAAGTGGTCAAGAGGCGGGCCGACCTGGCCCTGCAAGAACAGACCTTCAATACCGATTTTCAAAACCTGACGCTTTTCGTGAATCGGGTCGCTCCCCATGGCGGCCTGCTGGAGGGCCTTTTTATCAACGACTGGCGGGAAGAGGAAAATCCACAGACCATTTATGCCCAAAGCGGCCGCATACGCTACGACCCCGCCCAGAAGTCCATGATTCTGCGCCTCTCCGAAGGGGTGGTCCTCCGCTGGGGGACGGAACTGGGGCATCGGCAGACCGTGAAATTTAAGACCTATGAACTGCCCTTGCGGCTGTTCAAATTCTCCTCTTCGGGCCAAGTATCCGAAAGAGAGATGTCCATCCGGGAACTTCGAGAAGGCATCAAGGCTGCGGCCCCCGGCTCCAAACGCTTCGTGCACTTGGTGGTGGAGCTGCACCAGCGTCTGGCCCTGCCTCTGGGGGCGCTGCTGCTTTGTCTCCTGGCCATCCCCTTGGGACTAAGCCCTCGGATTCACGGGCGCTCCTGGGGGCTCATCGTGGGCCTGCTCGTCTTTCTTATCTACTATGTGGTTTTCACCGCGTCCTGGCGTCTGGCCTTCACCGCGCATTTGAACCCGGCGGTGGCGCCGTACCTGGCGAACATACTTTTCGCCTTGGTGGCCATATACTTCTGGCGGCGCACCCTCAAGGAACTGCCCCTGGTGCCCCAGAGCTGGTCCTTGAGAAGACTTTGGTTTTTTTGGAGAAAAACCTCTTCTCCGGGATGAGCTGCATAAAACCGCGGTGCCTGCTGTTCCTCTCCCTGTGGTCCAGAGTTTGCCAGATAATGTGCAACTGCGTACATATTTTTTAGGGTTGACCTAAACTATGATATGAGAGCATAATGGATTACCTTAAGGAGGGTCAGGGCCATGGTGAACCTGTTAGCATTAATCTTGGCAACCATTCTGTTCTTTCCCTCAGCGGGACTGACAAATTTTGAGAATCCCACCAATCCCCTGGTCGGGTCACAATCCACCTTTCGAATTCTCACTCTAAACGTCATGCAGAGGGCGGACACACCGAGGGCCCAAAGGTTTGCCAATATAGTCGATTACTTGGACACCCAACCTCCGGTCCATGCCTTGGCCTTACAGGAGTTCTCGGGGGGGTCGGTTGATAGTCCTGCTGGAACCGAGGACAGCGGTGCCGACCTAGCCGGCATGTTGGGCGGGAAGTATGGATATTACACGGAATCCTCCCATAGATATGATTATTTTTTTGGATTGGGAATATTTTGGTTAGAGTTTAAGGTCGGGGTGCTGTCGCGTTATGCTATGGACTATCATGCCGCCACCAAATTAGACCCCGCAGGGTTAAATTATTCCGATGGGGAAGAATTTTCAGGTCGCGCCAATGTTGTCATGTGCATTATCGATATTCCCGGATTCGGTTCGGTCAATCTATTCAGCACTCACTTTTATAATGGCCCGGTTTCGGAACTCCAGACCCAAGCAAACAAACTGATGGAATTCGTCAACCAGGAGGACCAGGCGCACCCTTCCCGGGCCACCATTGTGTCGGGGGATATGAATTTTGTCCTGTCCACGGCCACGCAAGGCATCTATGACACCTTTCTCAGTAATGGCTTTACAGATTCTTATCGTGAAGCTAATACCGACCCGGGTTATACGTTTGGAGTGTCTGAAGACCCTTACGCCAATACCGATTCGCCGAGAAGGATTGATTATATTTTTGTCAGGGGGGATGACCTCGAGATTAGCAGCAGCCAGGTGGTCTTTGACGGTATTAACGGGGACTATGTTTCTGACCATTTTGGGGTCCTCACTGAAATTACGGCGACGCCCTTACCTTCCAGTTTGCTATTATTGGGGAGTTCCCTGTTAGGGTTGGCGGGCCTGGGCTATCGGCGGCGGCGGAAATAATGCTTCCTCCCGTGAACCCGCCGGCATAAGGCAGGCAAAGCATGCATGTGGTCATTTTGGCAGGTGGCAAGGGGGTGCGGTTGGCGCCCCTGACCGAGGTGATTCCCAAGCCCCTGGTGCCCTTGGGAGGGATGCCCATCATGGAGGTGGTTATCCGTCAGTTGGCGGCCCAGGGTTTCCGCCGCATCACCCTGGCGGTGGGCTACCTGTCCGAGCTTATCCAGGCATACTTCCAGGACGGCTCCCGGTGGGGGGTGGACATCGATTATTCCGTCGAACAGGAGCCCCTGGGCACAGCCGGGCCTCTCACCCGGATACCGGACCTGACGGACACCTTTTTGGTGATGAACGCCGACGTCCTGACCAACCTGAACTACCATGAGCTGATCCACCACCACCGGGTTCAGGGAGGCCTGGCCACCATCGGCGCGCACGAGCGTCAGGTGAAAATTGATTTGGGGGTCATCATTAAAAACGGCCACGGACGCATCCGGGATTACCTGGAAAAGCCCACCAGCACCCATTTGGTGAGCATGGGAGTGTATGTTTTTGAACCTGAGGTGCTGGAGTTTATTGATAAGCCGAATTATTTGGATTTCCCTGATCTGGTGAAGCGGCTGTTGGCTGCGGGTAAGCTGGTGTGCTATTATCCGTTTTCCGGCTACTGGCTGGATATCGGCCGCTACAAGGACTACCATCTGGCTAAC
>JARRKO010000011.1:65104-71259 GCA_037388025.1 Syntrophobacterales bacterium
GACGCAGTCACTAACAGGTATTATTGCTTCTATATTTTGCAACAGCTTGTAGTGGTGTGTCCCAGAACTATTAGCCAAATAATTGTAGGGGAGCACCCGTGTGTGCTCCCGTCTGACGGGCCGACACATGGGTCGGCCCCTACGTATGGGCTCGTTTGGAAAGAAATACCTGGGACATGATACTAGGAAACATGCTAAGGTAGATTGGTGATCTACTAGGTTCTGGTTTTCTGACTTTGGGTGGCCCGATGCATTGGCGAGGAAAAAGCGTCTTGGTGACCGGGGCCGGCGGTTTTATCGGCAGCCATCTCACGGAGCGTCTGGTGGAGTTGGGGGCCCGGGTGCGGGCCGCGGTGCGCTACAATTCCCGCAACGACTGGGGTTTGCTCGAACTTTTGCCTCCCGGGGTAAAAGAGAGTCTCGAAATCCATCCGGGTGATATCACCGATCCCTACTGGACCTTGCGCCTCGTGGCCGGGTGCGAGGTGATCTTCCACCTGGCCGCGCTCATTGCCATTCCCTATTCCTATAGCGCTCCGGCCCAATTCGTGGCGGTGAATACCACCGGTACCTTAAATCTGCTGGAAGCGGCCCGGGGACTGGGGGTGGAGCGCTTTATCCACACTTCCACCAGTGAGACCTACGGCACGGCCCAGTACACCCCCATCGATGAGAAGCATCCGTTGCGGGGCCAGTCCCCCTATGCGGCCAGCAAGATCGGCGCCGACAAATTGGCGGAGAGCTATCATCTGTCCTTCGGTTTGCCCGTGGCCATTCTGCGTCCCTTTAACACCTTTGGCCCCGGCCAATCGGCCCGGGCCGTGATTCCCAACATCATCTGCCAGGGGTTGGACGGTGAGGTCATCCACCTGGGGCTGGTCACTCCCCGGCGGGATTTCCTCTATGTGAAGGATACGGTGGCCGGTTTCATCAAAATCGCCGAAAGCCCCGACGCGACGGGGGAAGTGATTAACCTAGGCTCCGGCACCGCCGTCTCCATAGGGGACGTAGCGGACCGGATCATTGACCTTTTGGGGGGCGATAAGCGGGTGGTCCACGACGAGGGTCGGGTTCGGCCCCGGGCCAGCGAGGTCATGGAGCTTTTGTGTGATAACCGCAAGGCCCAGGCTGTCATCGGCTGGCAGCCCCAGGTGAGCCTGGAGGAAGGGCTGCAGGCCACCATCGATTATATCCGCCGCCACCGGGAGCGCTATAAACCGGAAACTTACAATATATGACCACCTGGCAAATACCGTTGATAGACGTGTCCCTCGGGCCAGAAGAGATTGACGCAGTCACCGCGGTATTAAAATCCGGTTGGCTGTCCATGGGGCCCGAGACCCGGCGTTTCGAGGAGGAGTTCGCCCGCTTTCTGGGTGCGCCCCAGGCCCTGGCGGTGGCCAACGGCACCGTGGCCCTCCACCTGGCCTGTCTGGCCCTGGGTCTGGGGCCGGGGGATGAAGTCCTCTGTCCGTCCCTCACCTTTGTCGCCACTGCCAACGCCATCCTTTACACCGGGGCGCGGCCGGTTTTCGTGGATGTGGTTGGTCCCCATGATTTGACCATGTCTCCCGAAGATGTCTCCCGGAAGGTGACTCCCCACACCAGAGCGATTATGGTGGTGCACTATGCCGGCTACCCCTGCGATATGGAGGCCATTAGCGATCTGGCCCGGAAACACCGCTTCCAGGTTATCGAAGATGTGGCCCATGCGCCGGGGGCGTTCTGGCAGTCTGCCGAGGGCGTAAAGATGCTGGGCACCTTGGGAGACGTTGGCTGCTTCAGCTTTTTCGCCAACAAGAACCTGACCACCGGTGAAGGCGGCCTGGTGGCGACCCACGACCCGAAAATCGCAGCCAAGGTACAGCTGGCCCGCTCCCACGGCATGACCACCCTCACCTGGGACCGCCACCGGGGTCACAGCTTCAGCTATGACGTCACCGCGCTGGGTTATAATTACCGCCTGGATGAGATGCGGGCCGCCCTGGGCCTGGTCCAGCTCAAGAAACTTCCCGCCGCCAATGCCCGGCGCCGGGAACTCACCCGCCGGTATCGGCAGAAATTACAGGATATTCCCGGCCTGGTGCTGCCCTTTACTCCTCAGCTCGAGGCTTCCGCCTGCCACCTGTTTCCGGTTATCCTGCCCCCGGAAACGGAGCGGGCCGAGTTCATGGCGGCCCTGGCGGAAAAGGGCATCCAGACCTCCATTCACTACCCCCCCATACACCGCTTTACCCATTACCAAAGCCTGTGGCCCCCCAACTTTGACCATGGCCTGCCCCAGACGGAAGCCGTGGCCGACCGCCTGGTGAGCTTGCCCCTCTTCCCCACCATGACCGAGGCGCAGTTGGATGTGGTGGTGGCGGCGATGCGGGGTTTTTTTAGGGGCCCTGGATAAGAAGTTCAAGGTTCAAAGTTCAAAGTCCAAGGAGGGGACCCACCGCGCTCCATTAATTCCGGGTTCTGCAAAGTTATGGTGCTGAGGCGCCCGCCTGCCTACAGGACAGCCGAGGGCGGCTGTCCCTCTATTAAAGAGTACTTATAAAACTGTATGGGTGTAACAGGGCTCGTGAACAAATGGCCCAAACAGTAAGGCTCCGGAGATCTTTGTACGGGTTGCGAATTCCCTCTTTTTTCTTTACACTTCCTAACTACCCTAACCGACAAGACCATCAATAATCATGGGAGAAAAAAAGACCATGGACTGGCCCGCCGGGGATTGGTTCCTGGACCAAGAAAGCCCGGGAGACCTTGTGGCGGTGAGAAAGGAAGAGATCGCGGCCGTCGGCCAAACCTCCTTCCAGACGTATGAAATTTTCGTGAGTTCTTTGTGGGGCAAAGCGCTTATTTTAGACGGCCGTCTCCAGTCCGCGGAGGTGGACGAGTTCATCTACCATGAGGCCCTGGTGCACCCGGTCATGGTGGCCCACCCGGAACCGCGGCGGGTCCTGATCCTGGGGGGCGGAGAAGGTGCCACTCTCAGGGAGGTGCTGCGCCACCCGCCGGTAACCCAGGCGGTGATGGTGGACATCGACGAGGAATTGGTGAACATCTGCCGGCAACTGCTGCCCACCTTCCATCAAGGCGCGTTGGACGATCCCCGGGCCATGCTGGTCTTCACTGATGGGCGGACCTGGCTGGCGGAGCAGCCGGACGGCGCCTTTGACGTCGTTATTCTGGATATCACCGAGCCTCTGGAGGAGGGGCCGGCCAGCCTCCTTTTCACCCGGGAGATGTACGAGCTGGTTCACCGAAAACTCGGCCCCGGGGGACTTATGGCCGTCCAGTCCGGTTCCGGGAATATCACGGGGCGCCTCATGGCCGACATCAACCGGACCTTAAGAGCCGTTTTCCCGAAAGTGTGGGCCTATACCGCCTTCGTTTCCAGTTTCATGGATATCTACTGTTTTCACCTGGCCGGCGAGGAGAATTTCTTCTGGCCCAGTGCCTGGCAAATTGAGACCTGCCTGGCGGCCCGGGGCGTTACCGACCTGGGTTGGTACGAGCCGGAATTCGGCGAGGTTTTGCCCCAACTGCCCCGCTACCTGAAAGAAAGGCTGGCCCACCAGGGTAGGGTCCTCACCGACGCGGAGCCCTATGTGGCACGCTCCGGAGGACGCCTAAGTTATTAATCAGTTGATATGGAGCCGAGACCTTTTTCCTCACGGCTCGAGGTCAACCTATAAATTATGTAGTTGAGAGGATTACGGATATTTTTATGAGCTGTCGAAGAGTAGGAGTGTATGTAGACTCCATGAATATCATGCGTAACGGCGGCTATGGTATGCGGTATGAAATCGTCCGCCGCATGGCCGGCTTCAATACCGACGAAGTTACCCGCCTGAACGCCTACGTGGCCATCGATGAAGAACGGGCCGTTTCCGACCCGGCCTATAAGAATACCCTGAATTTTATCCTTACCCTCAGGGACTTGGGATTCAAGGTGGTGGAAAAACCCATTCGCTGGTACACCGACGAATCCGGGCGCACTTACGGCAAGGCTAACCTGGACATGGAAATGGCCCTGGACATTATTGCCCAATCCGAACGCCTGGACCTCATTTATTTGTTCACCGGGGACGGGGATTTTAACAGTGTAGTAACCATGGTGCAAAACAAGGGATGCCGAGTGGAGTTGGTGGCCTTTGCCAACGTTTCGGGCAGGCTGCGCCGGGAGGTGGACCTGTTCACCCCGGGTTACCTGATTCCGGGGCTTTTGCCCACCGCGGCCCGCTACGCCGGGGCCCCGAATTGGGGGGAGGTGGGCAGCCGGGTCCGGGGCATTTGTAGCGCTTATTTTCTGGACCGGGCCTATGGGTTCCTCCGTTTCATGCACACTTTCGGCAAACTCTGGGTCACCGACACCCGTCAGGATGAATCCCCCTATGCGTCGGTCTTCTTTTTGGAGAAAGATTTGCCTCCCGGCGTCAACCCGGAAAACCTTCCCAGCCGGGATTACATCATGGAATTTACCCTGTCCGAAGGAGAAAAAGGCCTGGTGGCCAATGACATTGAGCTGATTTATAAGTATTAAAGTCAATTTTTGCCAAATAACTGACGACAAAGAATTATCCCGGTAATAATGGTCTTATTACTCGGGTCATAACCTAGATAAATTGCGGGGAGAGAAAGGAGTAAACATGGCGCAGAAGCTGAAAGTTCTCTTCGTGGTCTCCGAAGCGGTGCCCTACGCCAAGACCGGTGGCCTGGCTGATGTGGCGGGTACGTTGCCCTATGCTTTACAAGAGTTGGGCGCCGAGGTTAAGGTGCTGATGCCCTATTATGGGCAGATCCGACAGAAGAATATCGCGGTGGCGGCCCTGGCCGAAGACCTGGAGGGCCGCTTGGGGGAAGCGCCCCTGACCTTCGACCTCCTGGCCCCGGCCGAGGAAGGCTCCCCCTTTTATTTTGTGGCCCGGGATGAGTTTTTCGAACGCAGCCAGTTGTATGGCACTCCCAAGGGGGATTATTTCGACAACCTGGAGCGTTTCAGTTTCTTCTCCTCTGCGGTGCTGCCTGTTTGCCGGGAACTGGGCTTCAACCCCGATATTATCCATTGCCATGACTGGCAGGCCTCCCTGGTGCCGGTCTATCTCAAATACCGCTGGATGTACGAAGCCTCCTTCGCCAAAACCAAGTCCCTCCTCACCATCCACAACCTGGCTTATCAGGGTCTTTTCCCCAAGGAAAAGTTTCCCCTCCTGGGTTTGCCCTGGCCGCTTTTTTCCGTGAACGGCCTGGAATATTATGACAAAATCAACCTCCTCAAGGGCGGCATCGTGTTTGCCGACGCGGTGAATACCGTGAGCCGGGGCTACAGCAAGGAGATTCAGACTCCGGAATACGGCTATGGCCTGGAGGGGGTGCTGCGGTATCGGCGGGAGGTGCTGTTCGGCATCGTCAACGGCGTCAATTATGAGGATTGGAACCCCGAGACCGACCAGCTCATTGAGGCCACCTACGGCCCCAATGATCTCCAGGG
This sequence comes from Syntrophobacterales bacterium, assembly GCA_037388025.1. GTDB lineage: Bacteria > Desulfobacterota > Desulfobaccia > Desulfobaccales > 0-14-0-80-60-11 > JBGSLA01. Next base: position 70,587 of record JARRKO010000011.1, read on the forward strand.
CAAGGCCAAGAACAAGACGGCTTTGATCAAGGAATACAACTTGGACAAGAAGCTGGCCAAGGCTCCCATATTGGGCATCATTTCCCGGCTGGCCGACCAGAAGGGCTTTGACCTGGTGGCCAAAGTGCTCCCGAAGCTCATGGCCCAAAACGTTATGGTGGTCATTCTGGGCAGCGGGGACGAAAAATACCAAGAGCTGCTGACCGCCGAGGCCAAAAAGTATCCAGGGCAGTTGGGGGTGAAGATCGCGTTCGACAACCGGTTGGCCCACCTCATCGAAGCCGGCTCCGACATGTTCCTCATGCCCTCGCGTTATGAGCCCTGCGGTCTGAACCAGATGTACTCCATGAAGTACGGCACCGTGCCGGTGGTACGGGCCACGGGGGGGCTGGTGGACACCGTCACCCCGGTGGACAAGGGCCAAGGCGCGGGCACCGGCTTTGTCTTCACGGAATACTCCCCCGAAGCCTTCCTGGAAGCCCTCACTCAGGCCATCGAGGCCTATGGTGACAAAAAACTCTGGAAAAAAATCATGCTGAACGGCATGGCCCAGGACTTTTCCTGGAGCGCCTCGGCCAAGGCCTACCTGAAACTGTATGAGCGCCTGGCCGCGGGGGAGATATAATTTTGAGGGGAGGGCCGGGGGACTTGAAGCCCCCCGCCCTCCCCTCAA
>JARRKO010000012.1:0-29245 GCA_037388025.1 Syntrophobacterales bacterium
GGGGCGCGGGGGAGGGTGGGGGATTGTCAATCCCCCAGCCTTCCCCCGCTTTTCCCTCTAAGCCAAAATCTCCGTGCCCACACCGCTGTCGGTAAAAATTTCCAGAAGCACGGCGTGGGGCACCCGGCCGTCCAGGATATGGGCTTTGGCGACGCCGTCCTCTAGGGCCTCCAGGCAGCACTTGATTTTGGGAATCATACCACCGGAGATGGCGCCCTGCTCCAGCAGGGTGATGGCCTGCAAGCGGGTGAGGCTGGAAATCAACCCGCCTTCCGGGTCCATCACGCCGGGTACGTCCGTGAGCAGAATAAGTTTGGCGGCCCGTAAGGCCCCGGCCACGGCCCCGGCTACGGAGTCGGCGTTGATGTTATAGGTCACGCCCTGTTCCCCCACCCCCACCGGCGCGATCACCGGCAGGAAGCGCTGTTGCAGCAGGGTCTGAATCAGGTCGGTGTTGACTCCAATCACTTCGCCCACGTGGCCGAAGTCAAAGATCTCCGGAGGTTCGTCCCCCCGGGGCCGATAAAATTCCAATTTCTGAGCCTGCAGCAGCTGGCCGTCCTTGCCGCTCAGCCCCACGGCCCGGCCCCCGGCCCCGTTGATGAGATTGACGATTTCCTTGTTGATCTTGCCGGCCAGGACCATTTCCACCACGTCCATGGTGCGGGAGTCCGTAACCCGGAGGCCTTCCACGAAGTGAGTGGGAATGCGCAGCTCTTCCAGAAGGTTGCCGATCTGGGGGCCGCCGCCGTGCACCAGCACCACCTGGATTCCCAGGGTCTGGAACAGGGTGATGTCGTGGGCGAAACCCTTTTTGAGTTCCGGCTCCTTCATGGCCGCGCCGCCGTATTTGATCACCAGGGTCTGCCCCTGAAAACGGCGCATATAGGGCAGCGCCTCCAGCAAAATTTCGGCTTTGGCAATCCATTCCTGGGTCATGGTCGGTTAAATCTTCATCTTCGATGAGGTTGGCCAAGCGTTCCCGGACATAACCGTCGGTGACGGTGATCTTCTGTTTTCCCAGTTCCGGGGCATGGAAAGAAATGTCTTCCAAGAGCTTTTCCATCACCGTGTGGAGGCGCCGAGCCCCGATGTTCTCGGTGCGTTCGTTGACCCGGGTGGCCAGGGCCGCCAGTTCCCTGATGGCCTCCGGGGTAAACTCCAGACCGATGCCTTCCGTCTCCATCAGGGCTCGATATTGTTTGATCAGAGCGTTTTCGGGCTCGGTGAGGATGCGTTCGAACTCCGCCGATCCCAGGGACTGGAGCTCCACCCGGATGGGGAACCGGCCCTGCATTTCGGGGATGAGATCCGAAGGCTTGGACATGTGGAAGGCTCCGGAAGCGATGAACAGGATGTGGTCGGTGCGCACCATGCCGTACTTGGTGGTCACCGTGGTGCCTTCCACGATGGGCAGGAGGTCCCGCTGCACCCCCTCCCGGGAGACGTCCGGCCCCTTGGCGTGATCCCGGCCCACGATCTTGTCGATCTCATCGAGGAAAATGATGCCATGCTGTTCCACTTTGCGCCGGGCCTCCTCCACCACCCGGTCCATGTCGATGAGCCGCTGTGATTCTTCCTGGTAAAGGAGTTCACGGGCTTCGGCGACCTTAACCCGGCGCTGCTTGGAACGGGAGGGGAACAGACTTCCCAGCATTTCCCGGAAGTTAAATTCCATTTCCTCCATGCCGGAGCTGGAAAAGACCTCCACCACCGGAGTCACCCGCTGGCTCACTTCCAGGTCCACGACGCGCTCTTCCAGGCGGCCTTCCCGGAGCATGGTGCGGAACTTCTCCCGGGTAGTTTCCCTCTCGGGTTTCGCGTCAATGGGTTTCTTAATTTCAGAGGTTTGGCCCTCACGAAAACTAATGTAGTCCTCATCCCCCTGGGTGTCTGGTTTTTTGGGGGTCGCGGGGGGGAGCAACAGGTCCAGCAGACGCTCCTCCACGGCCTCCTCGGCCTTCGCTTTCACCAGTTCCCGCTCTTCGGCCTTCACCATATTGATGGCCAGTTCGGTGAGGTCCCGCACCATGGACTCCACGTCCCGGCCCACGTAGCCCACTTCGGTGAACTTGGTGGCCTCGATTTTGAGGAAGGGGGACTGGGCCAACTTGGCCAGCCGCCGGGCGATCTCGGTTTTACCCACGCCCGTGGGGCCGATCATGATGATGTTTTTGGGCGCGATTTCATCCCGGAGATGTTCCGGGATCTGCTGGCGCCGCCACCGGTTCCTGAGAGCAATGGCCACGGATTTCTTGGCTTCTTCCTGTCCCACGATGTATTTGTCCAGCTCCGCGACGGTTTCCCGGGGGGTAAGATGGTCGCCGGGACCCTGGAGCAGCTTGATCAATGACATAACGTAATCCTTAAATAATCAAAGGTAATTAAAATGTTGGGTGGGCATCGCCCGCCATTATTTTTCCGGCGGACAGTGCCCGCCCCACTAGTATTTATATTTACAATTTCTCGATGATAATTTCCCGGTTAGTGTAAACACACAACGATCCGGCAATCTCCATGGATTCCTGGCAAATTTCTGCCGGGCTTAATTTTGTGTGACCCATCAAAGCCCGGGCCGCGGCCAAGGCGTAAGGCGCGCCCGAGCCGATGGCCATAACACCTTCGTCCGGTTCGATGACGTCGCCGGTGCCGCTGATCAGGAAGGCGCCGTCCTTGTCCACCGCCAGGAGAAGGGCCTCCAGACGACGCAAAATCCGGTCGGTGCGCCAGTCCTTGGCCAGTTCCACCACGGCCCGGGTGAGGTTGCCCTGAAAGGCTTCCAGTTTGCCTTCGAAGCGCTCAAAGAGGGTCAGGGCATCCGCGGTGGCCCCGGCGAAGCCCACGATGATCTTGCCGTGGTGGATTTTCCGTACCTTTTTGGCCCGGTGCTTCATGACCATTTCGCCCAGGCTCACTTGACCGTCTCCAGCCACCGCCACTTTATCGTCCCGGCGCACCATGAGGATGGTGGTGCCCCGCCACGGGGTAGTTTTCTGTGTCACTGCTGTACCTTTTCCTTAATATTCGTAAAGAATTAAGAATGTTGAGTCCGTTATGATCAGTTCAAGGTTCAAGGTTCAAGGTTCAAAGATAATGTAAGGTCCGCATCATTCGTATGAATTCTGATTAAAACGTCAAGACCTTGTCAGCTTCAAGGGTAAGTTCATACAGGTCGTTCATCCAGCCTATGGGGCACGTGCTTGATCCCTCCAGACCGTGGGATTTCATGCAGACCCCTCAGACAAAAAAATCGCCGCCGAACTTGTCGATCTCCCCTATGACGTCAAACTGCTCACTGCCACTTTGCTCGAAAAGGACCCCTTTCCCCAGCATGAAGACCGCCACTTCGTCGCCTCTATTCTCGGCAATGTTGGCCAGGCGCATGGCATTGTAAATAGTTTCTCCGTCATCTGTACTGATGATCATAAAAAGCTTCATAGCGGATTTTTCCTCGATCCTGTCAGAGAGTCCTTCATTTTGACTGGTTACAGGCTTCTCAACTCCGGGGATGGGCCCGGTCATATTCCTCCATGAGATGATCCAGGTTGAGGTGCAGGTAGCGCTGGGTGCTGGAGATGCTGGCATGTCCCAGGAGTTCTTGTACGGCCCTGAGGTCCGCCTGGCCCTCCAACAGGTGCGTGGCGAAACTGTGCCGCAGGGCGTGGGGGTTAAGTTTACCCGGTAAGCCAGCGACGCGGGACCAACGCCCCACTACCCGGGCCACTTGCCGGGAGCTGAGGCGGCCACCCCGATTATTGAGAAATAGCGCCTCCTCCAAAAGGTTTTTTTGGTGTAGAAACTGCTCCCTCAAGAGCAGGTAGGCCTCCAGCGCGGCCCGGGCCGGTTGCCCCAGAAAAGCCAGACGCTCTTTGGCGCCCTTGCCCCAGACCCGCACCAGGCCTTGGGCCATATCCAGGTCCGTCAGGCTCAAGCCGGCCAATTCCGACAGCCGTAGGCCCCCGGAATAAAATAATTCCAGGATGGCCCGATCCCGCCGGCTGCGGAAGCTTATGTCCCCCCCGGCCTGATTCAAAAGATGAAAGACCTCGTCCACAGATAAAAAATGCGGCAAGGGCTTCTCGGCCTTGGGGGTGGGAGCCAGGCGCGCCGGATTCTGTTCCAGGACCCCCCGGCGCTGCAAGAACTTAAAAAAGGTGCGCAAGGCCGAGAGTTTGCGAGCCAGAGTGGCCTTGCTCCTCCCCTTCAGAATGGTGGCCAAAAACGAGCGCAGGTGCCGGTAAGTGACCAGATTCAGGGACTGGCCCGGCTGGTTTTCCTCCCAATAAGCCAGAAACTGGCTGATATCCAGGGCGTAACTCCGCAGGGTGTGTTCCGACAGGTGCCGTTCCGTCCGGAGATGTTCGAGGAATTCTTCGAGGAAAGACCAGGTGCCCATGTTCACGGTTGGGGAGATCACAAATGATTTCGGCCCTGATGCCCGCGGCTTGCCTACACGAGGCCATATAAATCCATAACAAATTATAACAATATCATTAATTTCATTGAATGCAAAGAACTTACCCTTGCTGAAAACAAGGCAGAGAGGCCCGGAAGGCCCAGGAGGAATGGCCGTCCTCCAGGATGGATGCTAGGCGGACAAAGCGGCAGCCACTTTTTGGGAAAGGATTTCCAGGGGGAAGGGCTTGGTCATAAAACTCACCCCGTCAGGCAGGCTTTCTTCTTCGGTATCGGCTACGCCGCTGCACAAAATGATCCTGACCTGGGGGTCCAGGGCCCGGAGACGTTCCAGGGTTTGCAGACCGTTCAACCCGGGCATGACCAAGTCAAGGAGGATCAGGTCGATGTCATGCTGCTGTTCGGCATACATCTCCAAAGCTATCTCGCCGCTGGGTGCTTCCAAGACCCGATAACCTAATTTTTCCAACAACATCCTGGCAACCCGCCGCAGGGTGGGCTCGTCTTCCACCAACAGAATGGTACCATGGCCATTCACAATGTGCTTTTCTTCGGGGGCCATATCCAGAGGCCGGGCTGAAGAGGCCGGAAAAAACAAGGTAAAGGTGGAGCCTTCCCCCGGTTTGCTTTTGACTTGAATGGCGCCCTGATGATTTTTCATGATCCGGTAGGCCGAGGCCAGTCCCAAGCCACTTCCCTGGCCGGGATCCTTGGTGGTGAAAAAGGGTTTGAACAACTGGCCCACGGTTTCCTCGTCCATGCCGACACCTGTGTCCGTTACCGATAGGCAGACATAAGGACCGGGTTTCAGGTCCCAGGTATCATCATGCCAGTCCGTCAGGTGCACGGCTCGAGTCTGGAGGGTGATTTCTCCTCCCCCGGGCATGGCCTGCCAGGCATTGATGAGGAGGTTCATGAGCACCTGCTGGATTTGGCCGGAGTCCACTTCCACCGCAGGAAGGTTGGGGGAGAGTTCTTTGGTAATAGCCAACTCCGGTCGGGTGCGACCAAACATATCAACGGTGGTTTCCGAGAGGTTGTTGATTTCCACCGGCTGGGCTTTGAAGTCCGAAGACCGGCGAAAGCAGAGGAGCTTGCGGGTGATGTCCCGACCGGCCCGCACCTGGCGTTCTATGTCCATGAGGTCGGCATAAACCGGGTGGTCCGGGGTAATTTTAGTGAGCACCAGGGTGATAAGCCCCATGATGATCATGAGGAGGTTGTTGAAATTATGGGCCAAACCGCCGGCCAGGGTGGCAATCACCTCCTGCTTTTGGGCCTGCTCCAACTGGCGCTTCAAACTTACTTCCTCGGAGATATTGCTCACCAGGCAGACCGAACCGATGACACTTTCGCCCTCGTCATGAAGTTTATGGATGGAAATCCGAGCTGGCACCGGTTGTCCCGAATAATGCCGCAACTGGACCTGGCGCTCCAACACCTCATCCATGACCCGGAGCTCGGTTAACACCTGTTGATGTTCCTCTTCGCTGATGTAGAGAAAGGAATAATAACGATTGAGAATGAACTCGGGGTTATACCCAAAATCTCGATAAAATTGCGGATTGGCCTTGATAATCAGACCTTGAGAGTTGATAAAAGTGAGGCCCAAAGGGGCCGACTCGATAATCTGGTCCAGAAAATGGGTGGCCTGGGCCAGTTCTTTTTGCATCTGCTTGAGCGCAGAGATATCCCGGGCCACGAACACCGCGCCACTGATATCCCCTTGCTGGTTCCGGCAGGGGTCAACGGTTACCAGAAAGGTGTGGCCGTTATCGGTGCAACTCTCCATCCGCGTTTTGTGGCCCTGCTCCAGCGCCTGGACCAGGGCTTGCTCCGGAAACCAATCCTGTCCCGGTGGCTTGAGCTCCGAGACATAGCTACCCAGGGCTTCCTCGGGAAAAACGTCAAGGTAGAGGGCGGCGGCCCGGTTAAGACGGGTGAGGCGACCTTCCGTATCCACTAAAATGACCGGATCCGGCAACACATTGAAGGTATTTTCCCAGTCCATCCGGGAGATGGTGTTCTCATTAAGGGTGGCAGCCATGCGGTTCAGGGTGCGGGCCAACTGACCCAATTCGTCCCGCCACGGGTTCTTGATGCGGAAGTTCAGATTGCCCTGGTCAAAGGCCTCCGCTGCCTGGGTCAGGGCCCTCATCTGCTTGGTGAGACGGCGGGCCAGCGTCATACTGGCGATGAAGGCCAGTATGCCCAAGGTGGCGAGAACATAGAACAAACGGCGACCAAATTGGTCCAAGCGGGTTTCAATGATGGCCCCGGTAACGTTCAAGGCAGTTTTGAAGATGGCTCGTGATTGGGCAATGATGAGATTCATTTCCCCGATGTCCACCCAGGCCCCTACCATGAGATCCGGACCTTGGAGAGGTTTTATCCGGAGGGGCACGAGAAAACCGTGGCAATAGGAATCCAGCCCCTGCCCATGGGCCAGGGAAAATTCTTGTAAGCTGGGAGTGCCGGCTAAACGGAGGTCAGGGGAGTCGGCCACGTTTCCCTGCAAACAAAGGATCTTGGCCAGAGAGTTGCCCTCGTAAGGTTTTTCGCTGTGCAGGAGGATTTCTTTATCCTGAGCCGTTACCAGAAAAGTCTCCCCCACCATGCCCACCGGCTGGACGGCGATTTCACGAAATACCGGGTTTTGGCGGATCTCATGCCAGGTTTGGTCGGGATGGTTTTTTAGATACAAGGTGAGGTCCTGGGCCACATCCAGGGCTTTCTGCCGTACCTGCTGGTGAATAAGCTGGTGTTGCTGGCTTTCCAGCCGTTGTCCCTCCCGATTTTTGAGGTTGGTGATGGATAAAGTAAGATCGTGGAGTAAACCACGGGAAAACAGGCTAAAAATAACGAGGATGGACACCAGGGGGATGAATCCGGCCACCAGACCCAAATGCAAAATTCTGCAGTGAAAACTTAGAAGGAGTGGGAATTTGAACCGAGGTTTTTTCACTTTCAGCACTGTCGTCTCATCCCTGGGCCCGCCTAATTATGCCGCGCCAGCAGGGGAATAAGCCAGGTTATGGGTAAGTAAGTCCTTAAAAGAGATCTTGGGCCCGGCTGAGGAGGTGCCTGGACAAGGGCAAGTGCAGGAACTGGGCTACTCTCATATTCAGGGTCAAACGTTTCACTCTGGGAATCTCCGGCGACACCTCCCGAGGAGTGGCTCCGGATAAAATTCGGGCCGCTTGCCGTCCAGCCTGGCGGCCCACCTCAACAGAATCAGCATGATAAGATATCAGGGCCCCAAAAGTCACTGAGGAGGCAAAGGGCACCATCACCGGTACTCGGGCTTGCAACATCCGCTCACAGATGCCCTTGAGGTTTTTGGGGGAAGCTAGTACCGGGTCGGTGGGCAAAAAGAGACCCTCAATTCCGTGATCCAGGAGTTTCGTCAGAGACTTTTGCAACAGGGGGAGGCATTCCTCGGTCACGGTGGCGGTGGTCACGAAAAGGCCCATCTCCCGGGCCGCGGTCGCGGCCGCCGTGCCGGTGGCCACCGCCACCGGAGTGGCCGGACAGTACAGGATGCCTAAACGGGTCAATTGGGGTAGGGCCAGCCGAAACATCTTCAATTGCTCTGTCAGCGATACTTCCATGCTGGTACCGGTAAACCGAGGCTCCGCTTGGGACTGCCATTCTAGGCCGGTGGCGTCCGGGGCCCCGAGCCCCGAATAAACTATGGGTAAACGGCTGTTGCGGGTGGTGTCCAGGGCCACCAGCGTGGGGACGGTCCCCAGGGTGATGAGGAGTTTGACGCCTTGCTCCCGGAAGTTGTACACTGCCTCGGCCACCCGGCAGCGGTCTCGGGCAGGATTGTTAACCTGGAGGCGCACATTGAGCCCATCCAGGTAGCCCTCCTCCCGCAACCCTTCCAACACTCCCTGGAGGTTATCTTCGAAGGATTGAATTTCCTGGTCCCAGAGGATTATCCCCACCAGAGGCTGGGATTGGAAGGGATTTTGACAGCCGCACAAGAGCACGAACAATAACAGTCCCAGCCCCAGACCGCCTTGCAGACCTTGGCGCCGCCATTTAGGCATTCAGTTCTTCCCTTGTTTTTCGTATTTTTCGGCTAAGCTCCCCTAAAACTTGACGGATTTTTCGGTTCGCCGGCCATTCTATCGAAAAGGCGATCTCCTCATATGGCCCATCGGTTCCCTGCCAGGACGCTTCTTATGCAGGTTGAAGCCTGGGGCTCCAGCTTTCTATATTCTGATTTGTTGCTGGTTGCAAAAATCTTGCCGGACAACTAACGGGGTAAGGGTGGGAAGCCTTGCCAAGCCAGGCTTGGCTTCCAAGTGGGTTCCCAAGCGGGAGCTTGGGAACCAGAAGGCTTTTAGGCACTGCGTCGGCACAGGCTGAAAGCCTGTGCCACCAAACTGCCTCTGATGGCCATAATCCAGGGGGAGATAAACAGGGTTTTCCGTCCGGAGGATGATGGTGGGCGGAGCCCACCCTACAGAAAATACCCCCTGCCCCTCCCCCCAAGCGATGTTTGGCAGGAAATCTCTTAATAGGTGAAAAGCCGCAAGATCGTAGGTGATTCCAAATGCTTGTCGATTTCGGCCTGGAGTTTGCTGCGATCCTCATTGTTGAACCAGGCCTGCCAATGCTCCAGGGACTCCCAGGTGCTGATCACCAGGTAATGGTTGGGATCGTCGACGGAGTGCAGGGTTTCCCCTGAAATATATCCCGGTTGCTGCATGGCCATAACTCGTATCTGGCGCAACAACCGCACGATATTACTTACATGCTTTCCTTTGATGGTGCGCTCCACCAGCACCTTAACCATGTAATCCCTCCTTCCGGCTGGCCAGGCCCTGCGGGACCTGGGTTCCTTGGCCCGTGTCCTCTTGTTTCTTTTAATATACCAGGAGCCCAGGAAAATCCAGCCCCTACCTGCCAGACAATCCTTGAAGTGCCCCTGGGCTTGTGGTATATATTTTATGGGGGAAATAAGGAATCGTGGTTAATTTGGGGGAGTTACGCCAGGAGCTCGACCGGCAGGAAGAAGTTCGCCTGGCCACCTATGCCGCCAAGAGCTCCCAGGCCAGCCGCCGCCGCTTCGAAGAGCGGATCCAAGAAGGCCACCGCCAGAATTACGCGGTGGACGCCGACCGCATCCTTCATTCCCGAGCCTATACCCGCTATATCGACAAAACCCAGGTCTTCTATCTCATAGAACACGAGCACATCAGCCACCGAGTCCTCCACGTCCAACTCCTTTCCAAGATTGCCCGCACCATCGGCCGTTACCTGCGCCTCAACGAGGACCTCATCGAAGCCATCGCCCTCGGCCACGACATCGGTCACCCCCCCTTCGGCCATGATGGCGAACGGATCCTCTCCCGACTCTGCGAAGAGCACGATATCGGGCCTTTTCTCCACAGCGTCCAAGGCGTCTGGTTCCTGGAGCGGGTGGAAAAAAACGGCCGGGGGCTGAATCTCTCTCTGCAGGTCCTGGACGGTATTCTCTGCCACGACGGTGAGACGCACCTGGAACGTTTAGCCCCCGACCGGGAAAAGACTTTTCAGACCCTGGAAGAAGAAATGCGCCTGAAGCTGGCCGACCCGGACCTCTCCCTCAAGCCCATGACCCTGGAGGGTTGTGTGGTCCGGTTGGCGGATACCATCAGTTACATCGGCCGGGACCTGGAAGACGCCATCATCCTTAATCTCATCACCCGGGACGAGTTGCCCTCCCTGGCCTCCCACCGGCTGGGCCGCACCAACGGCGCCATTGTCTACAGCCTGGTCAGCGATCTGATCACCCACAGCTATAACAAGAACTACGTGGGCTACAGCCCGGAGGTGGGCCAGGCCTTGAAGGCCTTGAAGGAATTTAATTACCGCCGCATTTACGATAACCCCAGAATCAAGCAGGAAACTGATAAGATCGAGGAACTTTTTGCTGATCTTTTTCAAAGATTTTACCGAGATATAACTGAAAACCGGCGTCATTCCCCCATCTGGATGGACTACTTGGCACACATGGATGAAGAGTATGGCACCAAGGAGCCCCCTGCCGTCATCGTGCGGGACTACCTGGCCTCCATGACTGACGCCACATTTCTGCGCCAGTGTCAAGAACTCTTTTTCCCCCAACCCCTCCCCCTGAAGTTCGCCTGAGGTCCGGCCCATGCGTGTGTTGACCTTCAACCTCCGGTTCGCCAACCCCATCGACGGGGTCAATCAATGGGATTATCGCAAAGAGTTGGTGGTGGAGACCATTTTTGCCTGCGAACCTGATTTGGTGGGGACTCAGGAGGGGACAGTCCCCCAACTGGATTACCTAACCGAGCATCTAACGGGGTTTCTTCCCCTGGTGGCCCACCGGCAGGTGGACCCCACTTGCCAGTACCCCACCATCTTTTACCGGCAGGAATTTCAAGTAAAGGAGAGCGGCGAGTTCTGGTTGTCGGAAACCCCCGAGGTCCACCGCAGTATAAGCTGGGACAGCGCCTTCCCCCGCATGGTGACCTACGGTCTTTTTCAAGAGCCGGGCCGGGACCTTTGGTTTTATTTCGTTGACACCCACCTGGACCACGTCTCTGCTCAAGCCCGATTTCAGGGGACCCGCCTCCTCCATCAATTTTTTCAGGAGAAACCTCAGCCCCTGATCCTGGTGGGGGACTTTAACGAGCCCCCGGATGCTGCGGTGCACCAGGAGCTGACCTGTCCGGGCTGCCGTCTGATGGACACCTGGCGGGTTCTTAACGCCCCGGGCCACGATCCTCCCACCCAGCACAATTTTGATGGCCAGCCCCGGGGCCACCGCATTGATTGGATTCTCATTTCGGCGCCTTTTCGGGTTACCAAAACCGAAGTGGTTGGGTATAATCACAGGGGTCGTTATCCCTCTGATCATTTTCCTTATGTAGCAGAAGTGGAGTACTGATATGTGCCGCGTTCTCTGGCTGATTCTCCTGATGTTGGCCGGCTCTTTTTCGTTTCTGCCCATGGCGGCCCAGGGAGCTACCCTTTACCATTTGGTCACGGGGGGTGAAGAAGAGTTTATAGTGGAAAGGCCCCAGAGCCTGACTTACCTGGCGTTGACTCACGGCTTGCGGCCCTGGGTGATGTCCCGGCAGACCAAGCTGAAGGTCAATACTCGCGTAAAGCCCGGCGTTAAACTCAAGATCGATACCTCCCATATCGTGCCCACGGAACTTTCCCAGGGGCTGGTCATTAATCTTCCGGAACTGCTGCTCTACCAATTCTATATGGGGGTCTATCAGCGCCGCTATGCCTTGGCTGTAGGCAAGAGATCCTGGCCCACCCCCACCGGCACCTATTTGATCATAGACAAACGCCGAAATCCCACCTGGAATGTGCCTATATCGATCCAGGATGAGATGTGGAATCAGGGTAAGGAAGTTTTAGAGAAGGTGCCTCCCGGTCCCCAAAATCCCCTGGGGAAATACTACCTCGGCACCAGCGCCGACGGCGTGGGCATCCATGCCACCAACCGCCCCTGGAGCATAGGTCAATTTGTGTCCCACGGCTGTATCCGTATGCTTCCGGATGAAATTGCCCAACTTTTCCCGCAGGTGGAAGTGGGCACCCTGGTAAAGATTATCTACGAACCGGTGAAAATGGCCATGACCCGGGAGGGGCGGATCTTTCTTGAAGCCCATCCCAATATCTATAATCATAAGATAGACTATCTCGACTATGTGAAAAAGCTGGCCCGCAGCCACCACCTGGAGGATCGCCTCGATTGGCGCAAGGTCGAGACCATCTTGAAAATCAAAGAGGGCATTGCCAAGGACGTCACCAAAGATCCTGAACCTACCAGGTCCGCCGCGGCCTCAACCTATGGAACCCGACGGCCCGGGGAGCACGGACTCACCCCTTTACAATTTCGGGACACCCGGATAGAATAAGCTGACCAAGGCAAGACCATGACTGACCGGGACAGTACTGATCAACATCAGCAAGCCGTGCGTGAAGAGAATCGGCGCCTTAGATACCTGAGGTTTCTGGTGGACCTGGCCTTGATGGAGATCAGCCGGGGGCGTTACACCAAAGCCCAAGCTGAAAAAATTGTGGAAAATATTCGCAGTCAGGCCCTCCAGCTCTTTCCAGGCAAGGAATTGGCCTTCGAACTGATCTACCGGCCCCGGTTCCGGCGGGTCATCGCAGAAACTTTCCAGCTCCACTAATAAAAGGATAACATCATGTCTAGCAGGAATATGTTCTTCATTATCAGCGCTCTCTGTTGTGGGCTCCTCCTCAGCAGTGAGGCGATGGCTCAGCCTGCCCCCACTAAATGCGGTCCGGATCATGCCATCCTCTATAAGAAAGCCGTCAAAGTCCTTAACAGCGCCGAAAAGAAATTGGCCGATAAGTACACCGCGGAAGCCAAGGCCCAGGTTAAAGAAGCCAATTCCTTATTTTCCATTTTGGTGAAAGAATGTGGTCCGTTGCAAAAGGAGCGGGCCTTGACCGAAGCTGAGATGGCCCAGGAAAAGGCCAACAACAAGAAAAAGGATGAGTATTATAAAAAGGGCTTGAATTTGGAGAAGTCTGCGGCCGAACACTTGCAACAAGGCCAGAAAGCCGAAGCCAAGGGCCAGGATGACTTGGCGGCTCGTTATTTTCGTCAGGCCAAAGCTGAAAACGAACAGGCCCATGTTTCCTTCGTCTGGGCGGAAATTTACTCCCTTAAAAACCAGGAGATGATTTTCCGTTTCCTCGCCCATCAATAGACCCCGTAAGCACGGACTCCGGCGTGACCCTGCTTGTTCTGTCCGAAAAAATCGGTCCTCTGGAAGTCCTGACCTACTTGGTGGCCTGCCGGGAAACCGGGGAGGCCCTGGTGGTGGACCCGGGGGGGCCGGCTCCCGTGCTTCAGGCGAAATTAGAGCAGGAAGGCTGGCGGTTGCGCTGGATCGTTAATACCCATGGACATGCCGACCACATCGCCGGCAATGACCTCTGGGCGGCCCGCACCGGGGCCCCTGTGGTCATGCATCGCTTGGATGCGGAATTTTTCCGGCGTCCGGAGATGCAGGCCCAGGCCCGGGCAGAAGGCTTTCCCCCCCTTACCCGGGTGGACCTACCGGTGGAAGACGGCCACCTCTTGCCCCTGGGGAACTGGCAGGCCCAAGTGCTCCACACCCCCGGGCATACTCCCGGAGCTTTTTGTCTGTACTTTCCCGGTCATCTCTTCACCGGCGACACCTTGTTCGTAGAAGCCGCCGGTCGCACCGACCTGCCGGGGGGCTCTCTGGAGCAGCTCATCCAATCCCTGGAGGAAAAAATCATGCCCCTGCCGGATGACACCCGCATCTGGCCGGGACACGATTACGGCGGTGTGGCCGCCTCCACCCTGGGGGAGGAAAAACTCAATAACCCCTACCTCACCGATTTCTTTTAGTCCGGATAAGGCGTCACACTGCCAAGAACTTAGGGGCACAGGCTTTCCAGCCTGTGAAAAAACCTCTCTTTTTTCTGGTTTTGATTTTACTTATATATTCAATAACTTGATATATATTTTGCCAAGTTCCTGAATAAAACGGGTTAGTCCCCTTAAACCTTCCTTCCTCCCCGGGATATTTCTTATCTTTTCCCCAAGATGGACCAATCTCGCCGATTTTGGAAAACGTATTATATCGGCACATTTTCTCAATTCATTAAACTTTGATTTTTTATTGCCCCTGGTGCTATCGCCGATAAGTAAGGCAGACGCTGAAACGAAAAGCCTCCGGTAGAGGTGGCGTTTTTTGATCCCAATGTCCTGCGGTATAAGGAACCGATAAAGCCCTCCTCCTCAATTCAGGCACAGGTTGTTGAGGGAGAGCTGCCCCATGCGGGCTTCGAAAGCTGAGTGAGATACGAAGAAACGCCCGGACCAAGTTATTAAAGGCTCAAGTTGCTTCATCTGTGAGAGGAACCTTGCCGTTCATGTACAATGAGACACCTTTTCTCAAGATTCTCATCGCCGAGGATGATCCCAACTTGGGGGAAGCCTTGTTGAGCTATTTGCGGGAAAAAGGTCACCAGGTCGACCTGGCCCGGCATGGGGGAGAAGCCCTGAGCCTCATTGGCCGGCATGACTATTCCCTGATCATCGCCGACCTGGTTATGCCTGAGGCCGACGGTCTCACGGTTCTCAGGGCGGCGCGCCAAAAGAACCCTGCCAGCCTGGTGGTGATTATGACGGGACACGCCTCTCTGGCCAGCGCCCTCCAGGCCACCCGGGAAGGAGCCTACGATTATCTGCGCAAGCCTTTCAATCTTCAGGAGATTGAAGTAGCGGTGGACAATGCCGCCCGGCTCCTTAATCTGAGGGAGGAAAACGGCCGCTTGTTGGCCAAACTCAACGAACTCAACACCAAATTGGCGGAACTGCAGCAGGAGAGCCTCTGCCCCGAGGCCGGTCCGCCCCCGGCGTCGGATAAGGTCGGCACTGATCATTTGCGCTCTCTCCTGGTTAGCTATCCGTTGCCCTGGGAAACGGCTCCGACTCCTAGTGACCTGGAGCGCCTGCTGGAGCTCTATCGGGAAAACTTATTGACAGAAAGGGAGTTCCAGATTTTGAAAGACCGAATTTTAATATAAATTTCAACAAGGTATTGTTTCAGAGAGGCCCTTATTTGTGATCTCAGCGAAAGAGATTTTAGCTAGTCTCCCCTGGTTGGAACCCAAGATCGGCCCTGGCGCGGTGGTCCTGTCCCCGTCGTCTTTACACCCCGTCCCTTCTCAGGGGAACCTTATTTTCCGCCAGGAATCCATCAAGGCTTTGTTGCGCACCCTTTCCGCCCGGGACCCGTATACCGGTTGCCATTCCAATCGGGTGACCAACCTGGCTCTGGCTTTTGCCCGTTCTTTAAGCCTTTCTTCTCGGGAATTGGAAGCCCTGACCAATGCCGGTTATTTGCATGATATCGGGAAAATCGGCGTCAGCGATGCCATCCTGCTAAAACCCGGTCCCCTTACCCCGGCAGAGCGGGATATTATTCAGACCCATCCCCTCATCGGTGAAAAGATCGTCGAACCCCTTGGTTTTACGTCGCAAGAAAAGGATCTTATCTTATTGCACCATGAGCGTTGGGATGGCCGGGGCTATCCCCGTGGTCTTCAGGGTAACAGCATTCCGTTTCTGTGTCGTCTCCTGGCTCTGGTGGACGTTTTCGACGCCCTCACCTCGGACCGGCCTTATCGCCAGGCCTTTACTGTGCCCGAGGCCCTGGCCGAAATTGAGTCCCAGGCGGGCTATCAATTTGACCCGGCCCTTTCCGAAGTGTTTGTTCACCTGCTGACTGCCATGGGCCCTCAGAAGTTATTTCACCTGCCGCCGCCGCCCTGGTTGGCGGGGGAGTGGTGACCTCGCCCCGTCCTATCCTTAGGCGCGGCCATAAAACCCATACTTTCACCCATACTTTGACTATTATACCTATGCTTCGGGCCTGATTTTGGTGCTTCGGGCCTTTTTTATTGGTACGAGATATGCAAAATTAATAATCAAGAAAACCCTGGACCGAGCAGGGTAAACCCAGATCGGATAAAATATCTGCCAACGTCTTGCCTGTGAGGTTGGGAATTTTATGGGAAAATCAACGGGGATAGGGACAGAGGACGCCGTTTTTCTCAGATATGCCGCTCACGACGCGCCAGAGTCAGAAGCAGACCTTATGGCTCGATGCCTGGATGAGCTGGTGCGTTATTACCGGCACTCAGCCGTAGGTCGTCGCTGCACAGGTGTCATTCACAATATTAACACCCCCATGCAGGTCATTTCCTTTCAACTGGAGCTGTTGGAGCAAAAAGCCCAGGAAGAAGCCGCGCTGCTTTCTGAACTGGTCAACCCTGTGGCCCCCCACTTACAGGCCCTGCATGATTATCGCGAACAGAAGCTCAAGCAGTTACGCCAGGAAGTGGACAAGCTCAGGGACATGGTTCACCGCGTAGCCTTCCAGGCCGTCCACGAGGGGGAAGAAGACCAGTTTTATCTCGACCTGAATCAAATTTTCCAGGATGAATTGGAGTTGTACATGGCCGAGCGTTTTTTCAAGCACCGGGTGGAGAAAGAGTTCAATTTTACCCCGGGTCTGCCTCCCATTCATGGACATTATGTGGATTTCAGTCAAGGCTTCCGGCATTTGGTGGACAATGCCCTGGAAGCCATGGCCGAAAGTCCCAGTCGGGTATTGACGGTGACCACTCACTTAGAAAAGAATTGTCGTGTCCTGCGAGTAGGGGATACCGGCGTAGGTATTCCCCCATCGGACAAGGACCGCCTTTTTCAGCCGTTCTTCACCACCAAAAGTAGGGCACAACAGTCCAGGGCCGGTCTGGGTCTCTATATAACCCGGCGGTTGCTGGCACCGTATAAAGGAGAGATCTCCATCGAAAGCCGCCCCGGACAGACCTGGGTGACAGTCTGCCTACCCGTAACCCAGGGAACTTAGGGGAACATTATACCCAGGTAACGCCGCCGCCCCCGGCGGCACGACTAGGGGAGACCCGAAGTCGGGGGGAGGCCACATTTACCATCGGAACTTTCCAAAGTAGTGGTAATGAGCCTGGGGTTCTCTCGAAACAAAGAAAAGGTTGGTTGGGTGGGCTTCCCGCCCGCAATTTTGGACCAGTTGTGCGCATTATGTTCACTTGAACTCGAAACTAACTCGAAACTCGAAACATGCACTATTTCAGTCAGCAATTCATGGAGAATGGTGCCTACCTACACGAGCTTTAATCTTTAAACCTTGAACTTTGAACCTTGAACTCTTCACGACAGGGTTGGGTCAACCGGCAATATATTGCCCATTCTTCTCACACCCTGGGTTTGGCCCAGATCTCTAAAACCGAAAGCTTCAGAAAACGTTTGGAGGCCGCGCTTTTCAAAACGGCCACCGTGTCCCAGCCCCGGGCGGTGCCGCCTGCAGCCACCACCTCGGTCTCTTCCGGGATGAGCCCGGCGTCCACCGCCTCCATGACGATTTCGCAGCACACCTTCAGGCCCTGCCCCAGGCGCCTGAGGGTATTGGCGATCAGCAGGGTGGGGGCGCTGCCTTTGAATTGGTCGGCCAGACTGGTTTCCAGGGAATGAGTCAGGATGGTGGCTTTGAGGACCTTGCCTCCCAGGCGGTTGATTTCCTCAAAATGCTCGGGTAGGAATTCATCGACATTAGGACCTTTGAAGCCCACGGAATGCCCCACCACCACCAGGTTGACCTTCTTCCCGGCCAGCCGGCGGGCGGCCTGTGCCCCTGAGTCTCCGGTGGTGGAAGCCACCACCATATGCTGAAAGCCTTCCTCTGCGGCCTTTTCCAGAAGGTCCACACAGGCCTGGGTATTCTTGGGCCCTACTTCGCTGAAATACCATGCTTCTCGACGAACCATAGAAATCTCCTTGGATAAATGAATTTCCTATTTCACAGAATCCACTTCTGACTGCAAGTCCTGGGGTAAAAAGACGACTTCCCGCTCCAGCCTGATGCCGAACCGCTGCCAAACGGATTCCTCGATGGCTGTTACTAAAGTTATCATTTGGGCAGCCGTAGCTCTACCCCGATTAAGGATAAAGTTGGCGTGCTTGCGGGAAACCTGGGCGTCGCCGACGCTTTTCCCCTTCCATCCGGCCTCGTCAATGAGTCGGCCCGCCGAAGGGCCCTCGGGGGGATTTTTAAAAACGCTACCGCAGGTGCGGGAGTGGGCGGGTTGTCGGCTTCGGCGTTCCTCCAGGAGTTCCCGCATGGTCCGTTGGATTTCTTCAGGGGAGGCCTCTTCCTGCAAACCAAATTCGGCTTCCACCACCAGCCAGCGGGGAAAGTGAAGCAATCGGGAACTGCGGTATCCCGGGGCAATTTCCGCCACCATCATTTCCTTGAGTTCCAACTCCGGGGTCACCGCCCATACCCGCCGCAAACGCTGTCCCAGGTTGTGCCCGTGGGCGCCGGCGTTGAGACGCACCGCCGCGCCCACCGTCCCCGGGATGCCCGCCAAAAATTCAAAGCCTCCCTGGCCCCGGGCCGCCAGAGTATTGGCTAGGCGGGGGAGGGCCATACCGGCGCCCACCCTGACGGTATCGCCGTGAAACTCCAATTTCTGAAAGCTTTTGGCCAAATGAAGGGTGATTCCGGGCAACCCGGCGTCGTCGATGAGGACATTGGAGCCCCGCCCCAGAAAGAAAAGGGGCCAGTCCCGGTCAGCCGCCAACTGCTCCAGAGCAAACACATCATCCAAGTCCTGGGGAATAACCAGGAACTGCGCCGGTCCGCCGATTTTCCAGGTGGTAAGGGAGGCCAGAGGAGAATCGGTCTGAACCGGTCCCTTTACTCCCCGCCAGACGCGGGATCCGGGCTGAAGCTTGCTGGTCACCTGGTTCACTCGCTCGAGGTTTGTCCGGGAAAGGTTCGAAGAAACTTAACTTATCCCATTGTAACAGGTTGACCGGACCTGCCGGCAAACTTTTTCCTGGGTTGGGGGAAATGGCCGGGGAAGGCCCTCACCTTGACAAAATCAGGGATTCAGGTTAGCGTGAGACACGTTCTTTAGGGGGAGGAACATGGTTTTAAGAGGAAGATGGGTGACCTCCATCGTCCTGGCCATCCTATGTCTTACTCCGGTAATGGGGCAGGGAGCGCCGACCCCAACAGCCTATGTAGATCTCAAGTACCAACTGATCAGGCAAGGGCTGGACAAGGACTATGTCCTCAGGGTGTTTGCGGATGAACGCAATAGTTTCCGCCCTGATATTGTTCGGAAAATCGCCACCCTGCGCAGAGAACGGCCGGGAGATTACGAACATTTCCTGAAACCCTCCGTTGTGGCTAAGGGACGCCAATACCTTAACCAACACCAGAGCCAGTTGGCCAAAGCCCGGCAGCAATACGGGGTGAGCCCCGAGGTCATCGTGGCCATCCTCACCGTGGAAAGCGGTCTGGGAAAAACCACAGGAAAATATTCGGTGTTCAATGTGTTCGCCTCCCTGGCGGTCATGGATACCCCGGAGGTCATTCGAGAAGTGAACTTGCCGGCCAGGCTCCGCAGTCGCCTGAAAAAGAAAGCAGCCTGGGCCCGCCGGGAACTTAAAACTTTTTTGAGTTACTGCCAGAAAAACCATCTGGACCCCTATGAATTTTATGGTTCCTGGGCTGGGGCCATCGGCTATTCCCAATTTCTGCCCACCAGCCTGGTTAGATGCGGCCGGGACGGTGACGGCGATGGGCGGGTGGATCTGTTCACCCACCCCGACGCCATCGCCAGCATCGCCAACTATTTGCGCAAAAGCGGCTTTCAGCAGGGCAGACCCAACACCTGGCGTCAAGCGATTTTGGCTTATAATCATTCCGACGCCTATGCCGATACCATACTGACACTGGCCAACTGGTATTAATGGACAAAAAAGCAGTGGCCGCCGCCCTGGAAGAGATTGCCCTCCTCTCGGAACTAGCCGGGGAGAATCCCTTCAAAGTGCGGGCCTTTGCCTCCGGGGCCCGGACCGTCCTCACCTTCCCCGGGGATCTGGGCGAGGCGGTGCGGCGGGGGGAATTGTCCCAAATAAAAGGCATCGGCAAGTCCATCGCCGCAGTCATCGCCGAGTTAACGGAAAAAGACGAAGCCCGGGTCCTTCAGGAACTGAGACAAAAAGTTTCTCCCGGATTATTAGAACTGTTGCAGGTTCCCGGCCTTGGTCCTAAAAAAGCCAAGATCCTGCATGACCAGCTCCACATCGCCAATTTGGGGGAACTGGAATATGCCATCCAGGAAAACCGCCTGCTCAGTTTCCCTGGTTTCGGGGCCAAAACCCAGGAGAAACTCAAAGCCGGTTTGGACCGGGTCAGACGCTATGCCGGCCTTTTTCGCCTGGGAGATCTCTTACCCCTGGCCCAAGCACTTTTAGAACGAATCCGCCGGCACCAGGGAGTTCTCCGGGCTGAGCTGGCCGGTGGCGTGCGCCGGGGCCTGGAGGTGGACGACACTATAGTCCTGACGGTAGCTATAGCCGAACCTCAGGGGTCTCTGCCCTTTTTCGAGAAACTTTTTCCCGACGCTCAGGTGACGCTGGGCCCCCCCGGTCGCCTCGAAACCACCTTGCCCCAAGGTATGCGGTTGGTCCTGGTATGGGCTGAGCCAGAGAAATTCGGGGCTGCCTGGCTGCTTAACACCGGTTCCCCCGATCATCTGCAGGAGCTGACGGCGCGGGCCGCCAAAGCCGGTTTGCAGGTGACGCCCCAGGGGCTGTTCTCCCAAGGCCAAAGGCTGCCAAGCGGCCAAGAAGAGGAAATTTATGGCGCCTTGGGCTTTCCCTTTATTCCCCCGGAACTGCGAGAAGGGCAGGGGGAGGTCGAAGCCGCGGCCCAGGGGAGGCTTCCCCGCCTTATCCAGCCCGAGGATGTGCAGGGCTGTTTCCATGTCCATTCTTATTACAGCGATGGGGTCAATTCTCCGGTGGAACTGGTGAACGCTGCCCGGGAGCGGGGCTGGAAGTTTCTGGGGCTCTCGGACCACAGCCAGTCGGCCTATTATGCCTGCGGCCTGAAGCCTCCGGACCTGGCCCGCCAGAAAACCGAATTGGCCGCCCTGCGCCTGGACAACCCCGATTTTATGGTTTTCTGGGGTATTGAGTCAGACATCCTGGGTGACGGCTCTCTGGATTATCAGGACGAGGTCCTCCGGGATTTTGATTTCGTCATTGCCTCGGTACATTCCCAATTCGGCCTGACACGGGAGGAGATGACCCGCCGCCTTCTCCAGGCCATGGCCAATCCCTTTTGCACCATGCTGGGTCACGTCACCGGTCGACTTCTCTTGGCCCGGGAGCCTTATGAGGTTGACTTGGAACAGATCCTGGAGTTTGCCGGGCAGCACCAGGTGATGGTGGAAATAAATGCCAGCCCCTATCGCCTCGATCTGGACTGGCGGTGGCTGCGCCGGGCCAAGGACTTGGGTGTGCTTATCAGCCTTAATCCCGATGCCCACTCTCTGGAAGGCCTGGACGATGTGGCCTACGGGGTGATCGCCGCCCGCAAAGGTTGGCTGGAACCGCCGGATGTGTTGAACACCTATCCGCCCGAGGAGGTGGCACATCTCCTCCACCGGCGGCGATGATGTTAATTTCTACAAGTAAATAACCGACCGGATTTTCAGATTTTGGCGCGTAAGACGCGCCCTACACTAATAAGAAAGGAAAGTGTCGCATGGCAGCCGCTCGGCCCGTTGTCGGAATCGTCATGGGAAGCGCGTCGGATTGGCCTAACCTGGAGCCCGCCGCGGCCCTGCTCCAAGAGTGGGGCATTGGGGTGGAAGTGTCGGTGGCTTCGGCGCACCGCTCCCCGCATAAGGCCCAGGCCTATGCCCGGGAGGCCGCCGGCCGGGGTATTAAGATCATTATCGCGGCGGCCGGCGCTGCCGCGCACTTGGCCGGGGTCCTGGCCGCGGAGACGACCCTGCCGGTGATTGGGGTGCCTATCCCCAATTCCTCTCTTCAGGGGTTGGACAGTCTACTGTCCACAGTGCAGATGCCGGACGGGGTGCCCGTTGCCACCATGGCCTTGGGGGCCGCGGGGGCAAAAAACGCCGCGCTCCTGGCGGTACAAATTTTGGCGCTGAGCGATTCCCGTTTGCAGGAAAAGCTCAGACAGCATAAGCTTGAGTTAGAAGCCCAGGTGATGGAGCAGAACGACAAGATTCCGGCGGATTTTCGTCCCAAGGGATAAGGTTTTGCTTTAAACCCGAAACGGGAGAGATCTCCATGATGGTGACATCCCTGCTGGAACTCACCATTGACCTGGCGGCTTTGCGCCACAATTTCCTGCAATTGCGGCAGCGGTTATCCCCGGGGGTGAAGCTGTTGGCAGTGGTCAAAGCCGACGCTTATGGTCATGGATTGGTGCCGGCGGCCCGCACCCTGGCCGGGGCCGGCGCGGAATACCTGGGAGTGGCCTCATTGGAAGAAGGCCTGGCCCTGCGTCAGGAGGGGATCGACCTGCCCATCGTTTTGCTGCTGGGGATCGTGCCCCAGGAAAGCCGGGCCGCGGTGGCCGCCGATCTGGAGGTGATCCTCTACCGGCAGGACGTGGCCCAGGCCCTGGAGGAGGCCGGCCGTGCCTTGGGGAAAAAGGCCCTGGCGCACCTCAAGGTGGACACCGGCATGGGGCGACTGGGAGTCAATCCCCTGGAAGTTCTGCCTTTCCTGGACAGCTTGCAAAATTCCGCCCATCTAGAGGTGCTGGGGCTCATTTCGCACCTGGCCATGGCGGATATGGCGGATAAGACCTATACGCACCAGCAGCTGCAGGAATTCCTCACCCTGTTAACCGCCGCCCGGGATCGGGGCTGGGAACTGCCGTTGAGTCACATCGCCAACAGCGCCGCGACGATTGAAATGCCGGAGGGCCATTTCGGCATGGCCCGGCCCGGTATCGCGCTGTATGGCTCGCCCCCGGCGCCGGGGCGCTCCTGGGGGGTGAACCTGAAACCGGTCATGTCCCTGACCACCCAGGTGCTCCAATTAAAACGCCTGCCCCCCGGAAGCAGCATCAGCTATGGCGGCACGTACACCACCACCGACTGGTGCGACCTGGCGGTGCTGCCCGTGGGCTACTGCAACGGCTACCCCAGGCTGTTGTCCAACCGCGGGGAAGTCCTGGTCAAAGGCCGGCGGGCCCCGATCCGGGGGCGGGTCTGCATGAACCTGATCATGGTTGATGTCAGCCACATTGACGGGGTGAGGGAAGGGCAGCCGGTTACCCTCTTGGGGGAGGACGGCGGCGACTGCCTCACCGGCGACGACCTGGCCGCCTGGGCCGAGACCATCAGCTATGAAATTTATTGCTCCTTGGGGACCGCCAATCCCCGTAGTTTTGTGGGAGTCTGAGATGGAAAGAAAGCCGGACAAAGGGGAACCCAGCATCTGCGTGGTGTGCGCCTGGCGGGAGACCTGCGTCAAGAAATTTACTTTTGACGGGCAACACTGCTTGGATTACACCCGGGATGTTACCTTGAAGCCGAAACCCGAGCAACCGGAATCGGAGGACAAAAAATAAGAGGTTTTTGAGAAAGGGGGCCAGGGGTTGAGGAACCTTGTCTCCTCTATCAAACCCCCAGTGATCAGTAATCAGTAATCAGTGGTCAGAAATCGTATTTCTACTGATCACTGATTACTGGTCACTGACCACTGAAACATTAAACCCCATGCAAACAAAAAAACTGTTGCGCCGCTTGATCACGGAAAGCCTTGACCAGGCCCGGGAGTCCGGCAAGTTAGCCTTTGCTGACCTCCCGGCCTTTGAAGTGGACACTCCCAAACAACCGGAACACGGCGATTTTGCCACCAATACCGCCCTGATTCTGGCCTCCCAGGCCAAGCAACCGCCGCGTCGGATTGCGGAAATCATCAAAGACGGACTGGCCCCGCCGGCAGGCACCCTGGAAAAGGTGGAAATCGCCGGACCTGGGTTCATCAACTTCTTTCTGACGGACGACTATTGGCGTCAGGTCTTGCCGGAAATCCTCCAAACGGGCGAGGCATATGGCGACTGCGATCTGGGCGCCGGGCAGCGGGTGCAGGTGGAGTTTGTCAGCGCCAACCCCACCGGCCCCCTGCACATCGGCCATGGCCGAGGGGCAGCCCTGGGAGACGCCCTGGCCCGACTCCTGACCACAGCCGGTTACCAAGTGGAGCGGGAATACTACATCAACGACGTGGGCACCCAGATCCTCACCCTGGGAAAATCATTGGCTTTTCGATTGCGGGAACTGCAGGGGGAGGCGGTGGAATTTCCGGCGGACGGCTACCAGGGGGACTACATGAAGGACTTGGCCCGGCAGTATTTGGAGGGTCACGGGTCCGTTGTGTTAATCCCGGAGGAGCCGGATTATCTGCCCCTGGGACGCTATGCGGCTGAGTTAATCCTGGCTGACATCAAAAAAGACCTGGAGGATTTCGGCGTTACCTTTGACCACTGGTTCAGTGAGACCGGCCTCTTTGACCAGGGGTGGGTGGAACGCAGCTTCGCTTTCCTCAAGGGAAAGGATTATTTATACAAAGCGGACGGAGCCCTGTGGTTTGCGGCCTCCCACTTCGGAGATGAGAAGGACCGGGTCGTCAGGCGTTCCAACGGTGCCACCACGTATTTTGCCTCTGACGTGGCTTATCATCTAAATAAGTTTGAGCGAGGTTACGACCTGATAGTGGACCTTTGGGGCGCCGACCACCACGGTTACGTGCCGCGCCTTTTGGCCGCGGCCCAGGCCTTGGGGATGAAGGATAGGCTGCACATTATTTTGGTACAACTGGTCAGCCTGCTGCGCCAGGGGGAGCCGGTGGCCATGACCACCCGGGGAGGCACCTTTGTGACCTTGCGGGAAGTGTTGGACGAAGTCGGCAAGGACGCGGCCCGCTTTATTTTTCTAACCCGCCGGGCCGACGCCCATCTGGATTTCGATCTGGAATTGGCCAAGCAACAGAATGCTGAGAATCCCGTCTACTATGTCCAGTACGCCCACGCGCGGCTGGCCAGCGTTTTCCGCCAGGCTGCGGCTCAGGGGCTGGATTTTTCCCCGGACACCGCCCTGCTGCCTCTTTTGTCCCTGCCGGAAGAACTCGCCTTAATAAAAATGCTGGCCAATTATCCCGACCTGGTGGAGGGTGCCGCCCGGCAACTGGAACCACATCGCCTCACTTATTTCTTGACGGAGTTGGCGGCTCAGTTGCATAGTTATTATTATAAGCACCGTTTTATCTCCGAGGACGCGGACCTGAGTCAGGCTCGCCTGTGGTTGGTTTTGGGGGTAAAAACCGTTTTGGCGCATGGGCTCGGCATCTTGGGCGTCACTGCCCCGGAGAGTATGTAACTCAGGATGATTATGGGGGGGACCCATGTGGGGAAGTCGGGGGAGGAAGACCAAAAAGGCCAAGTGGCAGATACAGCTTGGCATTAAGGAGCTAATCTTTACCGGCCTGGGAGTGGCGGGGCTCGCCATGATGAGCTTTGCCATCGGAACTTTGGCAGGCCGGGGTGACATTTACAGGGTGCTCTATAATTGGGGCCTTCTCGGTCCTGACAGCGGTAGAGCCGTGCAGATATGGCGTCAAACACCGCCTCCTCCGCCAACGCCGGTGGCTGCTCGCGCCCAGCGCCCTTCCGAGGGAACTCCCGCCCCCCAGCCAGCCCCGGCCAAACCGGCTCCATCTCAGACCAGGGCCGCTGACCCGGCCCCGAAGTCTCCACCGGTAAAAGGTCATATTGTCATGCCGCCAAGCCCGTCCCAGACCAAGAAAAAATCAATCAGGCAAGACGCCAAGGCCAAAGAGAATAAATTGGAAAAAATACGCCGGGAAGTTGCCAGCAAGCTGAAATTCCAGAACAGTCTGGATTTGGCCGCCACCAGGATGAGCCATCCGGCTAAGACCTCAACTTCCCAGGTGATGGTGGCCAAATTTCGGAGCGCCAAACGGGCTCGGGCCAGATTAACCCAAATGCGGAAACAAGGGGAGAAGGTGGTTTTAAAGGAAGAGAAGGATAATGAGGGACGTTACTTTGTCATATATCGGCAAGTCACCGTCAGTTCGTCGAAACATCGCCAGGTGACCCCCACCCGGCTAAAAAAGACTAAACTTGAAACTAAGTCTAGTAAATCTGCCTCTCAATGAGGAGGGAGGGGAAGGCAAGTAATACCAAGTTGCTGTCCAGAAGGCAAGTTCATCAAGAGAAACGTGGGGGCGCAATTTATTGCGTCCTTTTAAGGCCTGATGAATCAAGCCCCTACAGACAGGTTTCTTATATTATTAACGCAGCTTGGTATGAGAGGGCGGCTAGGTTAAGGCAACCACCGGACAATTTTCCCTGAGCGCTGCGCAGGATCTCAAGCCATAAAAACTGCGAGATTCTTCACTTCGTTCAGAATGACAAAAGAGAAGATATTTTCCAGAAGCTCATCGCAGACCGTTTACTCTTCTGCCTCTGGAGTATCCATCCCCTGCCCCGTCTCTCCTTCTTCCATGGCCTCTTCAATCATCTGGTCAATTTCCCCGGGATAGTCCTCCCCCAGGGCCTCCTGCAGGTGGGGACCCATCTGCCGCATCATGCGGGCCATACTGGCCGGGTCGTTTTCGTCCACGTCAGCCAGGCCACCCCAGCGGTGTGGGTCGGCCAGACGCTCCATCCGGGTCTCCTCCGACAGGCGCACCCGTATCCGGGAGAGGACCCGCTCCATTTCGGCGCCGCCGCACCGGGGGCACACCGGCGTGAAAGGTGAGCTCAGGCTGAGGAGGAGAAACTCCGATACCTTGCGGCAAGCTAAACAACGGTATTCGTAAATGGGCATGGCTTTCTGCAACAGGGCAGGCGGCTATCAGTCTTTACTCAATTTCACCTTCATCTTTTCCAAACGGTCTATTTGGTTACGTAGCTTTCTGTAATGCGGGTCGCTGACGGGCATGTTGGCCTGGGCTTTCTTAAAGTGGAACAACGCCATGGGATAAGCCCTGGCCCTGAGGCTATGTAAGCCCAAATAATAGTGGGCCAGACCCAAGCGCCCTTTCTCCCCGTAGAGAGTGCCTAAATTGTGGTAGACCTCCACAAAGGCCGGGTTCAAGGATTGGATCCGCTCCAAGGCCGCCAGGGCTTGATCGGTCTGATGTTGCTCCTGGTAAATGCGCCCGAGATAATAGAGGACCGCCTCATCCTGAGCGTAGCGTTGACTTAGGCGCAACAATATGGGCAGGGCCTTCTGGTAACGGTTTTGTTCAAAGTACTGGGCTGCCATTTCCCGTTGCACGATGAAATTGTCAGGATCCAGGTTCAAGGCCTGCTGTAAGGCATCCAACGCCTCATCGGAGCGCTCCAATTTGCCCAGAGCCAAGGCCTTGCCATATTGATAAAGTGGGTTTTTCGGCTCCCGGATACTGGCTTGGGTCATGCGTCGCAACAACAGATGCGGATTACCGCATTCGGACTCCACCTTTAACGCGAAATAATGATACTCCGGGCTGTCAGTTTTTTGCGGGAGCTTCCCCTTATACATACTCACCTGGTTTGCTAGGTCCACCAAGCGGCTATCGGTATGGGGATGGGTGCTGAGATAGATGGGAACATCCCCACCTTGGAACCACCGTTGCTTATTCAGCTTTCGAAACACGCTTATCATATCCCGGGGATTGTAACCGGCCTTAGACATCCACTTGAACCCCAGGCTGTCCGCTTCCTGTTCATGATCCCTGCTGTATTTCAGCATGGCCGACACCCCGGCGGCCTGGGTGCCGACAAGGATGGCCGCGGCTGCTGGTCCTCCAATGAGAATCGCGGCCAAGCCCCCCACCAGGGTGGCAATATTGACCCCTCTAGACTTATCCATCTGTCGGGCTAGGTGCCGGGCGTACACATGAGAAACTTCGTGGGAAAGTACCCCGGCAAGCTCCCCTTCCCGTTCTATGGTGCGAATGAACCCGGTGGTGACGAAGATGTATCCCCCGGGCACGGCCATAGCATTCGGGGTAGGATCATCCATGACAAAAAAACGATAGGTATACGGTTGGGGTCCGAGTTGGGCCACCAGCTTGCGACCCAAGTGGTTGATATACGAGGAGACAAAGGGATCGGTGGAAAGGGAATAATAATTTTGAATTTCTAAGAAAAACTCTTCCCCGATCTGTTTTTCTCTATCGACGGTCAGGGAATCAAACAGCCCACCGGCAGCGGGAGTGGAGCCCCAAAGCAAAACTACTATTAATAACCAGGCTGCGTGGCGCCAGCTGCCGAGGTTTTTCATCATGAGTGCTCCTGGAATCAGGTACCTGGTTGGCCCTGAACCTGATTGGCGGAGAACTCCTCTACCGGGAGACGGTGGGCTTCCACCCACAAACCTTCTAAATCATAAAACTCCCGCAGAGGTTTAATAAAAAGGTGGATAACCACGTCAATGTAATCCAGGAGAACCCAGTGTCCTTCATCCGCGCCTTCAAGCCCCAGGGGCTTTAACCCGACCTGTTTCAGGGTTGCCTGGAGGTGCTGAGCCAGGGCCTGGACATGTCGCTTTGATCCCCCGGAACAGATAAGGAAATAGTCCCCCAAACTGGACAAGCTTTTCACATCCAGAACCAACAGGTCCTGTCCCTTGTAAGCCAACAGGGTCCGGGCCGCCAGTTCCACCAACTCCCTGGAGGTCAAGGATGTCTTTTGAGCTTTACTGACAGTTTTCACCTATTATCTATATAAGTTATTTTTAAGTATAAATCGGCGTACCGCTTCGGGCAAGAGATATCGAATGGATTGTCCCTGCCGCACCAGATGGCGGATCCGGGTGCCGGAAATGTCCATCAGCGTGGTGGCCTGGATCAGGACTCGGTAGCCCGAGGGATGCTCAAACCCGTTCCCGGTGGACAGGAGTTTAAAGTCCGGGTGCACCTGCTCCTTCAGGAGCTTCCCCAATCGGTCCCGGTCATAGCCCGGACGCTCCATCACCACAAAATGACTGAGGGTGAATAATTCCCGGTAATTCTTCCACGTGGCGATTTCCAGCATGGCGTCCATTCCCAGGATGAAGTAGAGCTCCCCCTGAGGACCGAACTCTTCCCGAAGAAGATGCAGCGTCTCAATGGTGTAAGATTTCCCCGGTCGCCGCCCCTCCACGTCCGAAACCGCCAGCCGGGCCTGCCGCCCCACCGCCAGCCGGGTCATGGTGAGACGCACCTCGAAGGAGGTCATGTCTGATTGTGATTTATGGGGGGGCAGGGCGGCGGGAATAAACCAGACTTGGCCAAGGTCCAGGGCTTCGGCCACCTCCTCGGCGGAGCGCAGGTGGCCGTAATGAATGGGATTGAACGTCCCTCCAAACAACCCCAGGCGCTTGGGCTTTTTTT
>JARRKO010000013.1:0-56150 GCA_037388025.1 Syntrophobacterales bacterium
CCCCCAAACCCCCTCCCCCAATCCCTTAAGAGGTGCTATTTAGCCTGGAAGTCGAGACTGAAAGTCTCGCCTTCCAGGCCCTTTTTGCGGGTTGGGTGGGGGGCGTGAGGGGAGGGCAGGGACCCACCGGTCCCTGGCCCTCCCCCCACAAAATTCAATCACTCCACGTCCGCGTGGCGGGCGAGCATGGCCTGGCGGTTGTGGCCTAAGTGTTCTTTAAAGAGAATGAGAACCACGCCTTCCAGGAAAAGGAAGCAAGCCTGTTCGAAGAGGCTGCCGGGGCACTGTACCGAGTCGGGCTCCTGGGCCAGGGTCAGCTTGGTGGTACCGGGGATGTGGATGACCACGTCGGCTTCCTGGGCGATGGTGGAGTCGCGGGCCGCGGTCAGGGCGAGGGTGCGGGCGCCCACCGCATTGGCTCGGCGCAACACTTCCCGGGGTTGTGCGGTCTCTCCGGAGCCGGAGATGACGATGAGTAAGTCCTGGGGTTGGAGGCGGGGGGTGATGGTCTCCCCGACCACGAACACAGGGAACCCCAGGTGCATGAGGCGCATGAGGAAGCCCCGGAGAATGAAGCCGGAGCGTCCCACGGCGCAGCCGAAAATCCGGGGAGCGGCTTCCACTTCTTTGAGAAAGGTCTTGGCCAGTTCCGGGGCCAGGCAAGAGAACACCCCTCTCAACTCGCCTAACATCTGGTCCAACGCCTTGGTAAGTTGATCATCCCGTGATGATTCAGATAAAAAAACCTCCCGGCGTGCACTCGGAAGGTAGCCCATGATTCCCTCCTTCCGGTCTCAGTCCATGCCGATGATGGATCCAAGCCGAGTCCCTTTGAGGAAAGTTAACCAAACTTTAGCATAAACAGAATAAAGAGGCCAGTTTTCTTTGTCGCCCCCGCATTTTTTATTTTTTGGCGGAGCTTGATCCCCAAGGCTGGATGAGGGGCCATCCTTTCTGTGGAACCTTGGGGGAGCCTTTTTGTTGGCTTTTTGTGAAAAGCGATATTAAATTAAGGGTATAGTTTGAGAAATGTCTGCGTCGGAGACCGGGATTTATTAAACAGATAACTGCCTTCATCCCACCTATTACGGGAGGTCTTTTTATGGGCAGATACCAGGAACGCAAGTGGACCGGTCAAAAAGGTAAGAAGTTCGGGCACGTAGGCCGCACAGAGGACCCCTATCAGCCGCCGGAAGGTCAGGAGGCCTCCCTATGTTCCACCTGTCGGGCGATTTACCAGAACAAGCGCTGGTTTTTTGACGAGAAGCTGGCCGATAAACTGGCCGGCTCTGACAAGGTGAAGGAGGTCACCTGTCCCACCTGCCGCAAAATCAAGGACCATTACCCGGATGGCATCCTGACTTTGAGTGGGGAATTTCTGAAGGAGCATAAGGACGAGATCCTGACGCTCCTGAAAAATGAAGCTGAGCGGGTGGCTGGCCGCAGCGTAGCCGACCGGATTGTCAGCATGACTGAGGAGGGCAAAGATCGCCTGGTGGTGGAGACCACCACCGAGAAACTGGCCCAACACCTGGGCCGGGCTGTCTATCGGGCCTACAAGGGAGAACTGGATTTCCGCTGGTCTGAAATGAATAAGTTCGTCCGGGTCTATTGGTCCCGATAGTTCTTTAGGGGGAAGGGGTCGGGCCCACCGGCCTCCTCCCCTAAACCCAAGCCATCATAAAATAAATTCCCACCCGAGTTTAAGTCCCCACGATTTTGGTATTTTTTAGATCTGGGTATTTCTTCAATCATCAGTTTGAGAATATATTGCTTGCAGGCTCATTATTCCGGAGGACAGGAGTAACTACACGAGCTAAGAATAGATTCAGCCGGTTATCCACTGGCATGTTTCATTTTCCGGACACTTAGACCGACAAGGAGAGAGATAGTGGACATTCGCATCATTATTGCCGATGATCATCAGATTGTACGTCAGGGACTGAAGGTCCTAATAGAAAAAGAACCTGACATGCAGGTGGTGGGG
Source organism: Syntrophobacterales bacterium (assembly GCA_037388025.1). GTDB lineage: Bacteria > Desulfobacterota > Desulfobaccia > Desulfobaccales > 0-14-0-80-60-11 > JBGSLA01. The sequence goes on from JARRKO010000013.1 coordinate 1,988, forward strand.
GAGGCAGAGGACGGACAATCCACTGTGAATCTGACGAAAAAGCTCCGCCCCCATGTCGTCCTCATGGACATTAAAATGCCGGACTTGAACGGGATTGAGGCTACTCGCCAAATACTGTCCGAGTTGCCGGATGTGAAGATCATTGCTCTTTCCATGTACCCTGATCAGCGTTTCGTCATGAACATGCTCAAGTCCGGGGCCCGGGGCTACCTTCTGAAGGACTCCGCGTTCGAGGAATTGGCCCAGGCCATCCGCTTGGTCATGGCCAACAAGACCTATCTGTGCCCCTTGGTCACCGAAGTCGTGGTCAAAGACCTCGTCACTCTTAACCCCGCCTCCAATCAGACAGCTCTGGCGGTGCTTACTAGCCGGGAGCGCGAGGTGCTGCGCCTCCTGGCTGAAGGCAAGCGCACCAGCCAAATAGCTCAACTTCTTGACATCAGTGTTAAGACAGTAGATACCCATCGCCAGCAGATCATCCATAAGCTCGGCATCCGGAGTCTGGCCGAGCTCACCAAGTATGCCATTCGGGAAGGTCTCACCAGCCTGGAACTTTGATTTCAGGCCACCTTCGGGAATACGGTAATTTCTTAGGAAGTTTTATGTACTTATTCCTGAACTTAAGTTAAAATTATTGTATCTCACTCGGGCTGCAAGGTCCCCCCATCACCAACAAATTTCCTGCCGGTCATTTTGGGAATCCATTATCCAGAAAAGGTGGGAATGAGGTCTTTTCCATCTTGGCGTCTTGGCGAGAAAACTTCGGTCCACCTTCCCATGACACCTTCCCAGAAAAAATCAAGGCCGACTGCAGTCGACCCCTAATTCCCTAAAAGCTTTGGTGGAGATGAGGGGACTTGAACCCCTGACCTCCTGCATGCGAAACGGGACATGGTAAAAATGGGAAAATAGGTAAAAGTAATAACTTATGGAAATAGCTCATGTTAAAGGTGCATAATAGGCATACTCAAGACACCAAAAAGCCAGGAAAAAATAAATTACTGGTAAACTTTTGGTAAACTTTATGGCTCGGACGGGTGGCGACAAACTGTAACTGGTTGCAATCGCTGTTCTATGCTGATTTATATGTTATTTAAGGGGATTGTATTTAGCTTTTTTCAACAATCGTAAAGCGTGAGGCGGTCGGGTAGATAGTTAATTAGCGGTAGGCCGGTCGTATGGTTTTCAATGGGAAACCAGCGGTAAGGCGTCTGGTTAAGAAATATAATGCCACCCTGTTTCAAATGCGCCCAAAGGAGAGCCAGATTGTCTGCCGTTCGCTTGGGAGAAGATGCTCGAATACGGCTGACATTATGATAAAGTCAAAATCGCCGATCTTTGGCGGGAGGCTGTTTGAATCCGGTGAGAGTTGAAAACTGACACGGTCTTCCACACCGTAAAATTTCGCCCGGTGCTGGGCGAGTTCCACATAATCAGACACTAAGTCGACGCCTACTATCTTGGCTTCGGGAAACATCCGAGCCAATACCATACTTGAGGCTCCACTCCCTGAGCCGAAGTCAAGCATGCGCCGTCCGGCAAAGTCTTCCTTCCCGGCGAAGCTCATGATAGCCCAATGAAAAGAATGCTGAATGTAAAGTGGATCTTCGTCTCGCATGATTTCGTCGCAGAGATAAGCTGGTTCCTTAACCCGAAGGACATGTTCGATAAGTTCAAGTGAGTAGTCTGTTACCCATTTCTTTTTTAAAGCGAAGAGACCGCTTCTTGGTTCGACCGAGATCGCAAGCTTTCCATTGCTTTCTTCGACACTGATTGAAGCGTCGGGGTGAGTCAGGACATTGTTCATTGAGGTGCCCCCCGTAAAGAGTGCCACTTATTGGCTGCAAGTGGCGCCCTAACAATAATTAGCCGAGATTAAGTGGTAGCCTTGGCCACCGCATCCATAAACACAAAAAGCTGCCAGGGGCCTCCTTTTAAAAAGTATTATAATATGAAAAAAATTCTGTGCAGAGGGGTTTTGTCCGATGGTGGATAGCTTGCCAAACTCTGGAGTTATCCCCTTAGTCTAAAAAATTAAAGAGAGCATCTGAATATCAGAACTGGATGGGATTTGCCCATGGAAAGGCTAAACGGGACCTAAAAAGGCTTGTGCCCTATACGATGATATTGTTGTGTTGATATGGGAAGGATATTTAGAATTTTCAGCGGCTTGATAAGTTTCTAATGAGAGCAGTTATTCACACTAGCTAGTGATAGCACGCCTAGACCAGATGAGGGATCTCCTACCCCGGCGACTACTCTCCTAATAGCTTGCTGACCGAGCAAGGTTGGCCGACGACCGCATTGCCCAGAACCCCAATAGATCAATGAGAACAGAGGCCCAGGGCCGTCTCGTTCATTCACCAGTGTTCTTTTGGACAAGGTATCTTATAATGTTAAGGTTAATAAGGATAGGAGTCATCCATGGAGGCCATTTTTCAATTTGCCGACGAGCTAGGGCCGGTGAAAATCATTCATGTCTCCGAACCATCGGTTAATTTGAAGGCGGTGCTGGTGGTGGATAATCTGGCCTGTGGGTTGGCCCTGGGCGGTGTGCGCCTGGACCCGGATGTCACCACCGAGGAGTGCTTCCGACTGGCCCGGGCCATGACGCTGAAGAATGCCGCCGCCGGTTTGCCCCACGGGGGCGGCAAGGTGGTCCTCTACGGCGACCCCAAGATGCCCAAGCCTGACAAGGAACGCCTGATTCGGGCCCTGGCCTGCTCCTTGCGGAGCGAACAGGAATACATCTTTGCCCCGGACATGGGCACGGACGAGGAGTGCATGGCCTGGATCAAAGACGAAATTGGCCGGGTAGTAGGGCTGCCGGCGGAAATCGGCGGCATCCCCCTGGACGAAATCGGCGTCACCGGTTGGGGGCTCAGCCATGTGACCGAGGTTGCCTTGCAGTATTGCGGGTACTTTTGCGACTTCAAGCTGGAAAAAGCCCGGGTGGTGATCCAGGGGTTCGGGGCGGTGGGGAAGCACACCGCCCGGTTCCTGGCCGCTAAGAACGCCATACTGGTGGGCGCCGCGGATTCCCAAGGGTCGGTTTACCATCCGGAGGGCCTCGAGGTGGATGAGCTCATCAGGCTAAAGGATGAAGGCAAAAGTGTGATCGATTATCCCAAGGGGGAAAAGTTCGACCGGGATGCGGTGATTGACTTCGACTGTCACATCTGGATTCCCGCGGCTCGCCCTGATGTGATCAATGAGGATAATGTGGATCGGCTCAAGGCCAAGCTGGTGGTTCAGGGGGCCAACATCCCCTTAACCTTGGGCGCCGAAAAATATCTCCATGAAAAAGGCGTCTTATGCGTGCCGGATTTCATTGCCAATGCCGGCGGGGTGATCTGCGCGGCCATGGAATACCAGGGAGCAAACCAGACTGCCGTCTTCCAAGCCATTGTCGACAAGGTCTGTCGCAATACCCGCTTTGTGCTCGATGAGTCGAAGACCAGAAAGATACTCCCCCGGGAAGCGGCGATGTCCCTGGCCGTCAAGCGGGTTAAACGAGCCATGGCCTGGAAACGCTGGTCTATTTTTTAACTACAGCAAAAAACTCCGGAGAGCATTATGTATCGCATCCGTTTTCACGGCCGGGGCGGCCAGGGTATGAAAACGGCGGGTCGCATACTGGGCACAGCTTTTTTTCTCGCAGGCTTTGAGGTTCAGGACGCCCCCCGCTATGGAGCGGAACGCCGGGGCGCGCCTATCTTTGCCTATGTCCGCGCCTCCAAAAGCGCTATCAACGAGCGGGGCATCATCCGCCGCCCGGACCTGGTCATCGTGGCGGATGATACTCTGGTGACCATCCCGGCCGCGGGGGTGCTCTCAGGGGTCACTGAACATACGGTTTTCCTCATCAAGAGTGCGGAAACACCAGAAGTCTGGAAAGAAAGGCTGAACTTTCCGGGTTTAGTTTTACCCTTGCTGGCTGCAGCAGAATCGGGTGACGTGTTGGAACTCAGGTATATCGGGGCTGTTTGCACCGGCGCCGCCGCCCATCTGGTGGGGGTGATCCCCCGGGAATCTTTGGTGCAGGCGATCCAGGATGAACTGGCCCACCTGGGCGAAGACGTGGTGGCCAAAGATCTTGATAAGGCCCTTGAAGCGTATGATCTCCTGGCAGATCACGCCGGATGCGTCACTGAAGGGAAGGATCCCCCAGCGGACGCCTACGAGGAACCCTCCTGGATCGAGGTGCCCTTTGAAGAGGCTGACATTGCCGCGCCTATCATTCACGCCCCGGCCACCAGCGAACAGGTGCCGACGGGGCTGTGGCGCACCATGCGTCCCGTCATCGATTATGACCGGTGTAAGCGTTGCGCCTGGATCTGCAGCACCTTGTGCCCGGACAGCACCATCAGCGTTAACGAGGAAGGCTATCCAGAGATCGATTATCAGCACTGCAAGGGCTGCCTGATCTGTATGTCCTCGTGTCCGTCCCATGCCATCCGGGCCATACCGGAGCAGGAAGCGGCTGCCGCAGCCGGGGGAGGTAGCCAAACATGACGCGCACTATGATGACCGGCAACGGCGCCGCAGCCTGGGGAGCCCGGCTGGCGCAAATTGACTACCTGCCGGCTTTCCCCATCACTCCCCAGACGGAAATCATCGAAACCATAGCCAAATGGATTGATACCGGCGAGATGGATTGCCGCATGGTGACCATGGACTCCGAGCATTCCATGCTCACTGCGGCCGGGGCTGCGGCCGCCACCGGGGTGCGGGTGTTCAGCGCCACCTCCAGCCAGGGGCTCCTGTATGCCATGGAAATGTTCTATACCGTGGCGGGGTGGCGGGCGCCTTTTGTGTTAATGAATGTCTCCCGGGGCCTGTCCGCGCCCCTTACCCTGGAGTCGGACCACAATGACATCATGGCGGCCCGGGATAGTGGCTTCCTGCAGATTCACTGCGCCACCTGTCAGGAAGTACTGGACAGTGTGCTCCTGGCTTATCGCCTGGCGGAGGATGGGCGGGTGCGCCTGCCGGTGATTGTCAACCTGGACGGCTTCTACCTCTCTTTTACCCGGGAGCCGGTGACCATTCCTGACGCCGACGCGGTCCAGCGTTTCATCGGGCCCTTCGACCCCGGCACCATAAGCTTCCGGGCCAGCACTCCGGTGAGCCAGGCAGTGGCGGTGCTGGGCGGGACGCCATACTCTTATTTTCGCTTTGAAGTGCACCTGGCGTCTCGGAACGGCCTGGCTGCGTATGACGAAATTGCCCGGGAATTCGCGGAGACCTTCGGGAGAAGCCACGAGGCGGTGGAAGCCTACCACACGGAGGATGCGGACCTGGTCTATGTTATGGTGGGCTCCTTTGCCACCAAGGCTCGGGAAGCCGTGGATCGGCTCCGGGAGGTCGGCTGGAAGATCGGCCTGGTGCGCCCCCGCCTGCTCCGGCCTTTTCCGGAGGCTCGCCTGCGGGAGTTGCTGGCGGGCAAGCGGGGCGCGGCGGTCATCGACCAAAACCTGTCCATGGGCAAGGGCGGGGTGCTTCATACCGAACTGGCCTCGGCCCTCTATGGCCAGCCAAACGCGCCGGTGCTGGTGAGCTTCATCGGTGGCCTGGGAGGCCGGGACATTGCCCTGGAAGAATTATTCGAGATGGCCAAAGTCACCCGTCAGGCAGCTGAGGAGGGCCAGGCCCCCCCGCCGAGACTCCTGTTTACTGAAGATGAACTGCGAGAATTGCGGAAACTTCAGGCTATTGCGCAGGTGGAGCGATCCAGATTGGGGGAAAAACCATGAATACCAGCAGATCCAAGCGGAAAAGCCCCCTGCCCTCCACCCATCTGTTGGGGACCGGGACGCCCATGTGCGCCGGGTGCGGGGGGTTGGAGGCTATCCATGAGATTTACGATATCCTGGGGGCCAAGACCGTATTCGTTAACGCCGCGGGTTGCATGACTTTAATGGCCGTCTATCCCTTCACACCCTTTCGGGGATCCTGGCTTTATACGGCCATGGCCTCGGCCCCGGCCGGGGCCCAGGGGGTGAGGGACGCCCTGGATATTCTTGTGAAGAAAGGGCGCCTGGGGCCGGCAGAGGATCTGGAAGTGGTGGTCCTGACAGGGGACGGCGCCGCTTACGGCATGGGGCTGTCGGCCACCTCCAGCGCCATGGAACGAGGGCTGGATTTTATTTACATCTGCTATGACAACGAGGGTTACGGCAACACGGGGCAACAGTACTCAGAGGCCACCCCCCACGCGGCCCGCACCGCCACCAGCCGGGGAGTCCGGGGCTTTCCCGGCTATAAAAAGGATCTCTTTGCCATCTGGGCGGCGCACCGCCCGGCCTACGTGGCCACGGTGGTGGGCGCCGAGCCTCTTGATTTGGCCAGAAAAATCGAGAAAGCCAAAAACCTCCAGGGGCCGAGAATGATCATCACCCTGGCGCCCTGTCCCACGGGTTGGGACTTTGACCCCAAAGAGTCAGTGGAGATCGGCAAGCTTGCGGTCAAAACCGGCATCTGGCCCCTGAAGGAGTATATTGACGGCCAGGTGGTGCACACCAAAATCCCCCACCCCCGCCTGCCGGTGGAGGAATACCTGGAAAAACAGGGGCGCTTCGCTCACCTCTTCCACCCGGAGCGCCGCGACGCCCTCATTGCCGAAATCCAGGCCAACGTTGATGGCTACTGGGCCGGGGTTGAGTGAGGCAGGTTCAAAGTTGCCCCGATTGCTAACATATAAGGGCGCCTGGTACGGCGCCTCGGGGCTTGATGAATCCAGCTCTTACAGGGGGATGGAGGCGAGTTTGAGGGTGGGGCGGGGTGCCTGTGGTCCCGGTCCTCTCCTTAAAGAGTTTCGCAACAGCGTCAATATAGTCTGACTTCAGGGCAGAACCTCAATTCGGGCCCCAACCCCGTGAGGCCGGCAGGTAAACAGTGACCCTTAGTTGCAGGAAATATAATGGCAAAAAAGGTTATTATAGCAACAAGATATGTTCTTAATTTAAATAGCACCGAAAAGTTGTTTCCTGCTAGGATCCCCGAGAATGGGGTGTAACGAGAGATCCGGCGAATATTCACTCGCAGGAACAGTGCGGCCCAGGGATTCCGCCATGGCGCGGACATGATGCGGACCTGCCCCGCAACAAATGCCAATATAATTTATGCTCATATCTCGTGCCTTGACCGCAAAATCAGCCATTTCGAAGCGGTTTAACTGAAATGGCTCTAAGGCCAGAGGGAAGGCGCTCTCATGGGTTGGCAACCGCAAGTCGTAAAAGCTGGGCTGCTCCTTTGTCGTGAGGTAGGGCACGGGCAGAGCAGCCACATAGCCACTTACCTTTTGGCGTATTCTTTCAAGGATGGGAATCATGGTGGTCGGTCCTCGGCCGCAATTAAGCCCAACGACGGCCGCCCCCTCATCTTCCAGGATCTTACAGGCTTCATCCCACCTATAGCCGTCGAGGCTTTTTTCCCGCAATGGAATGAATGTAACAACCGCTGGTAAACCCACTCCCTTGATGACTTTAAGGGCGATACGCGCTTCGCCCAAATGACTAAACGTCTCAGCAATGATCAAATCAGCACCCCCATTGACAGCCCACCTGGCCTGGGCCTCGAAAATAGCCTGAACCACCTTGCCAGAATTTTTAGGGTCATTCGGATCATATTGCCAGGTGTTAGACAGATTGCCGGCTGTGAGGGCGCCAGTTTCTTGAGCCACCTCCCTGGCCATGGCCACCGCTTTAAGATTAAGTTCTGCGACGATATCCTCGCGGCCAATAGATTTTAATTTGGCCTGATGTCCATAATACGTGCAGGCCACGGCAATTTCGGATCCGGCCCGTAAGAATTCGCTGTGCAATTCTTTTACTACGTCGGGGTGCTTCAGCACCACTTCAGGTACGTACGGTCCGGCCTTCAGGTAACCACGCCTTTCCAGTTCAAAGATATAGCCTTCCGCTACGAGGACAATATCCTTTTTCAGGCGCTCCACAAAGGATGCAATTGCCTTATCCAAAATCACTCCTTTTTCAGAAAAAAGTATCAGAAACCCAAAATGACGGTTTCCTCGGCATATCGTGGAAGAGGGTATGGCAGGTTGAATTCCCAACCTAAATTACATGGAGAATTTATCATTTAATCAACCTCAACAGCTCCTCCACCGGCCAGGCATTGATGATATCTTGCTTCTCGGCCCAACCACGGCGGGCCTGGGAGATGCCGAAAGGCATCAGGTGAAGCTGGTCCACGTTGTGAGTGTCGGTGCTGATGACCATCTTGATGCCTGCTTGCTTGGCTGCCAGGATATTTACATCCCCCAGGTCCAGCCGTCCCGGGTAGGAGTTGATCTCTAAGATGGTGCCCGTCTCCTGGGCGGCCTTAAGGAGATCGTCGACGGCTACTTCATACTCCTCCCGACGTTTCAGGATGCGGCCGGTGGGGTGCGCGATGATGTCCACGTGAGGGTTGTGCATGGCCGTGCGAATCCGCCGGGTCATTTCCTCCCGAGGCTGCTTGAAATGGGAATGGACCCCGGCAATGACAAAATCGAGCTCGGCCAGCGCCTCATCCGTGATATCAATTGAACCGTCCGCCATGATGTTGGCTTCGCAGCCCTTGAGGACCCGGAATTTTTTGTCCTCCCGGGCCAGCCTGGCGTTAATTTCGTCAACCTCCTGATTCCGGGCCCGGAGCTTCTCTTCATCCAGACCGCGCTCGATCTTGAGAAACTTGGTGTGATCCGAGATGCCCACGTATTCATAGCCCAGGGCCAGGGCCGCCTGGACGATCTCGTTAATGGAGTCGGCCCCGCCGTCCCAGTTGCTGTGCACATGCAAGTCGCCCCTGATGTCGCCATAGCCAATGAGGTTGGGGAGGCGGCCCGCTAGGGCGGCCTCGATTTCCCCCCGGTTCTCCCGGAGTTCCGGAGGAATCCAGGGCATCCCCAGTTTGGCATAAACCTCTGCTTCGGTATGGGCGGCGATCATCTGCGGCCCTTTGAAGAGGCCGTACTCGCTTAGCTTAAGGCCCTTGTCGATGGCGATTTTCCTGAGGGCTATATTGTGGTCTTTGGAGCCGGTGAAGTATTGGAGGGCGGCACCGTAGCTGGCCGGGGGAATCACCCGAAGATCCATGTCAAAGCCTTCTTTCATCCGTACCGAAGACTTGGTGGCTCCTTTGCCCCGTACCTTGACCACCCCTGGGAGCGTCACGAAAAAATCCATTACCATAGCAGGATCGGTGGAAATCACCAAAAAATCTACGTCCCCGATGGTCTCTCTCATCCGCCTGACCGAGCCGGCAGTGTCCACCTGTTCAACCACTGGTAAGCTCCGCAATTTCTCCTGGACTTGGCGAGCGATGGGGAGAATTTCCCCTAAGAGAAATCTGCCTTTGCTGACTTTTAAGAAATCAATGGCTTGCAGGATGTTCCTTTCGGTCTTTTCCCCGAAGCCGAACAGGGGGGCAATTTCATGGGCCTTGGCTGATTCTTCCAGTTCTTCTAAGGTCTTAATGCCCAATTTTTCATACAACACTTTGGCTTTCTTGGGGCCTACACCTTCCACTGAGACGATTTCATCCAGCTCGATGGGGAATTTCTTTCTGAAATCTTCGTAGTACTGAATCTTACCGGTGTTTAAATACTCCTCGATTTTCAGGGCGATGCTTTCACCCACCCCAGGAATACCCTTGAGTGCCTTGAGGCCGCCCTTTTTGTGGAGGTCTTCCACGTCGTCTTTTAACGTTTCCAGGGTGAAGGCGGCTTTTTGGTAGGCATAAGGTTTGAACGCTACCCCTTCCATTTCCAGGTATTCGGCGATTTCAGTAAAGATTCTAGCGATCTCCTTGTTCTTCACTGTCCTGCCTCCAGATTACTTACAAGCTTACAACCATTTCCCAGGGGGAGTATACGCCGTCGCTCGACTGGCCAAAAATGGCCATTGGTTGAGGTTGCCCAGTAGATAGGGCGCCGCAGACCGAGCCGGGTGATCATCCCAAGCGAATAAGCCATATGGTGATAATGCCGGCCACGATAAGACAAAGTTGAAACAAACTATCTAACAGGCCAGGCCGTCGGTGCAGCGCAGGGGTTAAATCCACTAAAGCGATATAAAGAAAACTCGCCGCCCCCAAGGCAGCTACATAAGGCAGGACTTGTTGCAGCTGTGAAAAAAAGTAATATCCTAAAAGCGCTCCAGGCAATGTTGATAGAGACGATAGCGTATTGTAAATCAGCGCCTTAAGGCGAGAATAACCGCTATCCAGCAAGATGCCAAAATCTCCCACCTCTTGAGGGATTTCATGAGCTACTACCGCCAGTCCAGTAGCTACCCCCAGTGGTATGGAAATAAGAAAGGCCCCAGCGATTATTACTCCATCCGTAATATTGTGAAAAGCATCTCCAAAGAGAATCAAGGGACCAGCAGTGCCATGCACTTCACACTCCGCGTCATGGCAATGGCGCCATATAACTAATTTTTCCAAAATGAAGAAAAGCAGTATTCCTATCAAGACACATATCAGAATTTTCTGGGGAGAGGTTTTTTGTAAAGCCCGAGGGAGAAGCCCCAAAAAAACCGCTCCTAAAAGGGTGCCAGTAGCATAGCTGATCAGATTAGGGATAAGGGAGGTGCGGGTATGCTTCGGAAATACCAGGATCAAAGCTGCGCCAAGCACAGCACCGATGCTCCCTAACACACTAAAAAGGACTATCCAGCCGAGCACCATTAGAGAAATCTTTATTATCAAGTTAACAGGATATAGTTCAATGTTTGTAATCCAATCCTGTTAGAGTACCTGGGGTCATGGGGGGCTGACCACCAGTATTGGCAAATCTGAAGCTTCGAGGACCCTTTCCGTCACTGAGCCCACCAAGGATCGGCGGTGTCCCTTGCGGCCGACCTTGCCCATGACGATGAGGTCGGCCCGATGGCGTGCCGCCTCCCGCATGATAATCTCATCGGGCATGCCATGATGCAGGTCCTGCGTGGCTTTTACCGCCTGGGATTGGGCCTCCCGGGCCAGGGAAGCGAGGAGGCTGTGGCCGCTCTGTTCCATGTCGTGTATGAGGCGGGGCTGCTCCTGGCCGGAGAGGCGGGATAGCTCCTCCAGGACTGAGGAATCCACCACATAGAGCAAAATAAGTTCGGCGCGGTAGGCTCCGGCCAGATCCAAGGCCAGGCGGTGGGCCGCCCGGGAGGCCTCGGAGCCGTCGATGGGGACCAAAATTTTACTGATATGGGGCATTTCAGGTCTCCTGGGGCCGGCTGGCCTTGAGCCGCTTCAGCTGGAACAGGGCTTCCCTTTCCCGCTCTTCCAGGGCGGCCTCCAGATAATTGACGGTTTCCCGGTAACTGGGGATCATCACATAATTGAGGGCGTTGGCCCGGCGCACGGTGCGCTGCAACTCCGCGGCCAGCCGCCACACCACCGCTTCCACTTCTGCCAGTTGGGCGATATCGGCCAGGGTCTCACGCACACTCAGATGGCATTCATCCAGGGCACCCACGGTGCCGGCGAAACTAAACCGGGGTCGCCGGCTGCCGGCCTGAAATTTTACTATCGGCATGGGCAGTCCCAAGAAAGATCGTTCCTTTAAGATAAGCTGATCGTCGCCTTCCACCCCGAGGGCAGCCCGAGCCACACCTTCTTCACCCACACTGAGAAGGCCGGCCCGTACGTGCTGGTAGGCCTCTTCCAGGGCTTGGTGCACGCCCCGGCGGAGTTTGGCCGCCTGGGCCTGGAACCGCAGCAGCTCTCCCAGCAGCAGGTCCCGTTTCTCCTCCAGGAAAGTCAAGGCTTCCGAGGCCAGGGCGTATTCATCCTTGAGCCGGAGGAGATTGCCTTTGGTGACGGCGACGGTCAAGCGAGCCATAAAATACGGTTTTCAGTTTTCGGTTTCCGGTTGGAAGAATTCATTTTATTTTTTAGTCCGCTCTTTGACCATAGGTGTCGATTTCTCCCTCAGTCACCCGGGTTAGTTCGCTCCGGGGTAGTTCCTTTAGCACCTGCCAGGCCAGGTTCAGGGTGGTGTCGATGTCTCGGTTCTCTTCGTGCCCCTGGTTGAGGAAATTTTCTTCGAAAGCCCGGCCGAAACTGAGAATCTGGCGGTCCTGCGCGGAGAGGCTGTCCTCGCCGATGATGGTGGCCAGGGCCTTGAGGCGCTGCACTTTGGCGTAAGACGAATAAAGTTGGGAAGACACGTGGGCGTGGTCGGCCCGGGTCCTGCCTTCCCCGATGCCGTCGCTCATGAGGCGGGACAGGGACGGCAGCACGTTGATGGGGGGATAAATACCCTGCTGGGCCAGGCTACGGTCCAGGACGATCTGCCCTTCGGTGATGTAGCCCGTGAGATCCGGAATGGGATGGGTGATGTCGTCATTGGGCATGGTGAGAATGGGCAATTGGGTAATGGACCCCGTCCTGCCGGTAATTTTTCCGGCCCGCTCGAACAAGGAGGCCAGGTCGCTGTAGAGATAGCCGGGGTAACCCTTGCGGCTGGGGACCTCGCCCTTGGAACTGGCCACCTCGCGCAAGGCCTCGCAATAGTTGGTCATGTCGGTGAGCACCACCAGGATGTGGTGGTCCTTGTCGAAGGCCAGGTATTCCGCCGCGGTGAGGGCGAGGCGAGGGGTGATGAGGCGCTCAATGGCCGGGTCGTCCGCCAGGTTTAAGAACATGACCACGTTGGTGAGAACGCCGCTCTCCTCAAAGGCCTGGCGGAAGAGGTTGGCCACGTCGTGGGGCACCCCCATGGCCGCGAAGACCACGGCGAAGCGCTCTTTTTCCCCCGGGAGGCGGGCCTGGCGGACAATTTGTTCGGCCAGTTCGTGGTGGGGCAGGCCGCTCAGGGCGAAGATGGGGAGCTTCTGACCCCTGACCAGGGTGTTCATGGCGTCGATGGCGGAGATGCCCGTCTGGATGAACTCCTGGGGGTAGGTTCGAGCCGTGGGGTTAATGGGCTGGCCGTTGACGTTGCGATAGGCCTCGCCCACCGGCTCCGGGCCGTCATCCCGAGGCCGCCCCAGGCCGTCGAAGATGCGGCCCAGAAGGTCCTCGGAGACCGGGAACATGAGGGGCCGGCCGGCGAAGCGCACCTGGGTTTTGAGGCTGAGACCCATGGTGTCCCCGAAGAGCTCCACCACGGTTTCGCCCCAGCCGGCGGCGATGACCCGGCCCATCTTCCGCTCGCCGCTCTCCAGGATAATCTCGACACTCTCGTCATACCCCACATTCTTAACCCCTTCCAGGACCAGAAGGGGGCCGGAGATGGATTTCAGGCTAAGGTATTCCCGGGCAGAGGGTGTGTAGTCTGGGGTCATGGCTGTTTTAGTTCAAAGTTCAAGGTTCAAAGTTGATGAGATCGACCGAGCCACGGGCAAATATCTCCATACCTGTCATTCTAAGGGAGCGAAGCGACCGAAGAATCTAGATCCTTCGCTTCGCTCAGGATGACATAGAGACTTTTTCCAAGTATCTCCGCGATCATCCAACTAAGCCCCCCTTCCCGGTGGAAAGAGGTCCTATAGGTTACAACGCCAGCGCTTCCAGGCGAGACGCCAAAGTTTCTTCCAGACGGTCGAATTCTTCCAACTGCTCTTCGGTCCACAGGGACTTCATCCGCAGGAGGTCGGCCAATTCGTCGATCTCCCTGATTTTATAGAAGGGAACACCCTTGGTCAGGACTTCCTTGGCCTGGTGATAGGTGTTCAAAATCAGGTGGAGCATCTTCATCTGTTTGACCGGGGGGCAAAACATGTCCTTCACGTCGAACGCGCTTTGCTGCAAAAAGCCTTCCTTGAGCCACCGGGCCGCTTCCAGGGTCAGGCGGCGGGCATCAGGCAGGGCCTCTTCGCCGATGAGTTTGACGATGCGCTGGAGCTGCGCGTCTTCCTGAAGAATGGCAATGGTCTCCTCTCGCATTTCCTGCCAGCTCGGGTCCACGTGCTCGGCCCACCAGGGAGCCACCGCCTCGACATATTCGCTGTAACTGTCCGTGGGGTTGATGGCCGGGAAGGAACGTGCTGCAGCCAGTTCCTTGTCCAGGCCCCAGAAGCAGCGCACGAAGCGCTTGGTGTGCTGGGTCACCGGTTCGGAAAAATCGCCGCCGGGGGGCGAGACTGCGCCGATGATGGAGACCGAGCCCGAGTCGCCGGCCAGGGTGGTGACGCTCCCGGCCCGCTCATAGAACTCGGCGAGCCTTGTGGCCAGATACGCGGGAAAGCCTTCTTCCGCGGGCATCTCCTCCAGTCGGCCGGAGATTTCCCGCAAAGCCTCGGCCCAGCGAGAGGTGGAGTCGGCCATCAGGGCCACATGATAGCCCATGTCCCGGAAGGCTTCGGCCAGGGCGATAGCGGTATAGATGGAGGCCTCCCGGGCCGCCACCGGCATGTTGGAAGTATTAGCTATAAGGACGGTGCGCTCCATGAGGGCGTGGCCCGTCCTGGGGTCGGCAAGGCTGGGGAGTTCGGTGAGGATGCCCGTCATTTCATTGCCCCGCTCACCGCAACCCACGTAGACGATCAAGTCCGCGGCGCACCATTTGGAAAGCTGGTGCTGGGTGATGGTCTTGCCGGTGCCGAAGCCGCCGGGGATGGCCGCGGTACCGCCCTGGGCCAGGGGGAACAGGGCGTCCATGACCCGCTGGCCGGTGATGAGGGGTTCGGCGGGTAGAAGGCGCTCCCGGTACGGCCGGACCCGGCGCACCGGCCAGCGGTGCCAGAGGTAGAGGGGGAGGTGGTCCCCCTGCTCCGGGCGCACCCGGGCGATGATGTCGTTCAGGGTGTATTCTCCCTGGGGGGCCATCTCAATGAGCTCGCCGCTGACCTGGGGCGGCACCAGCACCCGATGTTCCAGGGCCAGGGTTTCGGAGACAGTACCCAGGATGTCCCCGCCCTGGATAACGTCTCCGGCCTTGAGTTTCGGGGTAAAGGTCCAGACCCGCTCCCGTTCCAGGGCGGTAACCGCAATCCCCCGGCGGATAAAGGCGCCGCTGGCTTCCTGGAGCACGGTGAGGGGGCGTTGCATGCCGTCAAAGATGCGTCCCACTAGGCCCGGGCCGATCTCCACCGACAGGGGGGCTCCCTGGCCGGCGACAGGGTCGCCGGGTTTGACGCCGCTGGTGTCCTCATAGACCTGGATGGTGGCCACCTCTTCGTTAAGCTCGATGACCTCGCCCACCAGCCGTTCGGCTCCCACCTCCACCACTTCATACATGGAGAGGCGGCCCCCGCCGGAAGCTTTGAGCACCGGTCCGGAGACCCAGAGGACTTTCGGGGATTCGACGGTCTGGGCTTCGTCCATAAGAGCGGTTTTTGGATTAGGCCGTGAGCTTTAGGTGTTATGCTTTAAGCTTAAGGCTGTAAGCTTTGTTTTCCTTTTTAATAAGCTGATAGCTGGCAGCTAATAGCTTATCGCTCCTCCGCCTGCCATAAGAGCTTGGCCAGTTCAGTGCGCAGACTGTCGCGCTTGCGGTCCAGGATGCCCTGAAAGGTGGCGTCGTAGCGCAGGCGGCCGTCGGCGCTGAGGGCCAGGAAGCCGCCGGGAGAAGCCTGGCCGTCGGTTGCCAATTCCAGGGACACGCCTGTTTCCCGGCTCACTTCGTCTAAGAGGTCGGCAGTGAGGCGGGAAGCATCCTCGGGATGGGCCACCAATCGGCAGCTCCCGCCGCCGAGTTCGCTCACTGCTTTGAGAAGCATTTTCCTGAGCCAGTCAGGATACTCAGGAGAATCCCGGAAGGCCAGTAAACGCGCCCTGGCAAGCTCGAAGACCCGGTTCATGACAACCTCCTTCGCTTCCGCGACCCGACGCTTGCTTTCCAGGGAGGCCCGGTCCACGAGATTACGGGCGTCGTGGTGCGCCCGAGCTTGGACCTCCTTACGGGTGCGTTCCAGGACCTCCTGTTCCCGGCCTTTTTCCGCGGTCTCCAGGTGATCGGCCTGGGTGCGGGCCTGCTGTAAAATTTTCTCGGCTTCTTCCCTCCCCTGGGTCAGAACGGCCTGACAGAGGAGATCAACTTGTTCATAGAGAGGCATAAAGATAGTTTTCAGTTTTCGGTTTTCGGTTTTCGGTGAAGAAAATTCTGGTCATGGGTACTTTCAAATTTTTGCGGGCAAGTATTTTTCTCATTTGGGCAGGCCCATGAGGGCTCGCACCCGGTCCAGGAGCGTTTCTTCCCGGGGCAGGGGACCGGCCAGATCGGGTATTTCCACCACCAGGGTCCCGCCGCCTTCCCAGCGCAGGGCATCCACTTCCTCCCGAATACCTTCGGCCAGGCGCTCGGTGATGAGGATCAGGCCAATCCCAGGACTCTCTCGGGCCTCCTGA
Organism: Syntrophobacterales bacterium; assembly: GCA_037388025.1. Classification (GTDB taxonomy): domain Bacteria; phylum Desulfobacterota; class Desulfobaccia; order Desulfobaccales; family 0-14-0-80-60-11; genus JBGSLA01. The sequence continues at coordinate 18,278 of JARRKO010000013.1, forward strand.
AACAAGCGCCGGGCCTGCTCGGCGGTTTCGGCTTGGCCGCCGGGCACACCGGCCAGAGCAAAGGCCAGATAGGTATGGGGGTCGGCGATGATGAAAAAATCCATTTTGAAACCAAGGGCAAAGACTTCAAGGTTCAAAGTTAAAAATAATGTTTTCTCAAACCCGGCCCAGGATCATAATAGCCACGATAAGGCCGTAGATGGCGATGCCTTCGGCCAAACCCAGGAAAATCAGGGCCCGGCCGGCTAATTCCGGCTTCTCGCTCATGGCTCCCAAAGCCGCAGCCCCCACCGCGGCCACGGCCACTGCAGCGCCGATGGCACTCAAGCCCGCGGCAATGGCGGCGGAAAGGAAGGCCCATTTCATCACCTCCGGGTTGGAAACGGTCTCCGGCGCAGCCCAGGCGGCCCCCGTCCAGAGACACAGGGTGAGCAGGGACAGAAAAATTATCGGGATCCCAGCCATTCCATAACGTCGCATCATTGCAGGCCCCCTCAGGATGATATGGCTTTTCTTTCCAGGGGAGTGAACTGCTCACCGCCCCCGTGGAAGAATTTGCTTAAGAATTCGTAGTATTCCAGGCGCACGGTCTGGATGGAGACCACCAGGCCTTCCAGCAGAATAATGACCACGTTGCCCAGGGCCACGGTCAGCCAGTACAGAATACCGCCGCCCTGCAGGCGGCCCAGGGTTTCGGCCAGGGAGAAGACCGCGATAAACAGGCCGGCGTGGGCCAAGGCAAACGCAGCGATGCGGATAAAGGAAATGGTATTGGCCACATAGCGCACCGTGCCGTCCACCACCTCGATGGCTCCTTCCAAAAGATGCAGCCCTCTGCCTTCCGCCTGGGGCCTGGCCTTCTCCGGTTTGACCCGCAGACGCTGCAGGATAAAGAGGCTCAAGAGCACCAGGGAGACCGCACCCACTACCAGCGAGACCCAATAATCCCACACCAGGGCGCCGGTCATGAGATAACGCAGGCCCAAAGCGGCCAGGATCCAGTAAAAGAGCGCCGCCAAAAGCTGTGCGGCCGGCAGCCGCCTCTTCTTCAGGCGAACCGCGTTAATGAAGCTCAAGATCAGGCCGAGGCTGATGATCCCCACTCCTATCAATAAGGATATCTTCATAAAATAGTTGATATTTTTCAAGGGAGAAAACCAGAGCACCGGCAGCAGGCCTTCAATGCCGAAGAAGCTGCCGTAAAGCAGGCCAAAGACCATGGAGGAGACGCCGCATTCCATCAGGATTATGCCGTAGTCGGTATAGCGGAGGAAACGGCGCAGGATCAGATAGCCCAACCCCACCAGCACCGCACCCTGGCCCAGGTCCCCGAACATGAGGCCGAACATCACCAGAAAACCTAGGGCCAGGAAAGGGGTGGGCTCCACTTCGCCGTAACCCGGGGTGCCGTAAGCCCGGGTCAGGCGTTCAAAAGGCCTGATCAAAAAGGGGTTGTTGAAAAGAATGGGGATTTTGAGGGTGCCCTCTCTAATCCCGGGGACGGTCTCGGGGCTGAGCACCTCAACCAGGGCCCGATCGCCGAGTTCAGCAGCCAGATCCTCTTTGAGTTTGTCCACCAGAGCAGCCGGAATCCAGCCGCTGATGAGGTAGGCGTGGTTCACCTTGCCGAACAGCACCCGGGCTCTGAGCAGGGTGCGGGTCAGGTCGATGCGGTTCCGCAGGCGGCCCAACTCCGGACCCAGCTCTTCCTTCAGATGGTCACACTGGGCTTGCAGCCGAGCCAGGGTGTCCTGCAAATCCGCTACTTGGGAGGTTAGCGAAATCAAAGCCTCCTCAACGGTGCCGCTGGCCTGGCGGGGCAATTCCATGATCTCGAAAAAGGCCCCTTTCAAGGCCTGATCCAGCGCGTCCCGGTCTTTGTCCAGGGAGGCGGCCAGAATCACGGTCTGTTCTCCCACCGAGGTTACGGGAATCAGGGCATGGTGCAGGTGGGCCAGGGCTTCTTCCAGCTTGTCCAGGTTCTCGGTGGGCACCAGCCCGGGGACCAGGTGGGTGAATTGCAACTGGGTCAATGCTTGCAGATCAATGCCGGTGGGCAAAAGATAGCGGAGATTCTCCTGGTGGCGCTGGAGAATGGCCAGTCGGTCCTTGCCCTCCTGCAGGCGCTGGACTACCGGGCCCACGCTCTGGGGGATGCGCTCCAGGCTGTCTTCCAGACGATAAATGTCTTTGGCGGGATCGAGATCGGCAGGGACGTCAAAGACCTGGGGGGTGAGGCCCAGGGCCTGGGCCCAGCGATCCACTTCTTCACCGGCCCGTTCGTAGCGGGCGAGCAAATCCCGCTCCAGATGACCCATGTAACCCAGTTTGCCCAAAGGGGTCTCGACCAGGTTGATGAGGTGCATGATCCGCAGTTTGGTCAACACCGCGGTGGCCCGGGAAATATCCTCCTCATCCACCTGAAGGTTAATGAGGACCATGGGGACGGGTCTAAACATGGGTTTGTCCAGCGGCTTTCCCGTGCAAATGTGGCTGTACCTGGTCGGCCGTAAGCTTTAGCCGTAAACCGGTCAGCATGGTAATGAGGTCGGCAATTTCCAATTCCTTTAAGAACAGGTAGGCTATGGGCAAACCAATCTGAAATAGAGGCAGAGCCAGAACCTTGGTAAGGGACTGCAGCCAGAAGTCCTGCAAGCGCCTCTCCACTTCAGCCACCTTACCGGCGCCTAACAGCATTTTTCCGTAAGGGTGGGGCGGCAGTTCGGCAACCAGGGCGTCAAGATCCGGGGCAAAAGCCAGGCGGCGGCGTTCCCGGGGTTTTTGAAACCTGCCGATCTCCAGAAGATATTGGTAAATCTCTTCACCTGTGAAGCCGTAAAGTTCCTTGAAACGCACCAGCCAGTCAAGGTTGGTGAGATCCGCCCAAATAGCCAACAGGGCCCCGGCCAAGCGGCGGTCGGCGCCGGACAGGTCCTCTATCCCGCGCCGGATGCCTTGAAACACCCAGAGGTCCAGAGACATTTCCAGGGGAAACAGATTGCCTTCCTTCAAGTAGCGGGGCAGGCCTCGTCCCAGGGGCGGCCCCCAGGGAGTTGGGGTGAGAAAATCGATTAAGGCTTGGATGGAGCCCTGGTGGAGCAATTCCCCAAAGTTCAGGGGAGTGAGTCCGTTCAGAGGGGACAACAGAGTGGCCCCTTGGCCAGGCGGCAGCTTATGGTGCAGGACCCGGAGCACCACCTTAAGATTTTCCGCCACCAGACGCCGGGCCAAAATGCCAATGAAGCGCCGCTCCCGGGCCTGCAAACCTCTTTGAACTTTAAGGTAAGCCTGACCCAGATCGCCGTAAAGCCGGCGGCTAAAATCTCTTTCCGCGTCTGGCTCGTGCCAGTCCCAGCCGCTCAGGAGGGGGCCATACGCGGTGGTAGTCAGGTACCCCAAAAACTCATCGAGGCTGCGGGTACGCAGGAGAAAATAATAATCCTCCGGCGTCAGCAAGCGGCTTTTCAAGGCCATGATTTTGGCGCTGCCAAAAGCATAGCGCCAAATCTTAAACCCTAGCCGGCCAGCACCTGGGATACCAGGAATGATATGGCCTCCTCCTCCCGGCTTTTGGCTTGGCCGGTGAGCTTGTCCACATAACGCTGTGTTGCCGTGGCGGTTTCCGCGGCCTGGGTCTCGGCCTGGCGGGAGATTTCTGCGGCCGTGGTTTTCTTAAGCTGCTCGATCTCTGCGTCTAGGTCCGCTTTGAGAGAATCGAGCTTCACCCGGGTTTCGGCCAAAAGGGCATCGGCCTCTTGGCTGGCTTGGGCCACGGCCTTCCGTGCCTTGCGGTCCGCAGTGATGATTTTTTCTAGGTCCGGAAGCATGTGAAGTTTCCTTGATGCCATCTCCTCAAATAGCCATATAGGACCTTCGGTGACTTGGGCTTGAACAACATGTTGGCGAAGCCGGTACAGGCTATTAATCTTTCAGTAAATAATCGCAGATATTTAATGTGGCTCGGACAGCATCCCCCATGGCAATGTTATTCTGCTTAGAGGGTAATGAGGTTACGTCTCTGGCCGCCAAAATTCCTTTCACGTTGGTTCTACCACTCAAAGGATCTACGACAATTTCACCGTACGGGTTTGTTTTCACTAAATCTTTAGCAAACTCACTATTGGGTATAGAACCGATTTCAATAAATATACCGTCAAGTTCAATATTTCTTTTTTCATGAGTAGTTAAGTACTCATAGATTAAACCACTAACGAATTGATTGCCAAGATTTTCTAATGGCTTAGCATTCAGTAAGACCAGAATTTTACCTTCCTGCAATGCTTTTTCCTGGGTTTTCTTGCTACCTCTTAGTTGACCGGTGATTTCTATTAAATATATTCAGCTAGCATAAGGCAAGAGATTGATGGCTGACTCAAGACCAGCGTTTCCTTTAGCGATAACGGCGACCTTCCTATTGACCATTAGTGGGGCGTCACAAATCGTACAATAATAAACTCCCTTTTCGACGAATTCATCTTCTCTTGGTATCTCCAATTTTCTTCTTCTACCCCCACTAGCGATCAAGAGTTTTGTGTCTCATACTCATTATCCTCGGTCTGACTTTGAAAATTGTCTTAGTTTTATTATCTAGTTTTGTAATGGATTTTATTACAGATGCCATAAAAACTTTTACATCTTCTTTAAAAGTGTCTAGATGCTCTGATAATCGTGCAGCCATTTCAGCTCCAGAAAATGAAAGAATGCCAATCCAATTTTGAATGTTGGCAGATACTACTGATTGTCCTACAATATCCTCACTAATTACAAGTGTTTTAACTTTGTTCCTGCCTGCGTAAACTGCAGCAGCTACACCGGCCGGCCCCAAACCTATAATTAAAAGGTCAGACATAACCCTAGGTTTCCCCATAAATTATGAGTAATTTATCATATTTTATTCGATGGACCAGCGGAGTGCAACAATCAAGAGAATGAAGTGAATAGAAAATATTTCTTGAAACCTATCCGGTTAAACAAGCAATAGTTTAGATAAGTGCAAAAAGCGGTGTGAGCTTGAGTTGATTAGCGCGAGGGAATCTCACCCCCACGCCCTCCCAGATTGAACATCCCCCAGGGGCGATACCTTGCCACTAGCAAAACTTCCTGAAAAGTCAAGATATGGAATGAATATGGAAAAGGGTTGAGTTTCTGCATCGGCACGCCTGACCACCTGAGAGATGCGGTCAATCTCCTGGCCGATTTAATAGACAAGGAAAAGCAAATCGGAGGAAATAGTGTAGATATTCGGTTAGGGAATGAATTTATTATTTTTAGAAAGAATTTGTTGTCGGCCATTGATCCGATAGATAAAAAGAATATGGGAGAGAAAATAGGTTTATATCAAGAAAGAATAAGGCTTAATTTTAGAGAGAAATTCGTTCTCCATCCTAACCACCTTGTCCTCGGGAGTATATTGGAGTATATTGTATTGTCTGATAAACTATCAGCTTATGTTATTGGGCGATCTTCGTGGAGCCGATTGGGGTTAATAATAGCTACGGCAATATCAGTATCTCCGAAATTTAAAGGTTGTATTACTTTAGAGTTGATAAATACTGGAGAGGCTTCTTTGATCCTCTATCCAGGCATTAGAATTGCCCAATTAGTTCTTCATACTGTGGAAGGAAGGGGGAATTATGAAGGGAGATATACTTGCCAAACTAGTCCAGATTTCAGTTTAATTCACAAGGATGGGGAGTTAGATTTCTGGAAAAAAGAGAGAGGGTAAAATTGCCTTTAGGCAGTTTTTTATCAGTTTGCGAAAAATCAACGAAAAAATATGATTTTTTTACTAACCTTCCCACAATACCCTCCCACAAAAACAAAAGGCCGACTGCAGCCGACCTCTAACTAACTGAAATTACTGGTGGAGATGAGGGGATTTGAACCCCTGACCTCCTGCATGCGAAGCAGGCGCTCTTCCAGCTGAGCTACATCCCCACTGAATGTTAATTATGGCGGCGAAATCCCTGATGTCAAGGGAGAATCGCAGGGAAGGTCCTTGGGAGAGGTACCGTTAGTTCGGGATACTCCCGCCCGCCCGCCTCATTTTCCCAGGTAGGCCTTGATGACCTGAGGGTGTTTTTGCACCTCCGCCGGAGAGCCGGCGGCGATGGTGAGGCCGTGGTCGAGCACGGTGAGGTGTTCACACAGATTCATCACCAGCCGTAAGTTATGTTCAATGATTAGCAAGGTCAGGGCGTGGCGCGCCCGGATTTCCCGTAAAAAGTCCATCAGCTCCAGGGTCTCCTGGGGATTCAGACCGGCCGCGGGTTCGTCCAGCAGCAGCAAGCTGGGCTGGGTGGCCAGGGCCCGGGCGATTTCCAAGCGGCGTTGGTGCCCGTAAGGCAGCTGGCCCGCCCGCTCTCGGGCGGCGTCCCGCAGATCCACCTCCTCCAGCAGAGCCCAGGCTTGGCGGCGCTGCTCCTTTTCCTCCCGCCGGTAGCCGGGCAAGCGCAGCACCCCATCCCACCAGGCGGTTTGGCGGCGGCAGTGAAAGCCCACCAGCACGTTGTCCATAACGCTCAAGTCCTCAAAGAGCCGAATATTCTGGAACGTGCGGGCCACCCCCAGAAGGGTGCGGGCATAGGGGGGCAATTTTTGCAAATCCTGCCCGGCAAAAACCATGTCTCCCTGGCTCGGGTGCAGAAAACCGCTCAGGAGGTTGAACACGGTGGTCTTGCCGGCGCCGTTGGGGCCGATGAGGCCGTAAAGGCCGCCCGCCGGGAGGGCCAGATTGAAGTTATCCAGGGCCAACAGCCCCCCGAATTTCACCCCGAGTTGTTGAGTTTCCAGGAGAATCATGGACGTGTGAGTCCTGCTGTTACTAGTCTTATCCAGTTCCAAAAACCTTTGATCGCAGGGCCTGGTTCACCGCAGATCTGAGGATGGTAAACGGGCGGGGGAAATCCGCCTAAAGACACGGACAGTTTCCTCCCAGGAAAATTCCCAGCGTCCCAACAGGCCCCGGCGAAAGAAAATGATTACCAAAAGGAGAGCCAGAGAAAAAATGACCTGGCGCATCCCCGGAATGCCGGGGATGGGCAGACCAAGGACAACCTGAGGCTCTTCCACAAACCTGAGCCATTCCCCCCCTACGGTGAAGAGAAAAGCCGACAGCACGGCTCCGGTGGTGGAACCGAGGCCCCCCACCACAATAATAATAAGCAGATTGAAGGTGAGGAAGAAGGTGAAAAGGTTGGGGGAAATAGTGGTGATGAGAGGGGCCATCAGCCCCCCGCCCAGCCCGACAAAAAAGGCGCTCAGTACATAGGCCAAGAGGAGGTGCTGGAAGGTGTTGATCCCCATGGCCCGGGCCGCGGTCTCATCCTGGCGAATGGCCGTCAGGGCCCGGCCGTAACCTGAATTTTTCAGGGCCTGGACCACCACCACCGTCACCACTGCCAGGCCCCAGGCCCACCATAGGGTGGTGTAAGGCGCCAGGCCCTTCAAACCCAGGGAGCCGTTGGTCAGGCCCTGGAGATTGTTGGCCAGCACCCGTACCACTTCGCCGAAACCCAGGGTCACGATGGCCAGGTAGTCCCCCCTGACCCGAAAGACCGGAAAGCCGGTGAGGAAGCCGAACCCCGCGGCCACCAGGCCCCCTGCCAACAGAGACCAGACAAAAGGGAGGCTCACCTGATTCAGGGGCCAAATCAGGGGCTTCATCAAGAAGATAAGGTCCTTTTCCGCCGGGGTCAGGGTTAAAAGCGCGGCGGTATAGGCCCCGATGGTAATAAAAGCGTTGGGACCCAGGTGAAGTTGGCCGGAAATCCCCACCACCAGGTTATAGCTCACCGCCAAGGTGACAAAGATGGCCACCTGGGTAAGAACCCGCAAGTAATAATCTCCGGCGAAGCGGTCAGCCCCGTAGAGGCACAACGCCAGGAGAAGCAGCCCTCCGAGGTTGAGGAGAAGTCTTTTCATTGACAACTCAACCTGCCAGGGTCAAAGGTAGGATTCCCTTGCCCTTACCGGTTCGATCAGGTCCGGATGACTTCATACAAACCTGGAAAATGAGGACAAACCTCCATATAAGGCGCTACAAGCTTTTTAAATTCTTCATTGTTAATGGCTCTCTCAAAGTGCTCCACTGATTCCCACTCGGCCATATTAATAAGGGTGAAGCGGGCATGGGGCACGATGGCCCGATGCAGCCGAGTGGAAATAAAACCCGGCTGTTTCCTCATGTACTCAGCCGCTCTTTCCCAAAATGCCAAGCATTCGTCTTCTCTACCTTCCGGAATCTCAAAGGGATTAATCAGGATGACCTTGGACATCTTTATTTCCTCTCAGTCGAATATGCTGGAGAAACTGCAGCTAAAGTTTTTCCTCCCCCAAGACCTCCCCCAAAAGGCCGGTTGGCCTGACCAAAAGTATGAGGATTAACAAGATGAAGGCCAGGGCGTCCCGGTAGCCCGACCAGGCGGGGAACAGGGCTACCAGCATGACCTCCAAAAATCCCAGAAGCAGACCGCCCACTACCGCGCCGGCCAGGTTGCCGATGCCACCCAACACCGCGGCAATGAAGGCCTTGAGCCCCGGAACGATACCCATGAAGGGATTGATTTGGGGGTATTTCATGGCCCACAACAGGCCCCCGCCCCCGGCCAACAGAGACCCCACCAGAAAGGCCAGGGAAATGACCCGATTGACGTTCACTCCCATGAGGCTCGTGGTCTCCAGGTCATAGGCCACGGCCCGCATGGCCCGCCCCATCTGCGTCCGGTAGAGGAGGAGAAAAAGGCTGCCCAACAGCACCGCGGTCACCACCGGGATAATCAGGCTGAGGCGGGGGATGTAGGTGCCGCCCACCACCAGACTTTCGGCAATCCAAGCCGGCACCGGGAAGGGCCGGGGAATGCCCCCCACGATGACCAGGCTCAGGTTTTCCAGAAAAAAGGAGGCAGCGATGGCGGAAATTAGCAGGGAAATGCGGGGCGCGGTCCTCAGAGGCCGATAAGCCCCCAACTCGAGCATCACCCCCAAAAAACCCGTGGTGATTACGGCCACCCCGCAAGCCACGGGCCAGGGCCAGCTGAACCACCCCACCCCCATGACCGCCACATAGGCTGACACCATGATGAGGTCGCCGTGCGCGAAGTTGATGAGGCGTAGGATGCCATAGACCATGGTATAGCCGATGGCGATCAAGGCATAGAGGCTGCCCAAGGACAGCCCGTTTACCATCTGTTGTAGAAATGTGGCCAGATCCATGATGCGATTAAAAGAAAAGGGGAAAGAAGTTTCAGGTTTAATACTCCTCGATCCCGAGTCTTAGATCAACCACTCCTTAAAACGGTCTTTAGGGGCCGCGGTGGCCTGCAGCTGATGGACTCTCCCCTCCTGGCGACCGGTGACGGCAACTTCCTGGCCTTCGGGTGCGTCACTGTAAGAGGCTGTCAGGGCCGCGGCCTCGGCCATGCCTGGCAGATTCGAGGCTCCGGGTACCAGCACCAGGGGGCCCGGATAGCCCTGTACCCTGAGGACTAGATCCCCGGACGCCACCAGACGGTTGATGGCCTCATTTTCTTTGTGGGTGCGTCCCACCACTACCTTGGCGCCCCCGGGCAGGCGAAAATGACGGCCCCATTTTAAAAGTTCCAGATCCCGCCGGGAGGGTTTGGGGGTATGGGTCAACAACTCCTTGAGGCGGGTAGCGTAGCCCGGATCGGTGAGCAGGCACCCCCCTGCAGGGGAGGGATACTTGGTGATGCCGTAGTGCGAGGCCAGCTCTATCTGGCGCTTGCGGCCCCGACCGCTGATGTCCAGCAACCTTTCCCGGTCCACCCAACCCTCCAGCTCCGGCCGGGTGGGGGCCAGCAGTTTGGCAGACAGGGGCCGTAAGACCAACTCCGGGCAGCCGGACTCCCGGGCCACCACGTTCAGCGCCCCCCGGTGCTGGCTCATGGGACGTTGTCCCAGCACCTCCCCGGTATAAAGAAAGTGGAAGTCCTGGGCTTTCATGAGAGCGGCCGCTTCCCGGAGCATGAGAATGTGGCAGTCGATGCAGGGGTTGTGTTGGCTCCCGAAGCCCCGGGGCGGGTTAATCAGAAGGGGATAATAGACCTCGGTGATGTCCTGGTCAATGAGGGGAAGGCCCAGATGGGCGGCTGACTCCCGGGCCCGCTCGGCGCCGAAAAAAGGGGTGACAAAAACCACCCCTGCCACATCTATCCCCTGTTCCCGCAGCACCGTTGCGGCCAACATGCTGTCCAAGCCGCCGGAGAAGAGTCCCAAGGCGCGCTTCTTGTTGGTCATGGAGATATTTTTACCTGGACCGGCCCGATATTACAACTCCGGTTTCGCATTCTCAAGCAGGGTTAAGGGGGGGATAGGCTGGGTAACGCGGGTCCGCCCCTACACAACTTGTTGCCCGTGGGCCACTGGCCAGGGTTTCCTACCCGGGCACGGCCAGTTCCAAGCCCTCAAAGCTCAAAGAGGTGAGGTAACCCAGAAAGGGACGCCTTAGACCCCGGCCCCAAAAAACCGGCCATTCCGCCGCGGCCAGTTCCAAACGAGCTTGCCGGCCCCTCACCCGGAGGCGCACATGGCCAAAGCCCCTGGCTCGCAGCCAGGCCTCCGCCCGCCCCACCCGGGCCAGGGCTTCCCTGGACAAGGTGGTGTTATACGGGAAGCGGGTGGCCAAACAACTCTGGGAGGGCTTGTCCGCGGCCAGCCCCAGCTTCCGACTTAGCTCCCGGATATCCTGTTTGCCCAGGCCGGCGCTGAGCAAGGGACTCTCCACCCCAGCCTCCCGGGCCGCTTGCAGTCCAGGGCGGAAGTCCTGCAGATCGTCCACATTGGTGCCATCCCAGATGGCCTCGGCCTTAAGGTGCGCGGCCACCTTTTGGGCTTGGGCCGCGACGGCCTGTTTGCATACATAACACCGCCTTGGGGTATTTTCCCGAAAATCAGGCAGGCTGAGGGGATCAAAGGTGGCCAGGAGGTGGCGCACCTGGTATTTTTGGGTTAACTGCCAGGCAGCCGCCACCTCCCCGGGGGCTGTTTGCGGGCCGATGAGAGTAAGGGCCGTGAGCCCTGGCCCCAGGACCTCCCTACCTGTGGCCAACAGGAGGCTGGAATCCAACCCCCCGGAAAACAAGAGCACCACCCGCGACCGGCGGCGGAGTTGAGAAAAAATCTGCAGCATTAGCTTGTAAAAGCCGGGAGAGGACCTGGTGTGCTACCCCCTCTCAACTTTCCCTGCTCACTGTCTCCGGGTCCGGGGCAGGGATTTCCACAGAAGGGAGGAGTTCCACCGGTTCCCCTAACAGGAAGCGCCCCGCAGAGATCCATTCTTTGAGCGTGTTGGCCACTTCCCGAGCCCTGAGCATACTGGAAAGGGGCACCGTGGGCACCTCGTGGTCGTTCAGCATGATTTTGCCACTCATTAGTTGGGCGTAGCTCACCTCTTCCAGGACTTTACCGGTGCCTTTGGGATAGTCGTGGCCGTAATCCACCACAGGAGTGATGATGTCTTTGTTGCTCACTGCACAAAAATGGGCCATTTCTTCATTTAAAAGTGGGATGGGAACTCCCAAGCCCACGGCCAGGGAACAGCCGTAGCCCAGCATGCTCACCCCTACCAGATAGCGGGGGTTCATCTGTTTCAGATCACCTACCACCATGAGGGTGCCAGCCGGTCGCCTGGGCACGCCGTTTGGTCCCCGAGGACGTCCCGGATGGTGCTGGGTTCCCGGAAAACATACATAGCCCACCCCACCTCCTAGAAAAATCCGGGTACCGATGCCGATGGTTTTGAAGTAAGGGTCGTTCATCAGGGGACTCAGAGCCCCGGAGGTGCAATAGTTGGCGTTGCCGGCCCGGGGCCGCAAGGGCCCCATATAGGTATAGATGATGCGCGTGGACAGATTCACGGCGCAATTATAATTCTGATAGGCGTTGCGCGGGTTGCACAGGACAGCGTTCATCATGTCCTTCAAGGTGATTTCCTTTTCCACCCGCTTGTTAGGGTAACAATCGGTGCCATACGCTTCCACCACCAGGTTCAGGGTTTTCCCGGCCACCAGGTCCTGGATGACGTGACCTCCCCCATATTTGAACTCCCCGGGATAGACCTTATTCAGGGGGTCGTCCGTGGCCGGTTCGGTGGCACCTAAATAAATATCCACCGCGGCCACCCCGGCATAGGCCGGCACGTTGTTGAGCCACACATGACTGGCCTTGATGGGGGGCTTGCTGTGGCCGAAGTTGAGGAAGGCCCCCGAGGAACACATGGCGCTAAAGGTGCCGGTGGTCACCACATCCACCTGCCGGGCCGCGGCCACTTCTCCTTTTTGGCGGACGATGTCAATGATCTCTTCGGCAGTGACCACCACCGCCTGGCCCTGCTTAATCTTTTCGTTGATTTCCTGGAAAGTCTTGTTAACTTGATAATGAGACATGGAATTCCCTCTTATTACCCAGGTCAGATGATGCTGAACGGCTTTCCTGATACCACGCTGTCCTTTTTCATTACGAGTATCGTCTCCCTGTTCGTCATCGTTGACCCCACCGGCAACATCTTCCCCTATATGTCCTTATCCACCGGGGTCGCTCCCGGCAAGGCCCGGGCCCTGGCCGGGCGGGCTTGTCTATATAGCTTTATCATTCTGACGTTTTTTGTGGGCCTGGGAAGGCTGGTGCTCAAGTTTTTCGGTATCAGTCTACCGGCTTTTCAAATCGCCGGCGGGCTGGTGCTTTTCCGCATCGCCTTTGACATGATGGAGGGCCGGGGCCACTTCAACCGCCTGGACACCTCCTCAAGCCTGGCTCCCGGGGACTACCGGGACATCGCCCTGATTCCCCTGGCCATGCCTCTCCTGGCCGGACCCGGCGCCATTTCCACGGTGCTGGTGCTGACCGCCCGGTCAAAAGATCTTCTCACGGACGCCCTCTTGGTGGCGGCCGTGGGTCTTATCATGCTTCTCGCCTATATCTTGTTCTGCTTTGCCCACGGCGTCATGGGTTTCCTCAAAGAGAGCGGCCTGCGCCTGCTCACTCGGCTCATGGGGTTGATTCTGGCGGCTCTGGCAGCAGAATTTCTGATTACTGGAATAAAAACGGCCTTCCCCTCTTTATGCTGAATACAATATTTGTTTCAGTGAAGCTAAGGAAGTATTGGGTTTTGTTTAATATATCATTTTAACAAATCTCTTGGCCAACGCTTGAAGGGGGGCAGAGATCCCCGACCCCTGGCCCCCTCCCTCAAACTGAGTTTTCCCAAGCTCTCTAATAAAAGTCCACCGGATCGATATGCCGCTTGGCGGACCAGTGAAAGAACAAATTGCTGGGCAGGCCTTGGAAAACATAGCGGTTGGGCGGCCACAGCAAGCGGCGGAAAATGGAGCGGAAAGAATAGAATTTTTGAAAGCAGCGCCACACACCTCTTTCGCACTCCTCCGGGGTCATATGCCGAGGATAGAAGTTGCAAATCATGCCAAGGTACCGTTCGGCCTCGGGATGATGCACCCGGCCTTCGGCTTGCAGTTGATCCCACATGGGGGTGCCCTGCCGGGGGGTGGCCACGTTAAAGAAGGCCATGGGCGCCTTGATGTGCTCCAAAAACGTCAAGGTCTCCTCGAAGAGCTCGGGCTTATCCCCATCCAACCCGAACATGAAGTTCAAAGAATAAAAGATGCCCCGTTCCGTGAGACGTCCCAGGAGCTCCTCATACTCCTTCACCGGATTTTGCACCTTGTGGATGGAGGAGATGGAATCCTGGCAGACATTTTCAATGCCGATGTTCACGTGGTAGCAGCCTGACTTTTTGGCCAAGTCCAAAAGCTCCTCGTCCCGGGAAGTGTTGATGGTCCAGAGGCAGCTCCACTTCAGGTCCAGGGGCATCAAGGCCCGGAAGAGCTCCCGGGCGTAATCCCGGTGGCCGGTCAGGTTATCGTCGATGAAGTAAATATTTTTCAGGCCCGTGATCTGCACGTTAGCCTTAATCTCTTCGATGACCTCCCCCAAGGGGCGGCGGCGGTAGGTGTGCCCGTAAACAATGGGGACCTCGCAGAAGGCGCAGTGGTAAGGGCAGCCCCGGGAAGTCTGGGTGGGAACAATCTTCAAGCGGTAGCGCCGGTAATCCAAAAGTTCGAGGCGGGGGCGGGGCAAACCGGTCAGGTCGTGGAAATCTTCCGCCTGGTAACGGCGCTGCAGGCGCCGGTGGCGGGCGTCTTCAATGAGCTGACCCCACACCGATTCGGCTTCCCCCACCACCACGGCGTCGCAATGTTCCAGGGCCTCCTCAGGGTGCAGGCTGACATGGAAGCCCCCCATGACCACGGGCACGCCGCGCTGACGGAATTCCGCGGCAATTTCGTAGGCCCGGGGCGAAGTGGCGCAGGTACAGGTGATACCCACGAGGTCATAGGGGCGGTCATAAGGAAGGGGTGACAGGCGGTCGTCCACCAAATCCACCACCACGTCCTTTGGCGTGAGGCCCGCCAGGTAGGGGAGGGTGATGCCCACCAGCCAGCGGGTGCGGCTCCGCAAGGGCCGTCGGTCGGGATATTTGGTAGTAGGTTGCACAAGCAATAGGCGCATAATGACTCGAGGTTTCCTGTTAATGAACAATAATGTTTCATTTTAATCCTCAGGCTGGAAAAAACAAAAGAAAATCAGAATTTCGGGAATGCTCAAAATAGGTTAGGGGAAGAATGAGAGAAACCAAGGCCATTATAGAATTTATCTTCGTGCTCTTTGTCATTCTGAGCGAACTATCATGACCTGAAGGTTACAACGAAGCATGAAAATGTAGAACAGCCGCCCTCGGCTGTATATTGCAGGCGAGGGCGCCTGCTCCACAACCTCTTGATTAATTAAGAGAACTTATGGATTAATGAAAGGAGTTTCGCAGAGGTCTCAAGTTGCAGTTTTCCAGTCGTTTGATAGAGTTATGTCACTTGTGTCGGGTCAGGAGGACTTGCTATGCTTGCGGTTAATGATTTGGTGTTGGTCCACCTGGACCGCCAACCTGCCTTTTATGCCCGCATAAATGAAATCACTCCGGATGTCAAAAAGGGCTGGCACCAGGTGGAGCTTTTGCTCCTCACCTTTCCCTCTCAAACGCTGGTGTGGATTCTGGATAATGACCACCTGCAGGGGGAAGAGTTTACCATGGGAGGGCAGCCGGTGCAGCTGGTCCTGGTGCCTCCAAAACCTGCCCCGGAGCCGGAGGAACACAAAACCCCTGGACAGGGCCCCGGCAAAGTCATCGAGTTGCCGCGCAAAAAGTGAAAATAATTCATCACCAACCCGACATTTTGGCAATTCTGGTGAAACTCCCTCCCCTTTGATGGGTGTTGGAGCTGTGGCCATAACCAGGTCTTTTAAAACTCAATGACTTCTTGTCAAGCTGAAGGATGCCTATGGAGACCGTGGAATTCATCGACCTTACCGAAGAGCTCTGGGAGGACCCCCGGGGTTTTAGTTTTTATCCCCTCAAAGGACGGGCGGAAGACCCGGCGAAGTTGCCCGACGCCTTTCATTTGGTGTCCATCGCCCCCGGTCAGGTGCGGGGGAATCACCTCCACCCTGGCCGCTGGGAATGGCTCTACTCCTTCCACGGCACCGGCATCTTCAGGTGGAAGGCCCAGTCCGGAGAGCTCCTGGAACGGACGATATCCGGACACCGCTTTCTCATCCGCATTCCTCCGGGAGTGGCCCATTCCCTGCGTAATCTCGGCCCGGACCCCATCTACCTCCTGGCCTGGCGGGAAGGAGAAGCGGACACCGACGACACCGTGCCGCATCCTTTAGGCTAAATAGTAGTGTGGGGGGCCCACCGGTCCCCCGGCTCTCCCCTCAAGACATACGACCGTCCTCCTCACTTCCCCGGTGGGGTGAGGGGTGGCGGGGGTGGTTCCATATAGATCCAGAGGGCTCCTCGCATTTCCAGGGGGAAGGTCTGGCGTTCGTGGACCTTTTTTCCTCCCGGGGCGGACACGGAGATAATCCACCAGCCGGGGCTGTCCAGGGTACAGGAAAAGTACCCCAGGCGGTCGGTTTTGGTCACCCGGGTAATAAGAGGGCTGTTTTCTTCTCCCAGGCGGTCTTTGGGAAGCTCGTCCCGGGGAACAAAAAAGCCGTTGAACTTCTCGATCTCCACGACAGCCCGGGTCAGGGGCCTCCTTTTAGCCAGAGATTGTCCCCTAAAAACCGATCCCGCCGGCCAGCCGTAGGGCCGGGTGATGGGGAGAATTTCCACCGGCAGACCCACGGACTGATCCCAATCCTTTTCCGCCATGACATGGAGGGGCTCCTTGACGTAGTCCTGCCAGAAGGACTTTTCTTCGGGAATAAAATATGGCGGGCTTTCCAGGCACAGGTAGTAGTCTCCCAGCCCGGGCGGGGTGTAGTCTACGGTAAAGGCTTTGCGATCCTGGCCGGTCTCCTGATCTTTCAGGGTGATCTCCTGAGGCTCCAGGTTTTCCTTTTTCTTGTCGGGAGTGAAGATAAAAAACTTGGGAGGCTGGGCATCATCAATGAGCATGTCGAAGGGATGGCCCCAGAAATACTGCCACATTACCTTTTCACCCGGTTTGGCGTAGCAACCTTCGAATTGGGGCCAGTAGACCTGGTAGTGGGCCGACGCCGGCGGGCCGGACCAAAGGCCTACAATCAGGGCGACGAAAATGAGCCGACGGATTTTTAAAATTCCCCCCGGTTTCATCATGAGGCACACTCTCTATATCCTGTTCTCTAAATTCTTTGATCTACCCCCCCAAAAATTGGTAGCACGGGCATCCAGCCCGTGCTACCGATGAAGGGGTAGGTTTGGAGGGTGGTGAAGTAAATGCCTAAAACCCATTCAACCTCAAGCCATGATTTATCCTCAACATGGTCCAAATCCCTGCCTTCTCCCTTAACCTTACTTTTCAAAGATCGTCTGTTTTTCTTCTTTCTTTAACTCCTCCCACAATTCCACGATCTGGCGGGCCACGGTGTCCACCGCGGCGAGGTCCGTCCAGGGGCTCAGGATGAAGGATTTCAGGGCCGCGATGGGGGGCCCCTCTTCCCCACCGTACTCGGCGCGGCGGTAGGCGGTGGTCCAGGACAACAGCACTCCTTCGCCGGCCATGGCCCGGTCGTGCACCATCTGGAAAATGCGCCGGTTGTAATCGTTGTGGGCCTCGAGCTCCTCCCGGTAGGCGGGGTCGCTCACCTCCCGGGAGAAGGCCTCCTTGGCCGCCACCCCTTCAGGGTACACCCGGAACAGGGTGACCGGCCCGAAATTAAAATCATTGAGGACCTCGATAAAGGGGTAGGCCTCCAGGCGCTCTCTGAGCATGGCCGCCATTTCCACGATGTGACCGATGAGGACCCTAAAGCCCTGCTTGCCCAACAGTCGCATGTTGGCCAGGGCCGCCAAAGCCCCGCTCCCGGGCCGGGAGCACTCCAGGGTGTAGATGCCGGGGCGGTATTGGCCGAAGTGGTAGAGGTAAGGCATCTCCTCGGGGTGCCGGGAAAGGAGTGCCAGGTCATCTCGCTCCTTGGCCAAAAAAGCGCTGGAGATGTAAGGCGTGTAACCGGTCTTATGAAAGTCCACCCCCAGGGAGTCAGCCAGACCCAAGTGGTCGAGGTGCTTGAGGGAATCCTGCAGGGACCGCAGGGTACGGGCATGAAACCCCAGAGGATTGGCCTCAAAATCGTAATCCCGGAATACCGACCAGACCCAGCCGATGACCGCGTCCGCATGGATGTGAGGGGCAGGGACTTGATATTCCTGAACCAATTCATACCGCAGCCGCACCATGGCCGCCAAATCGTCGAGGCCGAAGGCGTCGGTGGTCCCCATGGTGGCGATGATCACCGCCACCTTTTCCCCGGCCGCGAAGGCCTGGCGCAGATAGCCCTCGAGGTCGGTCAGGGACATTTCGTTATCCCGGGTGCTGGGGATGGTCACCAGATTTTTCATGCCCAATCCCAGCCAGGCGCTGACGTTGAGGCGGGCATAGTGGGAAGAAGTGGAGGCTACCACTTTCAGGTCATCCCGCACCCCTTCCTCCATGCCCCGGCCTCCCAGATATTTTTCGAGACCCAGCTTCACACCGTAAAGGATGGTGCCGGTGCCGCTAAAGGTGAAAACCCCGCCGGAGCGTTGCGGATCATAGCCCACCAGGTCCGAGAGCATGGCTACGGCCTGGATCTCCGCCTCGGCGAAACGGGCGGAGTATTCGTCCCAGATGATGTTGGGATTATAAAGCGCCGCGGCCATCATGGCCGTAATGCTGGGGATGGTGGCCGGCGGAATGACGTTCACCTGGGAGTTGGGGTGGCCCCAGAGGGGCAGGCCCCGGCAGAAGTCCACCAGTTCGCCGGTGACCTCCTCCACCGAGCTGATCTCCTCGGGAAACCCCATGCCCTGGACCTGCTGGTAATGACCCCTCAGGCCCACCCCCAGGATGGGCACGGATGACTTCATATCATCCACCCGGTCCAAGAAGCGGGACAAGGTATGCACAAAATAACCGTCCATGATGGGGTTGGATATGGGGTAAGGGAAACTGGTCTTGAGATGCTCCAGAATTTCCGTATAGTGCAGCCGTTCCGGCAGGTTTTCGGACATAGCCTTTTCTCCTTGTTTCGGGGCCAAGCCCCCGCTCCCTCTTTAGCAAAGGCCGCCCCCACTGTCAATGCAGGCGCCGTCTGAGTATTTAAAGATTAACTTGGGGGGAGGGCCAGGGAACTAATGTCCCTGCCCCCTCTCCCAAGCCCACTCCTCCAATCCCTTAAGGGGGGTTGGAAGGGGTACTCGAGGGGAGTGCAGGGGGCTTGCAGTCAACCGGCCCCCCTCAAGTTAACCCCTTTGAACAAATTATGCAGCAACGCGGTGCTGACAAAAATCAAAAGGAAAAATTGCGGAATATTAACCTAAGCATAATCAAGGGCAAGGAAAGCAGGTTTAATGCTTAGGCATAGCAAAAGTAATGAACTTTTACTGACCTCTTTTATTTGTTGGAGAAAAAACTATGCCGGTAAGTGCAAAAATGGGCCCGGAAATTGCATCATCCTGCAGCCTCCACCCGGGAATGCTCCAGGACATTCTGCACTACGCCAAGCCCTTTGGACATCACGAAAATCGCCAGAATCTCAATTTGGGTTTCGGATTTATTTACTACGGCGTGGCCCGGGCCTTGCGGCCCAAACACGTTTTGGTCATCGGCTCAGGCTACGGCTTCAGCGTGGTGTGCCTGGCCCTGGCCCTCAAAGACAACGGCCAGGGGCAGCTTACCTTCATTGACCCCTCGTATTCGGTCCTCAATGACGGCCCCTTTAAAACCGTGGGCGGGCGTGGTCAATGGACCGATGAGGACGCAGTTAAGGCCCATTTTCGGCGCTTCGGATTGGACGACATCGTCGCCCATTATAAACTCAGGAGCGACGAATTCTTCCCTCAATATGACAGCTTTTCTCTGCTGCCCATCGATATCGCGTTCATAGACGGCAGCCACACCTATAAAGATGTACGCTACGACTTCTCCCAGGTCATGGAGCATGGCCGGAAAAACACTTACATCTTTCTGCATGACACCAACATTTACATCCGGGAGCTCCTACAGCATGCCGGTGTGAAAAAGTGGCTGAAGTTTCTGCGGAGGAATGACCGAGCCTTTGAAGTGGTGAACTTCCCCTTTTCCTCCGGAGTGGCCCTGGTCAGGGTTCTGGAGCCCAAAGCATGGCAGAACTTGGGCTAACCTGGCTCGCAGCCCTGCCGGTTTTAGGACTGGCAGGCTTTGGATTTTGGCGTTACATCTGGTTCTTCCGCAACCCTCCCCGACAAGCCCCGGCCGGAGACAACTTGGTCAGCCCGGCGGATGGCACCGTGGTTTATGTCAAAGAAGTGGAGCCACGGGAACAGGTCATCTCCATCAAGCGGGGAGTCAAGGCCTCCATCAACGACATCGTCCAGGCAGACCTGGGGTGGCCTCGCATTCTGGTGGGCGTGTTCATGAGCCCTTTTAATGTCCACTACAACCGCGCGCCCCTCTCCGGGACGGTGGAGTTTATTCAGCACCACCCTCCCCGGTCCGTCAACCGCCACATGGGCCCCATGCACTGGCGCTCGCTGCTCAAGCATCTGCCCCTTTACCGGAACAGCATCCATATTGTGGAAAACGAACGCACCGTCACCAAGTTCAAAGGAAGTTACCGGGGAGAAGAACTCTCCGCCTACGTCGTCCAGATCGCCGGGAAAAACGTCCATGGCATCGACAGCTACTGCGAGCCCGGCTTCCAGGTGGCCAAGGGGGACATTTTCGGCATGATCCGCATCGGCTCCCAGGTAGATCTGGTGGTGACTCAGCTTCCCGGCATGGTTGTACAAGTACGCCCCGGAGATAAGGTGCGGGCGGGGGAGACCATCTTCGTCGCCTGAACCCTCGACCGGGGAAACCGTCAACAAGAGGATACGATCCCATGAAAATTGATCTCCATGTTCACTCCAAGTATTCCCGGCGGCCCTCCCAGTGGGTTCTGCAAAAGCTCGGCTGTCATGAGTGCTATACCGAACCCCAGCGGCTTTATGAAATCGCCCGCCAGCGGGGGATGAACTGGGTGACCATCACCGACCACAATACCATCAACGGTTGCCTGGACATCGTCCACTTGCCCAATACTTTTATCAGCGAAGAAATAACCGCCTACTTTCCTGAGGACCAATGCAAGGTTCACGTGCTGGCCCACAGTATCACCGAGGCCCAACACCGGGACATCCAGAAATATCGGGAAAACCTCTACGAACTGGTGGATTACCTGCGCCAGGAGGGCATCCCCCATTCGCTGGCCCATCCCTTATGGTCGGTCAACGGCCGGCTTACCGTGGCCCATTTCGAGAAACTGCTCCTCCTGTTCAAAAACTTCGAAATCAACGGCAGTCGGGATGACCGGCTCAATGAGTATCTCAAGGGGATTTTTCAAGGCCTGACTCCCGAATTCCTGGATAACCTGGCCGAAAAGCACCGGCTCTATCCGGTGATGGCAGAACCGTGGATCAAGCATTACACCGGCGGCTCCGATGACCACAGTTCCCTGAATATCGCCCGGCTGCATACCCAGGTGACCGGCGCCTTGAACCCGGCAGGGTTTTTCGAAGCCCTGGACCGGGGCAAGTCTCAGGTGCGGGGCCAATCCTCCACTCCCCTGACTCTGTCCCATACCATCTACAGCATAGCTTACCAATTTTATCGAACCCGCTATAAACTGGACCGCTATGATTCTGAGCCCATGGTAGCTTTTTTGAACCGGTCTCTTTTGCAACAAGCCCCCCAAAAAAGGTCTTTTTTCCGCCGTATCCCCTTTCCCCGCTTCCCCACCAAGGAAGGGGCTTCTAACCGCCAGAGCACGCTTCTCCGGGCGGTCAAGCAGGAGGTTTTGGGGTCCATTGCCGGTGATCCTGAACTCCGGCGGATGATCCAGGCCATACAGGGTATTTCAGGAGACACGGAAAAACAATGGTTTGATCTCATGGGCCGCATGGCCAACCAGTACCTTTCCCGCTGCACCCAGAACATCCTGGAAGGAGTGCTCCGGGCCAATGTTTTTGACCTGTTCCATGCCCTGACGGCTTCCGGCTCCATGTATTTGCTGGTAGCCCCATACTTCGCGGCGTATTCTTCTTTTGCCGGTGACCGGGCACTGGGCCGCACCATTGCCACCCATTTCGAGTCCAAGTCCGCCTGTCTCCTGGGAAAACGCTCCCCCGCGGTGGCTCACTTCACCGATACCTTCATGGAAATCAACGGCGTTGCCCTCACCCTGAAAAAACAGGTGGAAGAGGCGGTTCGCCAGGGAAAGGCCTATACTGTTATCAGTTGCGACCCGGAAGGCCGGGACTTGGGCCCGGGTGTCAAGAATTTTCCGCCTCTGGCCACCATCGAGCTTCCCGAATATCCGGAAATGAAGCTTTTCCATCCCCCCTTCCTGGAGATGCTGCACCATTGCTATCACGAGGATTACACTCACATGCACGCGGCCACGCCGGGACCCATGGGTCTGGCCGCCCTGGCCGCCGCCCGTCTCTTGAAGCTGCCTCTGTTCACTACCTACCACACGGCCATCCCCCAGTACGCCGAGCACCTCACCGGGGATGCTGGTCTGGTGGATTTTTTGTGGAAATATCTCCTGTGGTTTTACGAACAGGCGGATTGCGTTTTCGTGCCTTCGCAGAGCACTGCGGCAGAGCTGGCGAAAAAGGGCCTCCGGCCTGACAAACTCCGTCTGACTCCTCGGGGGGTGGACTTAAAGCGCTTCCATCCCGCCAAACGGAACGGCTTTTTGGAGAGCCGCCATCAATTGAGGGAAGGCCTGAAAATCCTCTATGTGGGACGGGTTTCCAAAGAGAAGAATCTCCCCCTCCTGGTGCGGACCTTCAAGTCCCTGAGCCGACAGCGCTCCGACCTGAATCTCGTGGTGGTGGGGGAGGGACCCTATTATGCGGAGATGCAGCAGGAACTGCAGGGTACCCGGGCCATCTTCACCGGATACCTCACCGGAGATGACCTGGCCGCGGTGTACGCCTCCTGCGAATTGTTCCTTTTCCCCAGCACCACCGACACCTTTGGAAACGTGGTCCTGGAGGCCCAGGCTTCGGGGATCCCCGTGATCGTCAGCGACGTGGGAGGACCTCGGGAGAATGTTATTCCTGGGGAAACCGGCCTGGTGGTGGCAGCCACCGAGGAGAGCCTGACCCAGGCGGTCTTGGAATCGGTGGCCGACCCCCTGCGCCTTCGGGAGATGGGCCGGGCGGCCCGGCGTTATGTGGAGAGCCGGGCTTTTACCGATGCCTTTTTGGCCACCTGGGAGATGTATGGAACTACCTAAAGAGGGGAAGGAAGACCGGGGCTAACTTGGCCAGGAAATTTAACCCTGTCATTAAAAGACGGCCGTGGCGGCTGCACCTCGCCTTTTTGAGAGCTCAGCGGCGCGGTTCGAAATTCCGTCACCTAGGACGCAGTCAGCCCGGATGGCGCGGTTGGCAATCAGGATTTAAGTTCCCTCATTTCCCCGGCTTTTCTTGATGGCAAAGACCTACGTATCCCCAAATTGATCTGAATACCCTCCAGCCCCATAGAGGTCTGCTTGGGAGACCAAATTTCCTCAGGCGCCCGAAAATCCATATCCAGGTCGTCTCCGCCTGGGCATTCACCGCCATTAGGTCCCAACCCAGCTTGAGGTACTTATTGGCGTTGGTGTAAGGGCTAAAGTAACCCCAGTCTTTTCTTGCCGAAAACTCTCCGGTAGCGGTGGCTGATGCAAGATTCATGTCGATAAACATCCTTGTTCGGCATCGTGGAATGGCGCTTCCCTTAAAACCGGTTCCTTCACCTGGGCAACAGAAACCGGTCTCCGAGTAACAGAACAGTTCTACTATTCCATAAGTTTTCTAGCCGCAACACTTGAATTTCCCTGGGGAAGAGGGACATTGGGCGTCAAAAAGGTTTTTCCCTTGACACCCCAAAGGGGCCCCGCATATAAAAACTCAACCTCGAGTCCCCAGGAGGCGTTTTTATGGACGATCACAAGATTTATCTGAGCGAAGCCGAACTCCCCCAGGAGTGGTACAATATCCAACCGGACCTGCCCCGCCCCTTACCGCCTCCCCTTCATCCGGCTACGGGCCGGCCCCTGGGACCTGATGACCTGGCCCCCATCTTCCCCCGGGGTCTCATTGCCCAGGAGGTGAGCCAGGAGCCGGCCATTGCCATCCCGGACGAAGTGCTCCGTCTTTACCGTTTGTGGCGGCCCACACCCCTCCACCGGGCCCGGTTTCTGGAGGAAGCCCTGAAAACCCCGGCCCGGATTTACTATAAAAACGAGTCGGTGAGCCCTCCCGGCAGCCACAAGCCCAACACCGCCGTGCCCCAGGCTTATTTCAACAAGGTGGAAGGGGTGCGGCGGCTGGCCACCGAGACCGGAGCCGGCCAGTGGGGCAGCGCCCTGGGTTTCGCCTGCAACCTCATCGGCCTGGAGTGCACCGTCTATATGGTCAAGGTGAGCTACTATCAGAAGCCTTACCGCCGGTCCCTCATGCACATCTGGGGCGCGGAAGTCTTCCCCTCCCCCACGGACCGCACCAACTCCGGACGGGCCATTTTGGCCCAGGATCCCGACACTTCCGGCAGCCTGGGCATGGCCATTTCCGAAGCGGTAGAAGACGCGGCCACGCATGAGGACACCAAGTATTCCCTGGGAAGCGTCCTCAATCACGTCATGCTCCACCAGACCGTGGTGGGGCTGGAAACCAAAAGGCAGTTAGCCCTGGCCGGGGAAGTCCCGGATGTTCTCATCGGCTGCGTGGGAGGCGGCAGCAACTTTGCGGGCTTTTGCTTCCCCTTTGTGCCGGATAAGCTCAAAGGGCAGGACCTGCGCATCATCGCCGTGGAACCCACCGCCTGCCCCACCCTGACCCGGGGCCTTTACGCCTATGACTTCGGGGATACGGAGGGCCTCACCCCCCTCATCATGATGTATACCCTGGGACACTCCTTCGTGCCCCCGGGGATTCACGCCGGGGGCCTCAGGTATCACGGCGACGCGCCCTTGCTCTGCCTGCTGGTGCACGATAAGGTCATCGAGGCCCGGGCCTATGCGCAAAACCCGGTGTTTGAGGCGGCCCGCCTCTTTGCCCAAACCGAGGGCATCATCCCGGCTCCGGAGACGGCCCATGCCATCAAGGCGGCGGTGGACGAGGCCGTGCGCTGCCGGGAGACCAACGACTCCAAATGCATTGTTTTTAACTTCTCCGGCCATGGCCACTTCGACCTGTCGGCCTACGACGCCTTTTTAGAGGGCAAACTGGAAGATATGGACTATCCAGAAGAGGTCCTGGCCCGCGCTTTGGGCTCCCTGCCTAAGGTACCGGGAACGTGAGGGGAATTTCTGGGGAGGTTCACTTTATGGGGCGTGCCGTGGCCGCCTAAATCGGCGGCCGCGGGCCGCCCTATGAGTGCTGATCTGGTATTTTTCCCACTACAAAAAGACCAAATTTCCCCACTCTTTTATCAAGAAAGGGACGTATCGAAAGATAAAGGATTTCATTGCCGTAAAGTAAGCCACTAACCGGAAAGCTCTCGGAAATGTTTTTTGGGGGGAGGGCCAGGTGTTTGCGACCCCTGGCCCCCTCCCTCAACCTGACTTTTCCAGAGTTCCCTTAAATAATGAGGGGAAGGAAAGCCCCGGTTTGCTTCTGCTCAAAGGCGCGCTGTATCACCTGGGTGGTTAAGGAGGCCAGGGCCAGGCCAGGCAAGCCGTCCAAAGCGACGAACCGGGCCGCGGTGACGTCAGAGGCAGGTTCCAGTTCACCCGAGACATAATCACAGGCGAAATCGATCAAGACATAATGATACGGTATGTTGTTTTCCGCGTCATGGTAAATCCGTTCCAAGACCGCGGTGACCCCTAAAACCTTCACGGTAAGACCCGTTTCTTCCCGGACTTCCCGCTTGATGGCCGCGTCCAGGCCTTCCCCCACTTCCACCAGACCCCCCGGCAGACTCCAGGCGCCCTTGGCCGGCTCCTGACCCCGACGCACCAGGAGCACCTCCTCCCCGCGAAAAATCACCGCGCCCACACCCACCAAGGGCTTGTCAGGATAGAGACGGTTCATGGACTAAAGCTAGAGGATGAACAGACGGGCATATAATAGAGCCGGGGCGGTGAAAAGCAGGCTGTCCAGGCGGTCCAGCATGCCGCCGTGCCCGGGCAACAGGGAGCTGGCATCTTTTACCTGGGCCTGCCGCTTCAGCATGGACTCAAAAAGATCTCCGAGAAGACCGATAACCCCGAGCCCGAAGGCCAGCAGGACCAGAGTGAAGATTTTTGCCTCCGGTAGGAACCAATGTCCCACCACCCCCCCAACGATCACGTTGGCCGCCAAGCCCCCATAGGTCCCGACCCAGGTTTTGCCGGGGCTCACCTGGGCATAAAATTTTTGCTGTCCCCAGAGCTTGCCTGTGTAATAAGCCGCGGTGTCGCCGCAGCAAATGACGAAAAGGAGCCACAGAATCCACCACTCACCCTGGTTCATGTAACGCAGCCAAATGAAATGCCCCAGGAGCAGCGGGATATACAGCAGTCCCAAGGTGTTGACCGCTAGGTCCCAGGCCAGTTCCTGAATATGTTCGTAGCTCAGCAGATAAAAGAGGAACAAGGCAAACAGGCAACCTACGAGGACGAAAAGGGGTATGGTCTGGCTTTGCGGGCCGGTGGCCAGGCAGAAGCTTAACAGCAACAAAGATCCCAAGGCAATGACCTTGATTTTCCGGGCCTTGTCCACGGCGTGTTGAAAGAGGCCAACAAATTCCCACTGGGCCAATCCGTTGATGAGGAGCAGGATCAAGACGAAGCTTAAGCGTCCCCCCTTTAAAAGTGCCAGAATAATAAGGGGAATGAGTACGAGGGCAGTGAGCCAGCGTTTCAGGTGCATGCTTCGTCCCTTGCCTGTTTATGTAGGGTTTTGCGCCGGGCCCACCACAGGATCGCGCCACTGATAAGCGCGATTCCCAGGGCCAAAACCTGGGTGGCGGGCATGTGCAGAAAAAGTTCCGGCCCCCGGGGGTCCAGCGAGGTGGGCGCCCGGAAAAATTCCACCGTAAACCTGACCAGTCCCGCCAGGAATAAATAGCTGAGAACCACCTGGCCGTCGTAGCTTTTACGCTTTCTCAGCCAGAGGACCACACCAAAGACTCCCAGAGACAGGATGGATTCATAAAGCTGGGCCGGGTGGATAGGTACCCGCAGGGGACAGAGGGTGTTGGGGTTGTTAAAAACCACCGCCCAGGGGACATTGGTGGGTCTGCCGAAGCAGCAACCCGCCATGAAGCAGCCCACCCGGCCGATGGCCACGCCCAAGGGCATACCCACGGCCAGGGCGTCAAGGGTGACCCGCCAAGGCATACTATGGCGGCGCATAAAGAAAAACGCCGTCACCAGCGCGACAATCAGGCCTCCGTGAAAAACCAACCCTCCTTCCCACAGGGCAAAGATTTTCAGGGGATGTTGCAGGAAGGAGCCCAGGTTCACGATCACATAGAGCAGACGGGAACCGATGATGGCTGCCAGAATAATATAAAAGCACAGGTCATAAAACTGCCCCGTCGGCAAGCCCAGTCGCCGGGCTTCATGTCCCGCTACTAAAATCGCAAAGAGAAAGGCCATGGCCAGAAAAAAGCCATAGGTGTAAAGATTAATAGGACCTAATTTATACAGGATGGGATACATCTTGACTTCTTTCCTCTCTAAAAATGTACCAAAAAAGGAAACCGGCGCCCAGGCAGACCAGACTGTCCGCCACGTTGAAGGCCGGCCAGTGAAAGCGACCCACGTAGAAATCCAGGAAATCGATAACCTCGCCCAAGCGAAGCCGGTCAATGAGATTGCCCACCGCGCCGGTGAAAATCAGGCTGAAACCCGCCGCGGCCAGGAGCTGGTCATCCGGCAGCCGCCACCACAGGTAGGCCACCACCCCCAGCACCAGGGTCGTGGTGATAATGAAGAAGATCCAGGCGAATTTCAGAGAGAGGTTGGCAAAAAGGCCGAAGGCTGCACCCCGGTTGTAAATGAGCACCAGGTTGAAAAAGCCATCGATGACGGGGATCTGCTCCCCCAAAGGGAGCGCCCGCACCACCAACAACTTGGTGCTTTGATCCAGGATCACCCCCACCACCAGGATAGTTAAAAAAAGGCTTAGTTTCCGGGACATGCCGCCTAATCCTCCAGGACCTGCAGGCAGCGGTGGCAGATTTGGGGATGTTTTGCGTCCTGGCCGACGCTGGGTAGGGTAAACCAGCAGCGCACGCACTTCTCCCCGGCCGCTTTGTCCACCTGGACCTGAAGCCCGGGAATTTCCTGGGCCGCAAGGGCCTGGCTCAGAGAGGCTTGCTGGTTGGTAACGCTAAGATCCGCCACCTGGGTGAGGATTTTGAGGTCTGTGGCGCTTTGGCTTAACCGGTGAATAAGGTCTGTATCCCCGGTCCCCAGCACCACCCGGGCCTCCTGGGAGGTGGACAGCACCTTGGCCTTCCTAGCCTCCTCCAACCCCCGGTTGATTTCATCCCGAACCTTCAAGAGGAACTCATATTTAGCCAACAGGTTTTCATCGGGAAGTCCCGGGGGGACCTCCGGGAAGCCGGCCAAATGCACACTGGCCTCAGGGCGGGTTCCGGGCAGGTGATTCCAAACCTCCTCAGCTGTGAAGGAGAGGATGGGGGCCATGAGCCGGGTGAGGTCAAAGAGGAGCTCATACAGGGTGCTTTGGGCGCTGCGCCGGGCCGGGGACTCGGCCTGAGAAATGTAAAGCCGGTCTTTCAGGATATCCAGGTAGATGGCGGACATTTCCACCGCGCAGAACTGATGCAGACGGTGAAACACCAAGTGGAACTCATACCCCCGATACGCCCGCTTCACCCGTTCGATGAGCTGGGCCAACCAGGACAGTGCCACGCGGTCCAGTTCTTCCCGGTGCTCATAAGGGACTCGGTCCTTGTCAGGGTCGAAGTCGTACAGGTTTCCCAGTATGAAGCGGGCGGTGTTGCGAAAGCGCCGGTAGGCGTCGCCCAACTGTTTGAGAATGTTATCCGACAGGCGCACATCATCCCGGTAGTCCTCGGCCGTCACCCACAAGCGCAGAATTTCGGCCCCGTACTTGGCCATGACTTCCTGAGGCGCGATGACGTTTCCCAAGGACTTGGACATCTTGCGTCCGTCTCCATCCACCACGAAGCCGTGGGTTAACACGCCGCGGTAGGGCGCCTCCCCCCGGGTGCCCACCGAGGCCAGCAAACTGCTGTGGAACCAGCCCCGGTGCTGGTCTGAACCCTCCAGGTAGAGGTCCGCGGGCAGACCCAACTCCGGGTTGGTTTCCATCACCGCGGCAAAGCTCACCCCTGAATCGAACCACACGTCCAGGATGTCGGTTTCCTTGGAGAAGGCTTCTCCCCCGCACCCTGGACACCGGGTTTTTGGGGGCAGGATTTCTGCCACCGGACTGGCAAACCAGAAGTCCGCCCCTTCCCGTCGCACTCGGGTGAGGACAGCTTCGAGAATCGCTTGGGTCAACAATACTTCCCCACAGCCCTGACAGTGAAAGACCACGATGGGCACGCCCCAAGCCCGTTGCCGGGAGATGCACCAGTCGGGCCGCTGCTCTACCATCTGATAAATTCGCTCCCGGCCCCAGCGAGGTATCCAGGTCACCCCGTCGATGGCCTTAAGCGCCTTCTCCCTCAGGCCGTTGCGGTCCATGGAGATGAACCACTGCTCGGTGGCCCGAAAGATAATGGGCTGTTTGCAGCGCCAGCAATGGGGATAGCTGTGGCTGGCCTCTTCCGCCAAGATGAGGGCCCCCTGCCGGCTAAGAAGGGCAATAATGTGGGCATTAGCCTCCCAGACCCCCAAGCCCTGGAACTCCGGGACCTCCGGAGTGAAACGACCGTCATCATCCACCGGCGAGTAAGGGGACAGGTTGTACCGGCGCCCGCTGTCATAGTCTTCCTGGCCGTGCCCCGGCGCGGTGTGCACCAGGCCGGTGCCCGCGGTCACCGTGACGTAGTCGGCTAAAATGACCTGGGACTCCCGGTCGATCCAGGGGTGACGGGCCACGGCTCCCTCCAGGCGCCGGCCCGGTACCGTAAAGGCCTCTTGCCCCGTGAGACCCCATTGCGACAACAAGCCATCCGCCAGCTCCGCGGCCACCACCAGAAGTTCGCCGTTCACGTCCAAAACCGCATATTCCAGGTCCGGGTGCACGGCAATGGCCAGGTTGGCCGGGAGGGTCCAGGGGGTGGTGGTCCAGATGACCAGGGAAACCGGCTTCCCGGTCCCCAATTCCGGCAGGCCGGGGGGCGGGCTCACCAAGAGAAATTTCACATAAATGGACGGGGTGTGATGGTCCTCATATTCCACCTCGGCCTCGGCCAGCGCGGTGCGGCAGGTGGCGCACCAGTGGATGGGCTTCTTGCTCCGGTAAATCGACCCATTCAGAAAAAATTTGCCAAACTCGGAGATGATGGTGGCCACGTAGACCGGATTCATGGTGAGGTAGGGCTGTTGCCAGTCCCCCAACACCCCCAGACGGATGAATTCCTGCCGCTGGATGTCAATGAACTTTTCGGCGTACGCCCGGCAACGGGCCCGCACCTCCACCTGGGGGAGGTGCAACCCTTGAGCCTTCAGTTCCTTGTCCACCTGGTGTTCTATAGGCAACCCGTGGCAGTCCCAGCCCGGGATATAGGGGCTGTCAAACCCCATCATTTGCCGGGATTTGACGATGATGTCCTTCAAAATTTTATTCAGGGCGTGGCCCAAATGGATGTGGCCGTTGGCGTAGGGCGGGCCGTCATGCAAGACATAGCGGGGTCGGCCCCGGCTCTGTTGGCGAATCCGGCCGTACAGGTCCATGGCCTCCCAGCGTTGCAGCATCTCCGGCTCCCGCTTAGGCAGGGACGCTTTCATGGGGAATTCGGTTCGGGGCAGGTTTAGCGTCGCTTTATAATCCATCCACAGCCTCCGCATAAGTCAAACAATTTATCGTATCCCATCTTCCCAAAAAAGCAACCGGAACCATGAATCATGCAGGATGCCGCGTCTACCTGTCAAGGCGGGTCACCGGTCTTGACCGTGTTTTACCCTTCCGATAAGATGAGTCATGCGACCAGCAGTCAAAGCCTTTCTCCTTTCCGCTCTGGTTTTTCCCGGCCTGGGGCAACTTTACAAGCAAGATCGGCGGAAAGGCATCATCATCATTCTTTTGGGCAATCTCCTTCTGGCCACAGTGCTCTTAGTGGGGGTGATGGCGCTATCTCAGGAATACATGACCTTCGTCTATCCTGAGGCCATTACGGCTGTAAAACTCAGGGTATTGTTGGTAGGAGTCCTCTCTCGCCCCCTGTTTTATATCCCCGCCGGCATATTTTTGGCCCTTTGGGGTTTTGCCGCCGCGGACGCCGCCATTTCCCCCATGGCGGTCTCTGAAGAAGAGCTATGAACCCCTTGGATATTTTTTGGATTTCTCTCATCCTCATTGCTCTGCAGCCCCTTTTTCGGCAAAAGGTCCTGGAATACGCCCGTCGACGCCTCCTGGCTCGCCTGGAAAAGCAACGCTCCTCCCGGGAGATCATCATGGTGCACCGCCAGGAGACCATGGCGATTCTGGGAATTCCCATTTTCCGGTTCATCGATATCAATGACTCGGAAGAAGCCGACATGCCCAAGGAAGTTATGGAACTTATGAGTTATTTTCCCCAGCCGACGCGCACCACCCCAGCGGTGGAATACCTGCCCATTCCCCGGCGCAGCAAGCCGTCGTGAGGGGAGTGGAGGATGATGGGGGGAAGGGCCTCTGGCCCCGGCCTCCCCTTCAAAAAACCAGGGAGAACCGATGCGTCAGTATTTGTTGGACGAAATCAAACGGTCCGACTATTCCCGCCTGCGGGATTATCTGACCGAACATGCCCAGGCTTCCGGTCTGCAGGACATTTGGTGGGTGGATTTACCCGAGGACCTTTTAAGCCCCGAGCAGTTCGACCACCAGGATTGCCAGCCTTTCCGCTTTGCCATCGAATTGGGGGACGATTATCTCCGCATTGAATTTCTCATCCGTAGCCGCAACACCATGCGCTGCTCTTGCATCGACTACGCCACCCGTCAGCAGCGGGACTTTATTTTGGCCTTCGCGGACCGCCTGGTGGAAACCCTTGAACTGGAAACCTGATAAAGTGGCGTTTTTTGGGGAGTCTGAAGTCCCTGCCCTCCCCCCAACCCGCAAAGAAGGCTGGCAAGGAGGGGCAAAACGCCCCGACTGCCAGCCGTTTTTCTTCTGTCATAAGGGATGAGGGGAGGGAGCTTGAGGAAGGGGGCAGAGGTCCGCGAACCCCTCCCTCAACTCGGGCCTAATACGGCGAGATGGTGTATTTCTGCTCGTCCTTGGGCACGTACCACTTGGGGAGATTATAGTTGATGCCCGCGGGAGCCGGTTTAATGCCCCGGAAGCGTTTGTGGACGGCCGGGAGCGCGTCCGGCACAAACAAGAAGGTGTAAGGCTGGTCTTCCGCGATAATCTGCTGAAACCGGAAGTAGGCCTGCCGGCGCTTCTCCCGGTCGAATGTATGGCGCCCCTCTTCCAGCAGCCGGTCCACTTCCGGGTTGTTATAGTGGATGAAATTCAATTCCCCCGGCTTGGTCTTGCTTGAATGCCAGATATCGTAAAGGTCGGGGTCCTGGCCGGTGGTCCACCCCAGGAGCACCGCTTCGAACCGCCCCTTGTCAATAAACTCCTTGATGAACGCGGCCCACTCCACGGTGCGCAGTTTCACCACGATGCCGACTTCCCGCAGACGCCTCTGAATAATTTCGCCGGTGCGCACCCTAAGGTCATTACCCTGATTGGTGAGGATGGTGAATTTAAAGGGCTTCCCGTCTTTTTCCAGAATGCCCTGGGAATTGGGATGCCAACCGGCTTCGGCCAGCAACGCCTTGGCCTTTTCCGGATCGTAGGGGAACGTGGCAACATCAGGATTGTAAAACCAGGTCCCGGGCTTATAAGGACCCGTGGCTTCCTGTCCCAGGCCCAGCAACACCCCATCGACAATTTCCCGCTTATTGATGGCGTGGGTGAGGGCCTGGCGCACCCGCCGGTCGGCGAAGCGCGGGTCTTCCAGGTTATAGCCCAGGTAGGTATAGGAAAAAGAGACATATTTATATTTGTTAAACAGCCGATGGAACTTGTCATAAGCAGTCTGGCGCTCGTACTGCAAAGGCGTCAGTCCCATGCGGTCGATGTTCCCGGCTTTCAACTCTAAAAACATGGTTGCCAGGTCGGGCTTCACCAGATAAACATAGCCATTTAAATAAGGCCGCCCTTCAAAGTAGTCCGGATTGTAGGACAGAATGATTTTGTCGCCCGCCCGCCACTCCTGGAAAATAAAGGGGCCGGTGCCCACCGGCCGGCGGGCCAGCGGCGATTTGGTAATGTCCAGGCCGGCCAAGAGGTGTTTGGGCAGGATAGCCAGGGTCCAACTGCCCAGGGCCGGGGCGAAGGGTTTGGGGTAGGTCACCCGAAAGGTGTAGTCGTCCAGCACTTCCGCCTTTTTCACCTGCTTGTAGTCTCCCCCGTACGCGGTGGGCGTTTTGGGATCAACCATGGTCCGGTAGGTGAACATGACGTCGTGGGCCGTGAAGGGTGCGCCGTCTTGCCATCTCACCCCCCGGCGCAGCTTGAAGGTGATGACCAGGCCGTCCGGGGAAATGTCCCAGCTTTCGGCCAGGTCCCCCACCAGGTTCAAATCGCCGTCATACTTCACCAGACCGTTGTAAATCAGGGCAGCCACCTCGTGGGAGGCGGCGTCGGAAGCCAGGGGTGGAATCAGGGTGCTGGCGTCGCCGATGGAGGCGTCGATGAGCAGGTCGCCATAAGCAGGCCCCGTGTCGGGTCCGCCGTATTCCTTCTCGGCTTCGGGCGAACCGCAGCCCGCGAACATTATGAGCAGGGCAACCAAAAAAAGACCCCAAAACCAGGGGCCTGGCCACTTTGGGAAGGTATGGTTCGGCTTCATGGGTTTGGTCGGGGATCAACCAATTTTGACTTGCTCCTGGTTTTTCATTGCGATACAGTATATTAGGTCGGGACGTGGCTCAGTCTGGTAGAGCACAGCGTTCGGGACGCTGGGGTCGGAGGTTCAAATCCTCTCGTCCCGACCAGAGATTTTTCCCCCCCTTTGTTGCTTTCCTTGTCTTCCGGTGCTTTCCCAGTTGACCCCGGTCCGTGAGAGGATCCAGGTTCAGCGCGCCAGAGAAGCGCCACAGGCCTCGCAGTGAGCCCCTGCCAGTTCCCCGGCGTCCTGAAGTTTCTGGATATGACTGCATTGCGGACACTGAACTGACGGACGGTAGGCCAGCCAGCCTTCGTCCTTCCAGTAGCGCCAGGTGCCGTATTTCCGATGGTAAAGGAAAGCGGGAAAGGAAACTCCCAAGATAATCAGGGACAGGAAGGAAACGATAAAAAGAGTCCAGGAAAGGAGCACTCCCAGCCCGGTGGCGATGAGAATAACCACGGCCAGGAGCCAGGATTTGTCCCAAATGTCCCGGTCCGCAAAGGTCCACGGCAGGCGCACCCCGATCCAGGGGTTGGGGCCATGACGCCTAAGGAGCATATAACCGGCCAGTCCCAGAAGAATGGCCGCCAGCAGATATCGGAGTATGAGCGGGGGAGGTGCCATGGCCAGTCCTTTAAATATATGCGGGTTGGGGGAGGGGGCAGGGGCCTCAGGACCCTGGCCCCCTCCCCCAAAATCCTATCCCTATTCCTCCAATTGCGCCCGGATTTTCAGGCGCAGGGCGTTTAAGCGAATGAAGCCGGTGGCGTCCGCCTGGCGGTAAGCGCCCCCGGCCTCGAAGGTGGCCAGGTCGGGCCGGTAAAGGGATTTCGGTGCTTTTCTCCCCACCACCGTGACGTTGCCTTTATAAAGTTTGAGGCGAGCCGTGCCGGTCACCGGCCTTTGGGCCTCATCCATGAGGCTCTGGAGGGCATGGCGCTCCGGGGCGAACCAATAGCCGTAATACACCAGCTCAGCATAGCGGGGGGTGAGGCTGTCCCGGAGGTGGAGCACCTCCCGGTCCAGGGTCAGGGACTCCACCGCCAGATGGGCGGCCCGGAGGATGGTGCCGCCGGGGGTTTCGTACACTCCCCGGGATTTGAGGCCCACGTATCGGTTTTCCACCAGGTCCACCCGCCCGATGCCGTGCTCGCCGCCGAGGTGGTTGAGGCGGGCCAAAAGGTTGGCGGGAGTCAGGCGCTCACCGTCCACCGCCACCGGGTCGCCGGCCTCGAAATCCACTTCCAGGTACCGGGGTTTATCCGGGGCCACTTCCGGGGACTTGGTGAGAACGAACATATCCGCCGGGGGCTCGGCCCAGGGGTCCTCGAGGATGCCACCCTCAAAGCTCAGATGCAGGAGGTTTCTGTCCATGGAGTAGGGTTTGGCCGCGGTCACCGGCACCGGGATGCCATGGGACCGGGCATAGGCTACCAGGTCCTCCCGGCCTTGCATGTCCCATTCCCGCCAGGGCGCGATGATGGCCAGGTCCGGGGCCAGGGCCTGATAGGTG
The DNA here is from genome assembly GCA_037388025.1 of Syntrophobacterales bacterium. GTDB lineage: Bacteria > Desulfobacterota > Desulfobaccia > Desulfobaccales > 0-14-0-80-60-11 > JBGSLA01. The sequence goes on from JARRKO010000013.1 coordinate 53,378, forward strand.
AGCTCGAAGCGCACCTGATCGTTGCCCTTGCCGGTGGCGCCGTGGCTCACGGCAGTGGCGCCGGTCTTCTTGGCCACTTCGACCTGGCCCTGGGCGATGAGGGGCCGGGCGATGGAGGTCCCCAGGAGATAGGCCCCCTCATACAAGGCATTGGCCCGCAGCATGGGAAAGACAAAGTTCCGGGCGAACTCCTCCTGCAAATCCTCTATGAAGACCTCGTCGGCGCCAGTGGCCCGGGCCTTGTCCGCCACCTCGGCCACTTCCTCCTCCTGGCCGATGTCCGCGCAAAAAGCCACCACCGGGGACTTGTAAGTCTCCTTGAGCCACTTGAGAATGACGGAGGTGTCGAGGCCGCCGGAGTAAGCCAGAACAATTTTTTTGATATCATTCATCTCATATATCCATTACGAATTTGTCCGCTACGAGTTTGGCCTCGTTCCCAAGCTCCCGCTTGGGAGCCAGAAAAAAATGATTAACCTGGCCTGGCGGGGAGTGCCCGCCCTACATTTTGCACAGGCTGGCAAGCCTGTGCTACCAACTTATGGGGTTAGGGGAGGGAGTTTGAGGGAGGGGGCAGGGGGCCACTGCTCCCTGGCCCCCTCCCTCAAGAATCTCTTACCTTCCCCCCAGCAGCCACTCCAGCAGAGCCTTCTGAAAATGCAGCCGGTTTTCCGCCTGGTTCCAAACCGCACTTTGGGGTCCGTCCAGAACCTCGCCGGTGATCTCCTCCCCCCGGTGGGCCGGCAGGCAGTGTAGCACAATGGCTTCGGAGGTTGCGGCGCTCATGAGTTCGGCGCTCACCTGGTAAGGCCAAAAGGCCTCCTGGCGGGACGCGGCCTCCCCTTCCTGCCCCATGCTGGCCCAGACGTCGGTGTTGATCACCTGGGCCCCGGCCGCGGCCCGGCGCGGGTCCTCATCCAGGGAAACCTGTCGTTTTTCCTGTTCCGCCAGGCGCAGGAGGGCCGCATCGGGTTCGTATCCCGGCGGGCAGGCCAGACGCAAGGTGAAATCCAGGCGCAGAGCCGCGGTGATCCAGGAGTTGGCCATGTTATTCCCATCCCCGATCCAGGCGATGTGCAAACCGTCAATTTTCCCGAAGCGCTCCTCGATGGTCATGAGATCAGAGAGCACCTGGCAGGGATGGTGGGTGTCTGTGAGGCCGTTGATAATGGGAATGTCAGCATGCCGGGCCAACTCCGCCAGCCTCTCCTGGGCGAAAGTACGCATGACCACCCCATCCACATACCGGGAGAGTACCCGGGCAGTGTCCGGCATGGGTTCGTTGCGGGCCATTTGGGTGTGCTGGCGCTCTAAATAAACGGTGGTCCCGCCCAACTGGGCCATGCCCACTTCAAAAGAAACCCGGGTGCGGGTCGAGGGTTTGTCAAAGATCATGGCCAGGGTTTTCCCCACCAGGGGTCTGGGGTCCTGCCCCTGGCGGTGTAGAGACTTGAGTTCCCGGGCCCGTCTTATCAAACCCAGAATTTCTTCTTTGGATAAATCCAGGATAGTGAGCAGGTCTTTTTTCATGAACCAAGAGCTTCCAAGGCTTGGGCCAAAATATCAAGGCACCGGTCGATATCCGCTTTTTCCACCACCAAAGGCGGCAGCAGACGGATGACGTTCCCTTGGGTGCAGTTGACGAGTAAACCCCGTTCCCGGCAGTCCGTGACCACCGGCGTCCCCTCCCGGGCTAATTGCAGGCCCCACATCAACCCCAGACCGCGTACTTCTTCGATCACCGGGAAGCGTGCCTGGAGGGCTTCAAGTTTTTCCCTGACATAGTCTCCCTTTTGTCGCACCGCGGCCAGAAAATCGGGGTCGCTCAACACTCCCAGTGAGGCCTGGGCCGCGGCAGCGATCACCGGCCCGCCGCCGAAGGTGCTGGCATGGGTTCCAGGGACAAAACTCCGAGCCACCGCCTCGGTGGCCAAAAGCGCACCCATGGGAAGGCCCCCCGCCAGGGCCTTGGCCAGAGACATGACGTCCGGAGTGACCCCAAAGTGTTCATGAGCAAAAAGCTCGCCTGTTCTTCCCAGGCCGCACTGCACCTCATCAAAAACCAGCAAAATATCCTTGTCCTGGCACAATTGCCGCACCACGGCCAGATAGTCGCGGTCAGCCAGGTTCACTCCCCCTTCGCCCTGGACAGGTTCCAGAATCACCGCGCAGACGGCGTCGTCCAGGGCTTCCTGCAGCACGGCCGGGTCATTCCAGGGCACAAACCCAAACCCTGGCAGCAGAGGTTCAAAGCCCTGCCAGAACTTATCCTGGCCCGTAGCCGACAAAGCCCCCAAGGTCCGGCCGTGAAAGGAGTTGTACATAGAGATGATTTTGTGGCGTCCAGGGCCGTAGCGCTCGTGGGAATAGCGGCGGCACAGTTTGATGGCCGCTTCCATGGCCTCAGCGCCGCTGTTGCAAAAAAATACTCGATCCGCAAAGGACAGCCGCACCAGCTCCTCGGCCAACTCCACCATGGGAGTGGTGTAATACAGGTTGGAAACGTGGACCAGCCGGGAAAGCTGCTCAGACGCGGCCCGAGCCACGGCAGGATGGGCGTGCCCCACATTGCACACCGCCAAACCCGCCACAAAGTCCAGGTATTCCCGGCCCTCGGCGTCCCACACCCGGGAACCCTCACCCCGGACCAGAACCAGGGGCTGACGACCATAGGTGTTCATAACCACCTGGTCCCCTCGAGCCATCCAATTTTCTTGAGTCATAGGTACCTCATTGTGTTTGGGGGAGGGGACCGGGGGTCCCCCCGGTCCCC
>JARRKO010000014.1:0-26793 GCA_037388025.1 Syntrophobacterales bacterium
CCCTCCCCCACGTCCGACCACGTCCGACAGCCTCCGCTCACACCGGCGGGGCGCCGAAGTTGTCCCGGTAGCGGCGCCAGAAGTCGGTGACGGTGAGCCGGTGTTCCTGGGTGCCGGCCTGTTCCACGCCAAAGCTCGCCAGGGTGGACCCCATGAGGGCCGCGGTGCCCCAAGGCAGGCCCAGGGTTAGGCCCTTGATAAGCCCGGCCCGATAGGCGTCCCCCGCGCCGGTGGGATCCTTCACCAGCCGGGGCTTGGCCGCGGGGATCACCTCCCGCCCCTGGGGGCCGATGAGCTCCGAGCCCTCTTCTCCCTTGGTAATGATGAGGGCTTCGACCAGGTTTTTCAGATCGCCTTCGTTCAGACCGGTTTTCTGGCAGAACATTTCCTGCTCGTAGTCGTTCATGATGAGGGCTGAAGCTCCGGTGGCCATCTCCCGCAGTTCCACCGGCCCCCAGGCTGGGATGGACTGTCCGGGATCGAAGATGAAAGGCAGGCCCATCTCCTTATAGCGCCGGGAATAGATGAGCATGTCCGGCAGATTTCCCGGGGCGATAATGGCCAGGGACTTTTGGGGATCTACGCCGTCGAAGTGATATTCGGACTCGAATTTCATGGCCCCGGGGTTGAAGCCGGTAATCTGGTTGTCTGCCAGGTCGGTGGTGATATAAGCCCCGGCCGTGAATTCCTCATCAATGAGGCGGATACCCTCAAGGGGAAGGTCAAGTTCCGTGAGCCATTGCTGATAGAGACCAAAATCCCGGCCGCCGGTGGCCAGAATCACCGGTTTCTCCTCCAGAAGGGCCAAATTATAGGCAATATTGCCGGCAGTTCCCCCAAACCGCTCCGTGAGGCCGTTCACCATGAAACAGACATTCAGGATGTGGATCTTCTCCGGCAAAATGTGATCGGCAAAGCGGCCGGGAAAGTCCATGATCCGGTCGTATGCCAAGGATCCGGAAACAAAGATATGCATGGTTGTTCTCCATTTACTACATGAAGGTTGCGAAAAATAAAGGGAATACCCGAATCATTTTCCCTTCAAACTGCCTTCCCCGTCTTTTGCAGGGGTGGGGGAGTGTTTGGGATCTGAGATTCCAAGCGCTCTTCCTTGACTTTCTCAAAATATTCCAGGGCCTCCCCGACAGTGTACAGGGACCCGGTAACCACCACCTGGTCCTGGGGACCCGCCAGGGTCTGAGCCTGGCGGACGGCCCGGGAGACCTCGGGTTCCACGAGCACTTCCAGGGGATAAGGCTTAGCCCAGCGGGCCAGATCCTCGGGTTTAGCGGCCCGAAAATAGCGGGGGCGGGTGAAGATCACCGTCTGAGCCAAGGGCAGGAGGGATCCCAGAATGGCGTGGCCATCCTTGTCGGCCATGATGCCCGTGACCAAATAGCGCCGGCCCTGAAGCCGTTCCCTCTTCAGGGCCTGGGCCAGGGACCGGGCCGCGGCCGGGTTATGGGCTCCATCCAGAATAACCCGGGGGTCTTGAGCCACCCGCTCCAGGCGGCCCGGCCAGCGAACCCCGGCCAGGCCCTCCCGGATGGCCTGCTCCGGCACCGGGAAGCCCATTTCCTGCAAGAGTTCCACCACGGCCAGGGCGAGGGCTGCGTTTCTGTACTGGTGACGCCCCCACAAATTAACCCTAAGATTCTCCAGGTTCTGTTTCAGACCGAAATATGAAAACCAACCGGACCGGCCCCGGGTTTCAAAATCCTCGCCTCCCGTATACATGGGCGCGTGAAGTTCTTGACAGCGGGAGTGAAACAGGGCCAGCACCCGTTTCTGATGCGCATGGGTGACCAAGGGGATAGCTTCCTTGATGATGCCGGCTTTTTCATAGGCGATGGCCTTCAGGGTGTTTCCCAGGAAAAACTGATGGTCCAGGGAAATGTTGGTGATGACGCTCACCAGCGGCGTCACAATGTTGGTGGCGTCCAATCTCCCCCCCATGCCTGTTTCCAAAATGATGGGTCGGGCCCCCTGTTGATGGAAGTAAAGAAAGGCCATGGCCGCGGCGAATTCGAAAAAGGTGGGGGGCTCGGTTTCATCGACGGCCTCCCGAACCTGGTTAATGAGGTCCAGCAATCCCGACGAGGAGATGTCATGATCGCTCAGGCGGTAACGCTCCTCAAAGCGCACCAAGTGAGGGGAGGTGAACAGGCCCACCGGATAACCGGCCCGGGTGAGGACAGCCGACAGCATGGCCGCGACCGAGCCTTTGCCGTTGGTGCCGGCCAGATGCAGGTAGCGGCCTTGTTCGTAGGGTAACCCCAGGCGGGCCAGGAGGTTCAGCGTGGAAGATAACCCGAATTTAATGCCATATTTTTGTAAATCAAAAACCCAGGCTTGCGCCCGGGCCAGGTCCGCGAAAGGGGTCATCTCCCGTGCTCCTCAAAATTGCCTGTATTCATGACTCTGAACCGTCTCCCCGTCCCGATCGAAGCGGATGACCAGCATGCTGGCCAGTTCCTTACCAGGAGGCTTCTTGGCTGCCTTATTTTTCAGCCAATCTTCATTAAAGTAGGGAGAATCTTGAATAGTGCCGAGGGACTTGCGCTGCCGCTTGGGAAGCACCTCTTTATCCCGGAAGCTTTTATAAATGTATACTGTTCCCGTGGTGGGGCGATCAATTTCATCGGGATCCCCGAACAGAGTAAGAATCTCGTGTTTTTTAGTCTTGCCGTCCTGAATGTGCTCTACATAGGCAGGATTGATGTCACGGCCCCTGGTTATTTTCCAAGCTCCCAGAAAAAGAGGCAGAGTGAAAACCAGCAGGACCAGGGCAGCTTGTCGGACTCTCCCGGCTTTTTTGTGGTTGAGGCTCATGAGTGACTTCATACAGTTACCTCCCGGTCCAAGAATTTTGGTCAATAACTGAGGAGCACCGCGATGATGCCGCTCAGAAAAATGGCATCAAAAGTGCCAACGTCGCCGATGGAGGCCACCGGCGCGCCCATCTTGGTAATTTCTCCCAGATTAAGCAGGTCGGCGCCGATGAGGGTCCCCATGGTGCTGGCGATGTAAGCGCAAGGGGCCCGAAATTCTGGCGGGCACAGGAGCCAAGCTCCAGCGCGGCCACCAAGGGAGGCACTAGCCCGGAAACCGCGATACCCAGGCCCTTTACCGGCCGGGCCAACTGATACATAACCGCGGTGACGATTCCCAGTACCGCCAGCAGACGCCAGGATATGCTAATATTATTGGCGATTTTAACAAAAAGGTAAAGGGACAAGGCGGCGGGAACCAGGGCACCGCCCAGATTGACGGCCAGGACGGTATGCCGCTTCAGGCGCGCCGGTGGTAGTCTTACTTTCATGCCGAAGTAGGAGATGACCTGACCTGCCACCAGTTCATGGCTTTCGATGGTGGTAAGGGGGAGGTTCACCAGGCTCCCCACCAGGGTAAGGATGAGCAGCCAAAAAATCACATCAGGGGAAAGGCCCAGGTTAACAAAAGCATTGCCGACGATCCCGAACCACAGGAGGGGGAAAAGGACCAGGGTGATCAGGAAAAAAACCACCATCAAAAACAAGACAAGGGGTGGGTAGATCATTTTCCTGCCACCTCAAGCGGGAGGGATGCCGTCCGCCTTTAAACCGTAGGCCCTGATTTTAAGTCCAATTCCTCCAAAGAAATTTGTAAGGTGGCGGCGGCCTCCTGGCGGTTCCAGGCGTGTTTTTCCAGGGTATGAAAAATAAATTCTTTCTCCCACTCCGGGGGGCTGGGTTCCGTGTCGTAAGCCCCGGGCCTTTCCGGTTCAAAGGCCAGGTTCTGGAGTTGGGTAGGGAGGTCGACCAGATTCAGGGTTTCCCCCTGGCACAGAATGACGCCCCGCTCCAGGGTGTTTTCTAATTCTCGAATATTGCCGGGCCAGGCATAGCGGCAAAAGGCCTGCAGTACTTCCGGAGCCAGAGCCTGTATTGACCGCTGATACTTTTCCCGATGACGTTGGAGGAAAAATTCGGCCAGCAGGGGCAAATCCTCTAACCGTTGCCGCAAGGCCGGCAGCGTTATGGGAAAAACGTGGAGCCGGTAATAGAGATCATCCCGAAACGACCCTTGTTGCACCATGGTCTGGAGGTTCCGGTTGGTCGCGGCAATAATACGCACGTCCACCTTGACGGTGCGGTTGCTTCCCAGGGGTTCGAACTCGCGGTTTTGCAGCACCCTTAAAATTTTGGCCTGGGTAGAAGGTTGCAGTTCGCCGATTTCGTCTAAAAACAAGGTGCCATGATGGGCCAGGAGGAACCGACCCTCTTTTTTGGCAGTGGCCCCGGTAAAGGCCCCTTTCTCATGGCCGAACAATTCACTTTCCAGCAAGGTTTCCGGGAGCGCGGCGCAATTCACCACGATAAAAGGACCTTGGCGGCGGGGGCTGTTCATATGGATCGCCTGGGCCACCAACTCTTTACCGGTGCCGGTTTCTCCCAAAAGGAGCACGGTGGCGTCAGAGGGGGCTACCAGCATCAGGAGGCGGGCAATCTCCTTCATGCGGTGCGACACCCCCAATACTCCGGGAAACTCCAAATTCACGTCAGTCATTCTCCTTTCCGTTGCAGCCCGTGCACTACTCCATGGCAACGGCAGGCCGTCGCCACCAGCAGCGGCCCCGAGGTCGCGGCCACCGCCTCGGCCAACGTCAAAAGCTTGCCGGGGGAATAGCCTCCTATTCCAGGAGCCAGTTGTTCACTGGCCACCACCAACAGAGGCAGTTCGGGGCGGGAAGCCACCGCCAACCTGAGAAACAAGGGCTGATCCCGCTCTTCTCCGGTTACCGGACAAATGGCCGGCTCGTCACAATCATCCGGGCAAAGATGGCGGGCCAGGCTCAGGTAGAGCTCCCCCTGAGGCCCCCTGATAGCCAAGGGCGCCAGATCCTCCAACTCTTCGGGAACCGCGACCGGCTCCCAGCCTTGTCCGGCCAAAGGGCCCGCCAGGAGCCAGGCATAGGCCACATGCAGCGGCACCATGGGGATCAGCCAATTCCAGGGGGGCGCTGGTCCCAGATGGGCAGCCAGGTAAGGGATGACCTCAGCCTCTATCAGATCGGCGCCGGCAACGCCCAGGGATCGAGCCGCGGCTAGGGCCCCAGTCTGATGGTCCACCACCAAAAACCGGGCTCCGGGGTCCTGAGCCGACAGGCGTTGAAGAGCCAGCAAGCCGAATTTTCCGGCCCCTAATATAAGAAAAGACGCCATGAACTTATTGCTGACGGGGGAATACCCCGATGACGGTGGGAAGCAAGAATCTCTGGTAGTCCAGGATATTCCCCAAACGTGCTTTCCAAGACGGGGGCGAATAATACTCGAAGTCTTTGGTCTTAATATACAATTGGGCCTGACTGCCGCCGTCCAAGTTCAGGGCGCTGTCGATATTAAAGGAACTGGCTTTGAGAAATTGGGCCATGTTATAAAGAGTGAAAAAGTCCCCTTCCGTATTAAACACCAGGATATTGCCGTTCCGGTCGGCCGCGATCACCGTGCGGTAAGATTTCTTCCCGCTCTCCCTTACCCGAACGCGGCCCTTGTAATCCAATAGCAAGGGGTACGACTGCACTCCCTGCTTCCAGGGAAACTTCTTGGGATTGACAATAGTGCCTTTAAGGTCCAGGATGGTGGCCCGGGGCAGGTCTGGCGATATTCCCCGGGGCTCTGCCACAAACATGCCCCGCATCCGAGAATTTTTAAGGGGGCCCAGCGTCTGGCCATCCATGAGAATAAGGCCCACCGGCTGGCCTTTAGAGTTGAAATAATTGGCATTAAAAACCACCGGTGCCTGAATCTCCTCCTGCCAGGTGGTGAGACTCTGGGGCTTATCGTGAAAGATCCGAAAGGTATTAAAAGCCGGGTCTATTTTGACGACAGCCAGGGTATCCACCAATTCCTGGTCACGATAGACCTGAACCTCCGTGAAAGTAAGGCCCTGACTGAGTATGCGCCACTGGGGCGGAGTGTGGGACCATTCCCCACCCCAAGCCCCCCCAGGCATGGCAAAGCACAGCCCCCAGAGGAGGACTGCGCTGAGAATGCGGAGAAACACTGCCTCTCCTTGCAGGTTGCTAAAATATCGGATATTTTACCATGAGAAGGAAATTTGTCCACAACCATCTCATTATGACCTCTCTTCTGGCCGACGCCCACGCTCATTTGGACGAACCCCAACTGCGGGATCAGAAAGAGGCGGTCCTGCGCCGGGCCCGGGAGGCGGGGGTGAGGCTTATTGTCAATGTGGGCATAGGCCAGGAAAACTCCCGGCGGGTGGTGGAGACCGCCGAGCGCTATCCGGAGGTGTTCGCCACCGTTGGAGTGCACCCCCATGGAGTGGCCGCCCTGACTCCCAAGGACCTGGAGGCCCTGACCCACCTCGCCTCCCACCCCAAAGTGGTGGCCGTGGGGGAAATCGGCCTGGATTTTTACCGCCGCCGCTCCCCGGAAAAGGTGCAGGAACACTGGTTTCGGGAGCAACTGGCCTGGGCCCACGAGTTGGGCAAGATCGTGGTGATTCACACCCGCGACGCCACCTCCGCCACCCTGAAGGTTCTTCGGGAGGACCGCCGGCACCTGCGGGGCGGGGTCATGCACTGCTTTCTCGGGAACCTGGACGAGGCTCGGGCCTTCCTGGATTTGGGTTTTTATCTGTCTTTTTCCGGGGTTCTCACCTTCCCCAAGGCGGAGCCCCTGCGCCAGATGGTCCGGCAGCTCCCCCAAGACCGCATTCTGGTGGAGACTGACTCTCCCTATCTGGCCCCCCAACCCTGGCGGGGCAAGGTGAATGAACCGGCCTACCTCACGGCCACGCTGGAGAGGCTGGCCCAATCGCACGGCCTCAGCCCGGAGGAGACGGCCCGCCTTACCTGGCGGAATACCCTGGCGGCTTATGGTTTGGACGGGAAAGGGCTGAATGCGGAGAGAACGGGTGAGTCAGAATCCTCAGGAGCTGACCTCTCCCCCGCCTCGAAAACCAATCATGACTCAGATCAACCGAAACCTGGAAGAGACTAAACGGCGTATCCAGGAGGCAGCCCGGTGCGCCGGCCGCAACCCCGCTGAAGTGCGACTGGTGGCGGTGACAAAGACGGTGACCCTGGACCGCCTGCAGGAGGCAGTGGCCGCGGGCCATACCCTGTTCGGGGAGAACTATGTTCAGGAAGCCAAGCGCAAGATCGCGGCCCTGGGGCCGGGGCTGACCTGGCACTTCATCGGACATCTCCAAAGCAATAAGGCTAAGGCCGCGGTGGAAGTCTTTGACCTCATCCATTCGGTGGACCGCCTGAGCCTGGCTCGATCCCTGGAACAGGCCGCCGCCCGGCTGGGTAAGGTGCAAAATATCCTCTTGCAGGTGAACCTGGCCGGAGAGGAAAGCAAGTCGGGAACCGCCCCGGAAGCCGCCCAGGAGTTGCTCAGTGAAATCAGCCAGATGCCTCACCTCAAGGTGCTGGGACTCATGACTATGCCGCCCTGGCTCCCGGCGGAGGAAGTGCGCCCCTATTTCCGGGCCTTGCGGGAATTGAGAGACCGCCTGCGGGGCCTCCAGGTGGTGGATGGCGACTTGCCCGAACTTTCCATGGGCATGACTGGCGATTTTGAGGTGGCGGTGGCCGAAGGAGCCACCCTGGTGCGCATCGGCACCGCTATCTTCGGAGAACGTCCCCGGTAGTTGAAATACATGACTTCCGCCCCGCGACCCCATCCCGGCAGCAAAGTGGGCCTCACCACCACCATCCCGGTGGAAGTGCTGCTGGCCGCGGGCTTAATTCCGGTGGACCTAAACAACTTATTTATTACCTCGGCCGACCCCTGGCGCCGGGTGGCCCGGGCCGAGGCCGCAGGTTTTCCCCGCACCATCTGCGCCTGGGTCAAAGGCATCTATGCCACCCTGCAAGATCACCCGGACATCCGGACCGTCATCGTCGCCACCCAGGGGGACTGCTCCTATACCCAGGGCCTGGGGGAAATCCTGGAGGGGGAGAACCGGGAAGTGATTCACTTCAACTTCCCCTATCCTCGGGACCGAGTTCGCCTCAAAAAGGAGATGGAAACCCTGATGGCCCGCCTGGGGACAAATTGGCAGGCGGTGGCAGACATTCAGGCCCGTTTGGCTCCGGTGCGCCGACTCCTGAGGGAGGTGGACCGACTCACCTGGGAGACCGGCCAGGTGTCGGGCCGGGAAAATTTTCAATTTTTGATAGCCAGTTCCGACTTCGACTCTGACCTGGAAGCATTCCATCAAAGGTTGGCCGCGCTGGTGGAGGAGGCCAAGCAGCGTCCACCCCGCCAAGGCCTGGTGCGCCTGGGTTTGGCCGGCATTCCCCCCATCTTCTCAGACCTGTTCAGCTACCTGGAGGAATTGGGGGCAGAGGTGGTCTTTAACGAAATGCCTCGCCAATTCAGCATGCCCCATGACACCAACGGCTTGGTGGAACAATACTGGCGTTACACCTATCCCTATGATATCATCGGCCGCCTGGCGGATTTGGCCGATGCCGTCGCTATTCGGCGTCTGGACGGCCTCATCCACTATACCCAGAGTTTTTGCTTCCGCCAGATGTTTGACCAGACCCTGCGGGAACACCTGCCCCTTCCAATCCTGACCATAGAAGGGGACGCCCCCACCCCCCTGGACGCCCGCACCCGCCTGCGCCTGGAGGCCTTTGTTGATGTTCTGCGGCCGTGAGCATTATGGGGGGCAGGGGCCCGCGGTCCCTGGCCCCCTCCCCCACAATTCCGAGACCGCCCTGGGTCTGGATTTCGGCAGTAGATTTGTCAAATTGGTATATTGGGGGGGAGATCGCTTCACCCGACGCCGATTGGACAGTCTGGATTTTTACCGGGATATTCTTGAAAAAGAGCAGGGACGTCTCCGGATCGACTGGGAACGATTAGGGCTGGACCCCCCGCGGGCGCTGGTGGTCACCGGCTACGGGAAAAACCTGCTCAAAGATCTGGTGCCCACCATCACCGAAATTCGGGCCATCTTTCTGGGAGCCCGGTTTGTCACCGGCTGGGACCATTTTATCCTCCTGGAGATGGGGGGCCAGGACACCAAGGTGCTCCATGTCCGGGAGGGGCGGGTGTTCGATTTTGTCACCAATGACCGCTGCGCCGCGGGCACCGGCCGTTATTTGGAAAACATGGCCCGCTTCCTCAAGATGCCCTTGAGGGATTTCAGCGGCTGTTGGCAGGAGCCGGTGGCCATTTCCCAGACCTGTGCCATTTTCGGGGAGAGTGAACTCATCAGCCATCTGCTGGAAGGGGTCCCCCCGGCCAGACTGGCCGCCGGCGTCAACGCCTCCGTCAGCCGCCGGGCCTTGACCATGATGCACCGCTATTCCTGCCTACGGCTGGTGTTTGTCGGGGGCGTGGCCCGCAACCGGGCCGTGGTGCATTTCCTCCAGGAAGGCAGCGCCTGCCAGGTACGGGTGCCGCCCCATCCTCAATTCACCGGAGCTTTGGGGTGTTGTTTGGAAGCCCTGAAACTCATCGGGACCGCAGAATCATGACCCACCTCCCCCCCGACCATCCTCTGTCCCAGGTTTTGTTGACACACCTGGGCGCGAATCAGGCGATGAGTGTCAAGGTCCAGCGCCTCCGGGCTTCCCGTCCGGTTTTTCATTTCTGCCGGGATGGTAATGGCCTGGGATTGGTGGGCAAATTTTTTGTGAATCAGGTGCCCACCTCTTCACAAGACAGGTCCCTGGCGCGGGAGTACCATAATTATCTGGGAGCCCCGGCCCGAGGACTGGCCGCGGCCGGCCTTATTCCCCGGCTGGTGGGCCAGGCCCCCGGGGTGCGTCTGGGTCTCCTCCTCGAAGGCGTACCCGGTCCCGATCTGGATTTTTACCTCTCCGAAGCGGCCCAGGGGCGGGGACTGGAAAACTGCCGCCACCGGCTGGCCCAGTTAGCTGAACTGTTGGCCTTTTTTCATTCCCGGCCGTTGCCCCGCCAACCTGTGTCATGTGAGCCAGCCCTGGCCTATTTTTACAAGCTGCGAACCCAGCTTCAAGCCATGGGCCTCCTCTCTGCGGAAGATGTAAACTTTCTGGAAGAAGAAGACCGGGTCTGGGAAGACCGTTTCGGGGCTTATGTCGACGAGCAGGTGCTGCTCCACGGGGACGCCACTCCCACGAACTTTCTGTTTCCGGACGGCAGGGTGGTGGCCGTGGACCTGGAGCGCCTGCGGGCCGGAGACCGCCTCTTTGATCTTTCCTGGGTGGTAGGGGAGTTGCGCCATGCCTGGGGGTGGCGGGGCCGGGATTTTTTCGAAAGCGAAGCGGCCATTCAGACCTTCTTCCAGGCCTATCTGGAAGCCCTGCCCGCGGCTGCCGGTCTTACCCAAAGAATCTTCGCGCTCAATCCCTTGTACATGGCCCTGGCGGAACTGCGCATCGCCCGCAATTCCTATCTTGCCTGGGAGTACCGCCGGTCCCTGGTGGCCGAGGCCCGGCGTTGCCTCAGCTTCGGCCGGAGGCTGACATGAAAACCGTGCTCATCGTGGCGGGTTCGGACCCCGGAGCCGGAGCCGGCCTGCAGCAGGACTTGAAAACCGCGACCTTGTTGGGGGTCTATGGATTGACGGTGGTTACGGCGCTGACCGTACAAAACAGCCTGGGGGTGCAGGCGGTGCAGCCGGTGGCGATAGATTTGGTGGAAGCCCAGTTAGACGCGGTGCTAGCGGACTTTCCCGTGGACGCCGTCAAGATCGGCATGTTGGCCACGGGGGTTACTGTAAGGGCAGTGGCCACGCGGCTCCGGGATATGGCCGAGAGGCCCCCGGTGGTTTTGGACCCGGTATTGGCCGCGGGCCGGGGCGGCGCCCTCCTGGAGGAGGAGGGGATTGATCTCCTCAAAACGGAATTATTCCCTCTCACCGCCATCCTCACCCCCAACGTCCCCGAAGCTGAGCGTCTCACCGGCATGACCATCGAGGCGCCGAACCATTTGGAGGACGCAGCCCGGCGCTTGCAGGCCCTGGGGCCCGCCTGGGTTCTGGCCAAGGGGGGGCATCTGGCCAATGACCCGGTGGACGTGCTCACCGACGGCAAAAATGCCTACCATCTACCAGGTACCAGGTTCCCGGCGCCCCATAACCACGGCTCCGGGTGTTTGCTGGCCACGGCCCTGGCCGCGCACCTGGCCCAGGGTCTCACCGTGCCGGAAGCCGTCAACCAGGCCCGGGACTTGGTGGGGGCAGCCCTGCGCCACGGCCTGCCGTTAGGACAGGGGACCGGGCCGGTGAATCCCTATGCGCCCTTTGCCCGGGAGCGGGCCAAATACGAAGTTTTGGAGGAATTGCAGGCCGCCGCGGCCCGCCTGGTCCGGGAAGATATCTCCCCCCTGATTCCGGAGGTGATGAGCAATCTGGGCTACGCTCTCCCCTATGCCGAAGGCCCTGAGCACGTGGCTGCGTTCCCGGGACGTATTCTTAGAACACCCCAGGGCACCCTGGTGCCGGCGCCCCCGACCTTCGGGGCCTCCCGGCACATTGCCCCCGTAATTCTTTCCGCCATGCAAGTTTTTCCTCATCTACGATCCGCCATGAATATTCGGTATGTGGAGGGGATCGAAGACCTGGCGCCTCTTCTTCATTTCCATCATGCCAGCTTCGACCGGTCTCAGGAGCCCCCGGAGGTCAAGGCCCGGGAAGGCGGCACCCTGGCCTGGGGCGTGGCCTCGGTGCTACAACAATTACAACCCTGGGAGCCGCCGCCGGACCTCATCAGCGACCGGGGTGAGGTGGGCAAAGAACCCATGCTCCGCATCCTGGGAAAAGACCCCATGAGTATCGTGGAAAAAGCCCTGGCCCTGAAAAACGCCTTGCAGACCGCAGGGAAGCTTTAGAGGATGAATAGAAACTTGGGGAGGAGGCCGGGGGTCGCAAACCCCCTCCCCAACCCCTTCATTCAGAGAGAGCACAGGCTTCCAGCCTGTGCCAGAACAGGCAGGATGCCTATTCTCCATGAAGCGATTAGAAATCGGCGGGCAGTGCCCGCCCTACATTAACTGCGGGAAAATTATGAAAAAAAGGCTGCTTGTGGCGATCAAAATTTTGAGCAATCAATACCAAGGCTCTAATTCAAGGCACAAATTTATCGTAAGGGCGGACCCAGGTGTCCGCCCTTGAGACGGGCGCACACGCAGGTGCGCCCCTACATCATCTCCCCCAGGAATTTTTTAATCCCCGTTCCGCCCTGATCTTCAATCCATTGGGCAAATTCAGCGAATCCCGCCTTGAGCAGCCGTTGGGCGGTGGCAAATCTCTCTGAGATTTCTTGCGGTTTCGTTCCCAGCCACAGGCGTGACAAAAAATCCTGGGGGTTTTCCTGCCAGGTTTGCAGGGCCAGGCACAGGGCCCGGAGGTTGCGGCCCTTGACTCGGTGGCGAACGACCTCTCCCTCCCTCAGGACGTCCAACCGGTAGTCGGCCCCCCGGTCCCAGCCTACTCGGTGCAGGGCGGCGCGGCGCACCAGGCAGGGGTAGCAATAGCCACAGGCCCTAACGGCCTCTCCCTGCCAGCGGCCCACCACGGGGCGGGCGCAGGAAACGCTTAAAGGTGACAATTTCTCCAGCAGGCTCAGGTTGCGGCACCGGGCCAGCATCCCGCCTTTGGTCAAACCCTGATAGGGATTTTCGAGTTTTTGAGCCAAGCCGACCTGCTGCCAGAGAGCCGTAAGCTCTCCCAGAAAATGGGGATGGGTGGTGCGGGTGCTGTAAGGTCCCAGGCGGTTCAGGGTCAGGGGCGGGTTGAGGCTGATCCAGCCGTTTTCAGGAATGAGCAGGGGGAGATCGCCGGGGAAAGCAGTCACCGCTACCAAGCCCAGGGCCAGATACAAAAGGGAGCGGCTCCGCAGGGTGAGCTCGGGGCCCTCCAGCTGCACCCGCAACGGCAGGTGGTGCAGCCGGTCAGGACCGTAATGCTCCGCCAGGGCCGCAGCCAGGGTCTGCTGGGTGGCGGCCAACTGGCCGTAGTCATAGTGGCTCACCAGGACCAGGCGCTGGCCCTGCTCCAAAAGGTCGATGGCGCCGCTAAGAGAGTTCAGGCCCCCGGAAAACAGGGCCACGGCCGTGGGCTGCCAATCTTGAATCCAGTTGCCGACAAATTTTAGATTTACCTGGGATTCCCGGGGCTGAATGGTCCAGGTGTCCCCGGTAAGGAACTGGAGGAGCAGGGCCAGACGGGGAGCGAGCGCGGCCCAGTCCGGGGTCGCGGGGATTTCCAAGGAGAGGTCCCGGGTCCAGGCGTCCGGCTGGAGACTCCGGGGCGCGAGTTTATCCGCGGCCCACGCCCCCAGGGCCAACAGGAGAAAGGCCTGGACCGGCTCCTGCTTCTTCTCGGGTAGAGGCCAGAGGTTTTGGAAGTTATGGTGCAGACAAGCCCCCGTAGTCCCCGGTTTTCCCAGGTGGACCACGGCGTCTGCGCTCCGGGGAGGGCGCCGTTTCTCGCCAGGGGCTTTCAGATACAAACGAAAGGGCTTCACGGCCATGTAACTCGTGGAATTTAATACATTCGGCTATGGCAAAAGTTTTTGAGGGGAGGACCGGGAGACCTCGGGCCCCCTCTCCCAAAAACTAATCACAACAGCCTCAATTTAACTCCAATTTAGTCCTGGTGTCCAGGCTTCGAGGTGGCAAAAAACACCTAACCCTTTCCCGGTTTCTCGGTGTCCGGCAAATTTAAATACTGTTGCTGGCCAGTCCTGGTCCCCACCGCATTTTTCACAAGGATATAAACTGATTAAAAAGTCAAACATCTTTGAACAAAAAATCAGGTTTCTAAACATTTGTGCGTATCGTGTCTTGGAATTATCATATGCTACATTTGGCATAAGGATTGCTGGAAAAAAGACGGAGATGAGTTTACCTTTTCGGGACATGCATGATTGGATTATCCACGGTTGCCAATGAGTTTTCCCAGGCCGTGCGTGACTCCTGAGCCCGGAAAAGTCAAACCCTCTGGGAGTACCTTCTACCTCTGGGCGTCGAATCTCCCCCTTCGGCGCCCCTTTTTCTTGTAAGCCTGTACCCTTGTTCTCCCACTGACTCTCCCCCCAAAAAATCTCCTTGACGAAATCTCCACCCCGACGTATGTTAATTATTTGTTGAAATTTTCACGAATTCAAACCAGCAAGGTGCTTCCGTGTATCTGCAAAAAATCCTGACCAAAAGCCCCCGCCGGGAAGCCCTCATGGAACTGGTGGAGTTGGCGACGGGCCTTCTGCTCCTGGTCTTCCTCCAGTTTCATCTCTTGGCTGTCTCCTCCATCATCCTGGGGGCGGACGCCTTCAACCGGGATTCCCACTTCTTAGACGAGTACTATATTTCCTATGTGGGCATCCCCTTGGTCATCCTGGTCATTCTGGTCCACGGGGTGGCTGCCATGCGCAAGGCCCCCTGGAGGTTCCAGGAAGCCCGGGTGGTCTATCAGCACTCCCGCCGTATGATCCACCTGGACACCTGGCTCTGGGTGGTGCAGATTGTCACCGGCGGGACGGTCCTTACCCTGGCAGCCATCCATATCTGGAGTACGCTGATCACCTGGCCCATTGCAGCCAAGACCAGTGCGCTTAGGGTCCAGGGAGGCCACTTTACCTTCTACCTGGTTCTTTTGGCAGTGGCCGAGGTCCATGCCATGGCGGGTCTTTACCGTATTCTGGTGAAATGGGGCTGGTGGCACCGCTCCCGCTTCATCAATTATCTGCTCTTTATCACGGCGTTTTTCGTCGTTCTGGGTCTTATTGCCCTTATATTCTTTTTCATGTTGAACGTTAAGGGTCTCTCATGAGGTGGACAGACGCCAATATCTGTGATGTGCTGGTCATCGGCGCCGGCCTGGCCGGTGAACGGGTGGCCATCGAAGCCGCCATGAACGGCCACCAGGTGACTATTTTGAGCCTGGTGCCGCCCCGCCGCTCCCACAGCACCGCCGCCCAGGGCGGCATGCAGGCCTCCCTGGGTAACGTCGCCAAGGGTTACGGCGACGACCCCGACATTCACTTTGCGGATACCGTCAAGGGCTCCGACTGGGGCTGTGACCAGGAAGTGGCCCGCCTTTTCTGTGAGCTCGCCCCTGTGGCCGTGCGCCAGATGGCTGCCTGGGGAGTGCCCTGGTCCCGGGTGATTCCGGGGAAGCGGGTCCTCCCGGACGGCGAGGAAGTGGAAGAACTCCAGGAAAAGGCCGGACTCATCGCCCAGCGCCAGTTCGGCGGCACCGCCAAGTGGCGCACCTGTTTCGCGTCCGACGGCACCGGCCACGTTCTCCAGTACGCCATGGACTCGGTGGTGGTCAAACTCGGGGTCACCGTGCACGATCGCACCGAGGCCATCAGCCTTATTCACGACGGCGCCACCTGTTACGGGGCCGTGGCCCTGTGCCTCCGCACCGGCACCGTCCGCCCCTACCTGGCCAAGGCCACCGTCATCGCCACCGGCGGCTACGGGCGCATGTATGGGGCTTCCACCAACGCGGTGATCAACGAAGGCACCGGCATGGCCCTGGCCCTAAATACCGGCGCGGTTCCCCTGGGCAACATGGAGGCCGTGCAGTTCCATCCCACCGGCATCGTCCCCGGAGGCATTCTGGTAACCGAGGGCTGCCGGGGCGACGGCGGATATCTGCTGGACAAAAACCTGCACCGCTTCATGCCCGACTATGAGCCCGTAAAAAAAGAAGTGGCCAGCCGGGATGTGGTCAGCCGTTGGATGCTCCATCATATGCAAAAGGGCTTTGGAGTGGACAGCCCCTACGGCCCCCATCTGTGGCTGGACATCCGCCACCTGGGTGAGGCCCACATCTGCACCAACCTCCGGGAAGTGCATACCATCTGCTTAAATTTTCTGGGTATTGACTGTGTCAAGGATTTGATTCCGGTCCGTCCCACCCAGCATTACTCCATGGGTGGTGTGCGCACCAATATCGACGGCGCGGCCTACGGCCTTAAGGGCCTGTTCGCGGCCGGCGAGTCGGCGTGCTGGGACATGCACGGCTTCAATCGCCTAGGGGGCAACTCCCTGGCCGAAACCATTGTGGCAGGCATGGTGGTGGGTGAAAAAGTGGCCGCCTTTGCCCAGGAGCACACCTTGAGCTTCCCTTTTGAGCAGGTAACCGAAGCCGTCAAGGAACAAGAACAGCGCCTGGAGCAGCTCCGGGCCCACTCCTCCGGAACTGAAGATGTCTATAAATTGCGGCAGCGCATGGAAGAAACCTTGTTGGACAAAGTGGGCATCTTCCGCACCGGCGAAGCCCTGGAGGAGGCCGTGACCGCGCTCCGTGACCTCTACCGCCGGTCCTTGGATATCCGCTTGCGCAGCAGCGGCCTGGGACCTAACCCCGAACTCTATGCCGCCTTGCGCTTTCCCGGTATGATGCGGGTGGCTCTGTGCATCGCCTACGGGGCCCTCAAGCGCACCGAGAGCCGCGGCAGCCACTATCGGGAGGACTTCCCCCGTCGGGATGACGAAAACTGGCTTAGCCGCACCCTGGCCTATTGGCCCGCAGAGGGTGATCTGCCCCGGTTGGAATACGAACCCGTCAAGATTACCGAACTGCCTCCGGGCGACCGCGGTTATGGCGGCATGCCCATTACCGGTGATTAGATTTAACAGAGTGATCCAGAAGGGCCAAAACTCCTGGACTTCCATCATATTTAGTGCCTAATTTGAGGACTGACCCAATGCCTGAGCGCATCCTGAAACTGGAAATTTTCCGCTACAATCCGGCCACTCCGGATATTCCGCCCCGCATGCAGGAGTTCCAGATCGACGAGACTCCCAACATGAGTCTGTTCATCGTCTTGAACCGTATCCGGGAAGAGCAGGACCCCTCCCTGATGTTTGATTTTGTTTGCCGGGCGGCAGTCTGCGGTTCCTGCGCCATGCTTATTAACGGCCGCCCGAACCTGGCCTGCAAAACCCTGACCCAGGACCTGCCTGACAAAATCACCCTCATGCCCTTGCCCGTTTTCAAGCTGGTGGGGGACCTCTCCGTGGACACCGGCGTCTGGTTCCGCTATCTGAATGTCCACACCGGAGCCTGGATTCATACCGACAAGGTTTTCGACCCGCAAGGCCTTGAAGAGCGCATGGAAAATCCCATGGCTTTGGAGATTTATGAGGCCGAGCGTTGCATAGAATGCGGCTGCTGCATCGCGGCCTGCGCCACCGCCAACATCCGGGATGACTTTCTGGGCGCGGCAGGGCTGAACCGGGTGGCCCGCTTCCTGATAGATCCCCGGGATGAACGTTCCCCCTTCCGGGTCTTCGATGTGGTGGGTACCGATGAAGGCATCTTCGGCTGCATCGGCCTCATGGCCTGCGACGACCTTTGCCCCATGGAGATACCGCTCCAGGGCCAGTTGGCTTTTGTCCGCCGCAAAATGGCCCAGGCGGCTCTTCGATGCAAGTAAACCTCTGCTTCTTGCTGACTTCGGGGACCTGATGTGCTTGACGGCAGGGATTTTATAACGGTCTACTGGCTATCTGGATTTTCCCAAGAAAAGTTTGAAATCTGGAAGGGAAAAAAAGACAAACATCAACCCGACCCCAACTCCACTCGATTTACCCTTTACCTGCTTATGCCTCTGATAGAGGAAGATGAGGCCCACCTCGACATCTCCTCCAACGGAGAAGACCTGTCCTTTTCCATAGATTGGTTCCCCGGCGAGGAATTCCCCCTCAAACCGTTTTTTTCTAAGAATCAAAAAGAATTGCTCTTTATGAGCGAGTTCTATCGGGAGAGCGTTTTCCTGCATCTGACTTAGCCCTGTTTTGAACCGAGATACCACCCCAGGTGCGTCTGACGCACCAACGGGTAAAGAAAAAAGGGCAGACCCATTGTGAGTCTGCCCTTGATCTTCTCCCTTCCCGGAACGTGATTACAGGAGTGACCTGATCATCTTCTCAAAATCTGCCTGAGACCTGGCACCCATAACTTTGTGGGCAATGTTGCCCCCCCGGTCGATGATAAAGGTGGTTGGTACAACCTCCACATTCCCGTATTCTTTGCTTACTTTGTCGGTACCCACCAGCACGGGATAGTCCAAACCCAATTGTTTCACCAAAAACCTCAGTTGGGTGGGATCGGAAGACAGCCCAATGCCGATGGTAACAAAACCTCTGCTCTTATATTCATGATAAATCTGGTTAAGATGGGGCATCTCCTCCCGGCAAGGACCACAAAAAAACGTGAAAAAGTTAATCAGAACCACCTGACCCCTGAATTGGCTAAGGCTGTATTCTTTGCCGTCCAGGACGCTGGGCAGTTTGAAGTCCGGGGCCTGGCCCCCGGCCCAAGCAGCCGTCACTAAAGTCAGGCCCAACAAGACCGTCATCAGGCCTTTAAGCAGGACCCCTGGTCCACTGATGCTCTTCCGTCTCATGCCGTTCTCCTTATGGTAAGGGTTAACCGCGACAATTAATGGCGTTATATCAAAATTAAGGGCGTTATATCAAAATGTCCACCCTCCCGCAATTTAGATATAGTATTTGGTTACCACCCAGGTTGGCAAAATGGGGTCGTGTTAAATGTATGACTGACCAAAGCCGGACTTGACAAAGACTCCGCGGTTTCTCTATGCTAAATTCTCTTGGGATGGACAAACCATTTCTCACCCTCTTTTAACCTCCGGGCTGCAGAACGAGGAGAACGGTATGAAATTCCTGGCCATCTGGGGGAGCCCCCGCCGGGGCGGCAATTCTGACATCCTCCTTAAGGCTTTCATCGACGGCGCCACCCAGGCAGGAGGCGAGGTGGAGCGGCTGGCCCTGCGCGAGCATAAAATTTCTCCCTGCCAAGAAATCTACCACTGCTTCAAAGATGGCACCTGTCCCATCAAGGACGACATGCTCCCCCTCTATGACAAGCTTGTGGAGGCCGATGTGGTGGTTCTGGCGACTCCCATCTTTTTCTATAGCGTCTCGGCCCAAGCCAAGGCCTTTATCGACCGAACCCAGGCCCTCTGGTCCCGACGCTATGTGACCAAGCAGGACTTCCCCGGCCCCGAGCGCCAGGGAGTGCTCCTGGCTGTGGGCGCCACTCACGGGAAGCTCCTCTTTGTGGGTGCTCGCCTGGTGACCAAATACTTTTTCGACGCTATTAACGTCTCCTACGCCGCGGAAATATTAGTGCGAGGCGTGGATGATAAGGGCGAAATCCATCAACAACCGGAGGTGCTGGCCGCGGCTACGGATTTGGGCCGCCGTCTAGCCCAGGGGGAAAAGTTCGGCCCCATCAAACTCTCTCCCCTGGCGGTGTAATCATAAGGGGGGCCAGGGACCGCGCTCCTTAGCCCCCTCCACCATCATACCCCTATTTTAAGGAGGACCTATGAGCTCTCCCTTTACGGTGGGCATGACCCATGAGAAGGTTATTAAGACTGGCCCCGAGCATTCCGCCCAGCATTTTTACCCTGATCTGCCGAATGTTTTTGGCACCCCTTTCCTGGTGGGCTTATTCGAAGGGGTGAGCGCTGAGCTCATGGCCCCCCATTTGGGCCAAGGCGAACAGTCCGTGGGCATCGGCATGAACCTGAAGCACACGGCCCCCACCCCCTTGGGCATGGAAGTCAGGGCCAAGACCGAAGTCACGGCGGTGGACGGCCGCAAGCTCACCTTCAAGGTGGAAGCCTTTGACGAAAAGGAAAAAATTGGCGAGGCCGTCCATGAACGATTTATAATTAATGCAGAAAAGTTTAATCAAAAAGTGGAGAGCAAAAAGAGCTGAGTCAGGCACGCTTCAACGATCTGGTAACCTTGCAGCACTTTGAGGCGGGATGGGGTTGGGACGCCCAGTTGCGCCAGTACGTTCGGAAAAAATACCGTCAGGACTTGGAAGGCTTGAGGGACCTCGATCCTTACCTCCTGGCTCGCCTCATGCGCGGCGAAATTTTGGAGGAAAAGCCTTACGCCACGGTGAAATGGGTCATGTGCCAGCAGCCCTTCCGCCCCCTGGAGCTGTACTGGCTTTTCGACCATGATGCCGAACACGGTGCCGACCTCAGGATTCTTTTTGCCAGAAAGAGCCTGGTGGTGCCCACCGAAGACGCCTATGTTTTTGCCTGGGATTTTTTGGCTTTGATGTCTCGCTACGGCCGGGGTTCCTTGCCCCTGGCGGACGCGTCCGTTGGTCCTGAGTGGCTGTCCTTCTCAGACTTCGCGCCCACCGCCGCCTCCCCCATTCAAGATACCGCCCTGGGCCCCCGGGAGGAACTCCTGAAACTCCTGTCCCCGGATCTGGTGAAGGTGGCCATGGCCCGCTTGGACGTGGGTGCCTGCGACGCGGTTGACGGGGGCTGGCAGGTAACCTGGCCCATCCTGGGGGACCTGGCCATGCGCCTGAGCCAAAGGAGCGACGGCCGGGAAGTGGCCTTTGACAGCCATGGGGCCCGGAAATACGCCCCAGAATTTCTCATGAGCTTTGCCTGGCTTTACATCAACGCATTGTTGCGGGAGTGCCGCCAAGTGGATCCGTCCCTGCCCCGGCTCTCCCGATACTTCTAATACCAATTTCATTTTCAAATGAAACAAACTTGCAATTTAACTAATTGATAATTTTATTTCTTTTTACTGAAAACCGAAAACCGAAAACTCTATAAGTCACCATGCTTTGTCCGTATTGCCACAGTGCCAAGATCGTGTTGCGGGTCCACTGAAAGGCCCTGGAGCCTTGCTGCCCGGGTTGCGGCCGCGTTTTAGACCCCACAGAATTTCAGAAGCTGCTTCACAAAAAGAAAAATAGGCCCAAGAAGAGAAGAAGAGCATCTGCGGGCCAGGCGAAATAACCCTTGGTTACCACCCAATTCTCAGGACATCAGAAGGGAGCCTCATCATGTGGCGCACAATTTCCAAGTGGTTGATTCCCTCGCTGTTGATGGCGCTTCTGGCGCCTCTGAGCGCTTCCGGGGCGGAATTCTCGGCCCTGATGGTTTTAAAACAGAAAGGCCGGGTCATGCCCGGGAAAATCTACATCAAAGACGGCAAAATGCGCCAGGAATTCATAGATGAGCAGGGATATACCATCACCATCGTCCGGCGGGACAAAAGGCGGATTTGGATAATCATGCCCTGGGAGAAGACGTACGTGGATTTGCCGCTGGGAATCCATCTTCCCGGTCAATTCCTGCAAATCCCGCCGGAGGCCGTCAGCCGGCGCCGGGTTTGCACCGAGGAAATGTGCGGTTACCAGGTGGAGCGCATCGACATCACCATGCCCAGCGGCGCCCGGGAAACGTATTGGGTGGCTCCGAAGCTGGGGTTGCCCATCAAAAAAGTCTGCCGCGGTGACCAGTACTCCGTGGAATATAGCGACATCAGAGAAAGAAAATTGGAGGACCGGCTCTTTGAGGTCCCCCCGGGTTGTCGGAAGGTCACTAGTACAACCTACTTGTACTAACCTCAGGGCGCGCGCTAGGCCACATGAAGGGGCAAATGTGTAAGTAGGATTGCCCCTTAGGAGTTACCCCATGCAAGAGTTGGGAGTCGAGGAATTTGGCCGCCGCCTCAAAATGAATATGACGGAATCGGACGGAAGGTTCATTTTCTTTCTTGGTTCCGGCTGTTCCGTTTCTTCTGGAATTCCGACTGCGGCTGGCCTGGTGAAAAACTGGCTGCCGAGACTCAAGAAAATCAGAACAGGGAGAGAAGATCACCTGGCTGATTGGCTTAAGAAAGAATATCCAGATTATAAAGAGGAAAACGCCGCCTCCTTCTATGGCAAAGTGATGGAGGCGCTTTTTTTACATCCCGAGGAACGACAGCGAGAAATAGAACGGTTGACCGAGGGAAAAGATCCAGGATTCGGATACGCGGTATTGGCTCAAATCATGAGTCATCCCAGCTTCATCCGCCGCTGCAATATCGTCTTGACCACTAACTTTGACGATCTGGTGGCTGACGCCCTGTATTTGTACACTTTTAAAAAGCCGTTAATAATTGCCCATGAATCCCTGGTGGGCTTTGTCCGTATCACCAGAACCATTCCGGTGGTTATCAAATTGCATGGGGATGCCCGGCTTACCCCCAAGAACACGGAGTTGGAAACTCAGGATTTGACGGATGCAGTGAAAAGGGTACTGAAGAATCTATTACACGAAGCCGGTTTGATTTTTGTGGGATACGGAGGTAATGACCAGAGCATCCTGAACATTCTCAGAGAGTTGCCAACAGGTGCCCTCCCCTGGGGGGTATATTGGGTAAACGCGCATTTACCGGAAAATGAAATGGGAGAATGGCTAGAGCAGGTAGATGCCAAATGGGTTAGGCATCTTGATTTTGATGAGCTTATGCTTCTCATCAGAAATGAATTTGATCTTACCCACCCTGATTTGAGGCGCTTTGAGAAACTGCGGGATACATATCAAGAAACTTTTAAAAACCTCACCGAGAAAATTGAGGCCAAGCCTGAGTCAAAGGAAAAGCGACTCATTGAGGAAGCAGCCGAAAAGGCAGCCAAAGATTTTGACTCCTGGTTCTCGGTGGAACTTGAGGCCAGAAAATTTAAAAAGTCAGACCCTAACCGGGCGAAGTCAATTTATGAAGAGGGGCTCAAACAATTTCCAGACCATCCAGACTTGCTGGGCAACTATGCTATTTTCATGCAAACAATTCGCAATGACTATGAGGCGGCTGAGGAATACTACCGACGCGCCCTGGAAGCCGACCCCAAGCATGCCAATAATCTGGGCAACTATGCTGTTTTCTTGCAGAATATTCGTAAGGACTATGAGGGGGCCGAGGAATACTACCGCCGTGCGCTGGAAGCCGACCCCAAGGATGCAAATAATTTGGGCAACTATGCTGTTTTCTTGAAGAATATTCGTAAGGACTATGAGGCGGCCGAGGAGTACTATAGCCGTGCGCTGGAAGCCGATCCCAAGGATGCAAATAATTTGGGCAACTATGCTGTTTTCTTGAAGAATATTCGTAAGGACTATGAGGCGGCCGAGGAGTACTATAGCCGTGCGCTGGAAGCCGATCCCAATCATGCCAATAATCTCAGCAACTACGCAGGATTTTTATTGGGAAGGGGAGATTCGGAAGGTTTAAAATTTCTCAAGCAAGCACTTAAGAAGGCAGAAAAGGAACCCTTACTTCTGGAATGTTTATTTTATCGCTATGCCCACGATCCCGACCCTAAGGCCAGACAAAAAAGTCTAGATAGAATAAAAGAATTAATCAAAACCGGGGTGCGTTCCCCTGGCTGGAATTTAGAGGATAATGTAACCAGAGCAATTCAGGATGGTCACCCAGAGCCTCAATTTTTAGAGAGCCTGGCAAAAGTAATTGCTGACGAGATGAGTGAGCAAGAACTGGAAAAATTCGAGGTGTGGAAAAGCGCATAGAATGATAGATTTTTCGAGTGAAATTTAAGGCGCGCGCAAGGCCTCCAGGATGGGCAGGCGGGCCGCCTTGAGGGCCGGCAGCAGCCCCCCCAACAATCCCATACCCACCCCGAAGAGCAAACTCTGGAGAATGATGCCCGGGGTCAGGCTGAAGCGGAAGGTGAGCTCAGCAAAGCTGGACCAGTTCAAGGTGGACAGCGTGTAAAAATTCAACAAGGACGCAGGAATCAACCCTAGTGCCCAGCCCGCCAGCCCCAGGAGGGCCGCCTCCAGTAGAAAGGCCAGTAAAATATCCCGCCGAGGGAACCCCAGGGCCCGCAGGGTGCCGATCTCCCCGATGCGGGCTCCTACCTGCGCATACATGGTGACCATGGCCCCCAGCACCGCGCCCAGCCCGAAGATGGAGGTCAGCACCATCCCCAAGACCCTGATGAAATCCGCCAGCCGTTTTGATTGGGCCTCGTAAAACTCCACCTCCCGGCGCACCTGCACGGGCAGGCGGGGATCGGCTTCGAGACGCGCCTTTAAATCCACAAAAGCTGCGGGGTCCCTCAGGCGCATGATGACGCTGGAAAAGGCATTGCGCCGAAAGGCCTGCAGCAGCTGCTCCACATCCCCCCAAATTTCCGAAGAAAACGCGGTGTTGCCCGCGTCTAAAATGCCCACAATGCGCCAGGTGCGCATGGCGAAGCGCAAATTCTCCCCCAGGCCGGCGCCCTGGAAGCGTTCGGCCACCTGAATCCCGGCCACCAGTTCATTGGAGCCGGGGCGGAACCAGCGCCCCGCCGCCAGTTTGACCTCCCGGCGCAAGGCAAAGGATGCGGGCTGCACCCCCCGGATCATGACGTTGGCGGGTTTGCCGGTACCCCGTTTGGGAAGGTTGATGAGGACGATGGCCTCGGAGGCCACCAGAGGACCCTCCGACCCCATGGCCACCTCGGGCTGGGAGGAGGCGATGCCTGCCTGGGTGCGGTCAATGGCGCTCTGCACCTCGGTTTCAGTTCCGGCCCGCAACACCACGGCGTTGTCAAAGGAGCCGGTGGCCACCAGGGTTTGGCGCAGACCCTCGGTGAGCATCAGGGCCGCGGCAAAGACAAAGACCACCAGAGCCATGCCCCCGGCGGTGAGAAAAGAAGTAAGCCGCCGGGCCAAGAGATTGCGGTAGCTGTAGGACAGAGGGATCGGCATTATTGGAGTTTTGAGTTCAGAGTTTTGAGATTTGTTTAGTGGCAAATCTCTGCTGTTCCGAAAAGTTCCTTAGTTTTTATAGGGCGGCCCGTGGCCGCCGGCTGGCGTGCCCGGCACGCCCTATACCTGCATACTATTATTCCTCGGTTTTAAAAGTTCCAGGGTCCACAGGTGAGGACACCTGTGCCACCAGGATTTTTCCTGGTTTTGAGAGTGTCTAAGGCTCATAAGCGACTGTTTGGAACAAGAAAAAATGCTAACTCTTATATTATCCTGTAAAACTCGAAACATAAAAATCAAAACCCCTACTCTACCCCACTTTCCGCAAGGCCTGGGCGATGCCCACCCGGCTGGCCCGCCAGGCCGGTAACAGCGAGGCCAAAACACCCACCACCAATGAAATGGACAGCCCCAGGGCCGCGGTGGTGTCGCTGATCTCCAGGCTCGGGAAGTACTGGGTCACGTCTTTGGGAAAGAGATGCAGGGCCGGAACACTCAGGGCCAGGCCCAAAACACCCCCCATCAGGGCCATAATCATGGATTCCCCGATGATAATCCCGGCCAGGTGCCAGGGCCTAAAGCCCATGGTTTTCAGCACCGCATACTCGCCCAGGCGCTCCCGGGCGCTCATGGCCATGGTGTTGGCCAGAACCACCAGAATTACTCCGATGACCGCCCAGGACACCACCTGGATGGCCATGAGGATGGCCTTGGTCATCTCCACGAAGCTCAGGTTAAAGGCCTTTTCCGTTTCGGTGATGGTTTCGGCCAGGCTGTTTTTAAAGAGGGCATCGATGCGCTGGGCGACAATGGGGGCCAACTCGGGGCTCTCGATCTCCACCAAGAACCAGCCCACCCGGTCGGCCAGTTCCGGTGCGGTTTTCTTGAGATACTCGTTTAGGTAATCCCAGTGGAAGAAAAACATGGTCTCATCCGTGCTGGGGTCCCGGCCGTCGTATATGGCCCGCAGGGTAAAACGGTATTCCCCCTGAAAATAGGTACCCGTAAGGACAATGGCGTCCCCGATTTTCCAACCGTAGCGGCCAATCAGTTTGCGGCCGGCCAGACAGCCCCGCCGGTCTTTGACCAAGGCTTCTCGCTGGTCCGGGGGCATCAGGAGTTCCGGGGCCAGGTTTATATATTGGGGTAGGGACGCGGCGAATTGGGGGAAAAAGTTCTTTTTATCGAGGTAAATGCCCTCGAACCAATAAGCATAGGCCACGCCGGTCACCCCGGGCACGGCCTGGATCTTGGGAAGATAGGACAAGGGCAGGGAAGAAATAATGGAGACTGCGTTGCGGGTCACTAGGCGCACCGGTGAGGCCGCGTCCACCCCGGCATACCAGGCCGTCACCACAGTGCGCAGAATGCAGAAGGCCAGGACCGCCACAGCCATGCCCAGGACGGTGAGGCCGGAGCGCAAGGGATGCCGTATGGTATTACGCCAGGTTAGTTTGAACATGGTTTTCAGTAATCAGTGGACAGTTTCGAGTTTCGAGTTTTCAGAAAGGATTTTCCAAGGAAGAATATATGAACCTCCAGTTTATTTAAAGGTACATAGGCCATTATCTGACTGCTGACTGCTGACTGCTAACTGCTAACTGCTAACTGCTAACTGCTAACCGCTGATAGCTGACCGCTGACCGCTGATTGCTAATTCTATCCCACCCTCCTCAGCGCCTGGGCGATGCCCACCCGGGAAGCCCGCCAGGCCGGCAGAATTGCCGCCAGGAGGCCCACGACCAAGGCGGTGGCCAGTCCCAGCGCCAGGGTGGTGTTGGTCAGGGGAAAGACCCGGAAGTATTGTCCCAGCTTGGTCTTGAAAAAGTGCACCATGGGAAAGGTGAGCAGCAATCCCAGCAGACCTCCCATAAAGGCCAGCAGCAGAGACTCTCCCATGATAAGCCCGGCCAGATGCCGGGGCCGGTACCCCATGGTCTTGAGCACGGCGTATTCCCCCAGGCGTTCCCGGGCGCTCATGGCCATGGTGTTGGCCAACAGGACCAAAATGACCACGATGACCAGCCAGGAGACCACTTGAATGGCCAGCAACAGGGCTTCGGTCATGGAGACAAAGCCCATCTGGAAAGCGGCCTCACTTTCGGTCAGGGTCTCCGCCAGGGAGTTCTTGAAAAGGGCATCGATTTTCTGGGCTATGGGTCCGGCCAGTTCCGGTGCCGCCACCTGGGAGAGAAACCATCCCACCTGATCGGCCCTCCCCGGGAAATTCTTTACCATGGTTTCATTGATGTAATCCCAGTGGAAAAAAA
>JARRKO010000014.1:26808-34134 GCA_037388025.1 Syntrophobacterales bacterium
GCGGCCCTCGTCAGTGGTGGGGTCCCGCCCGGTATAGATGGCCTTGAGGACAAAGCGGTATTCTCCGGGGAAAATGGTGCCTTTGAGGACAATTGCATCCCCTAGGCGCCAGCCATAGCGTCGAGCCAACTGGCGGCCTGCCACACAGCCTCGCCGGTCCTGCAGCAGCTTGAACTTCTGGTTTGGGGGAATGACGTATTCTGGATGGATTTCCAGATACTTGCTGAGATACACGGCGAATTGGGGAAAAAAGTTGCGTTCGTCAATATAAATGCCACCGAACCAGTTGCCGTAGGAAAGGTTGACGATACCGGGTATGGCGGCAATCTTTTGCTGGTAGGACAGGGGCAGGCGGAACACCAGGGAAATGGCGTTTCTGGTTATCA
Source organism: Syntrophobacterales bacterium (assembly GCA_037388025.1). Lineage (GTDB taxonomy): Bacteria > Desulfobacterota > Desulfobaccia > Desulfobaccales > 0-14-0-80-60-11 > JBGSLA01. The sequence continues at coordinate 27,195 of JARRKO010000014.1, forward strand.
GGCGCACCGGAGAGGCCGCCGCCACCCCGGAGTACCAGGCCGCCACCATGGTGCGCAGCAGACAGAAGGCCAGGACCGCCAGGGCCATACCCGCGACAGTCAGGGTGGAGCGCAGGGGATGCCGGAAGGTGTTTCGCCAGGTGAGTTTAAACATGAGAAGGAATTAGCAGCCTGACACCATACCATCTCACGTAAGCGCCTGAGAGTTATCGGGAAAATGGCGAGCTGCCTTGTTGTTGCGTTCATCCGTTATGAGGTTCCCCTTGATTAGGCGAATGAGTCGGGGGGCCCGGGAGGCGGCCTCCGGGTCGTGGGTAACCAGGATGATGGTTTTGCCAAATTCCTCGTTCAAGCGGCACAATAGGTCCAGGACTTCGGTGGCTGAATCACGATCCAGATCGCCGGTGGGCTCGTCCGCCGAAATCAGGGTGGGGTCGGTGATCAGAGCCCGGGCGATGGCAACCCGCTGCTGCTGACCGCCGGAGAGCTGAGCCGGGTAGTGGTGACTACGATCGCTTAAACCCACCAACTCTATGGCCAACGCCACATGGTCCCGGCGCTCCCGGCGAGAGAGCGGTGTCAGCAGCAGGGGCAATTCCACATTTTCGAAAGCCGTCAGCACCGGAATAAGCTGATAAAACTGAAAAATGAAACCCACGTGATGGGCCCGCCACGCGGCCAACTGGCCCTCGGAGAGTTGCGTCAAGTCCACTCCGCCCACGCTGAGCACGCCTTGGTCCGGGCGGTCCAACCCGGCGATGAGGTTCAAAAGAGTGGTCTTCCCGGAGCCTGAGGGGCCCATGAGCGCCAGAAATTCCCCTTCGGCAATGGCAAGGGATAAGTCCTCCAGCACCGGCAAGTTCTGACTTCCCCGTCGGTAAGATTTATAGAGATGTTCGATGAACACCAGGGGGGATGCCGGGGAATATTCAGGGCTTGATGCCTTCATGGAAATATTTTCTTGGAAAATTTAGCAGTTGATTCAAGGAGCGGTCACCCTTAACCACCCGATAGTATTAACTTTTTATGGGACTATATTCGAATCTACTTTTCTATTCCTTTAATGTTACCCGATCGCCATCCCCCAGAGAAGCCGGAGGATTCAACACCACCCGATCTCCCTCTTTAAGGCCTCCGAGAATCTCCACCAAATCCCCCAGGGCGGGACCTACCTTTACCGGCGTTTCCTTTACCTGACCGTGTTCCACGATAAAGGCTATGGTGCGGCCTTTTCTAGTGACCAGCGCGTTTTTGGAGACAGCCAACCGCGGTTGGTTTTCTCCGGCGCCCAAAGGTCTGGACAGGAAAGCCACCTTGGCGCTCATTTCCGGGAGGATGCGGTCATCCTTTTCCAGAAATTTTACCTTGGTAAGGACGGTGGCTTTGGCCCGGTCCGCGGTGGGCACGATCATGTGAACTTCCCCGGGGAAGCGCCGGTTCGGGATGGCGTCCAAGCTGATTTCACAAGGCTGTCCCTTATATACCTTGTCCAGGTTGGACTCGGCCACGTCGGCTTCCACCATCAGGGAGTTCATGTCCGCCAGGGTGACCACAGCAGCCCGGGCATTGGCCGCAGCCCCGAAGGGGGCCACCACTTCCCCCACATCGGCGAATTTGGTGGTCACCACGCCGTCAAAGGGACTGCGGATATAAGAGTATTCCAAAGCCGCTTGGGCTTCCGCCAAGGCCGCTTGGGCCGTGCGGATAGCTGCCTGGGCGTTGGCCACTCCGGCTTTGGCCTTTTTATAACGGGCCTCAGCCACGTCGTAATCCTGGCGGGAAACGAGGTCCTGACGCACGAGTTTCTTCATCCGTTGATACTGCAAATCGGCGTCGGTGAGTTCTGCCTGGGCTGAAGCCAGGGCAGCTTGGGTTTCTTTAACGTGAGCCATGGCCTGGTTCCGGGCTGCAATCAAATCTTTGTTTTCCAGACTGGCTATGATTTGGCCTTTTTTGACCCGGCTGCCTTCCTCCACCCCCAGAAATTCCAGACGGCCGGTGCTTTTGGAAGATACGGCCGCTTTGCGCTGGGCCACGACATACCCGCTGGCGTTCAGCACGGTGTAGGCCTGGGCGGGATAAACCTTGGCCACCACCGTCACCGCGACCTCCTGAGCCGGGCTGAGGGGGCCCCAGAAATAGAGGGCCGCCAACACAGCCAGGGCCAGGCCGGCAAGAACCAGAATTAGAACCCAACGACGGGAGCCCGTAGGTCGGAATCCCCCCGCAGGACGATCAATACGCAATCGGTCCAGATCAGACGGCAAGAATCACCAGATCAATCAGGAGTAGTTTCAACAGTCCGATTGTTAACAGATTCCGGGGGGAAAAGCAAACCAACACAGCGCCCTGCTGATTTAAACCTCCGTGATACCCGCCTGGGTTATGATGAGATAATGGAATGGCGGCCCTACGTATTGATCCTGGCTGGCCAAATTTTTCATGGCGGTCTTGGCCAGATCCACTATCTCCGCAAGAGGCGCCCGGCTGGCCACCAACTGATTCAGCTTGTACTCCAGGCCCATACGCCGGGGTAGAGTGAAGATGTGGGTTCCCTCGGTGGACTCAATCTTGGGGGGCTGGACTCGATCCCAGATGATAAAGAGTCGACTGGGGTTGTCCGGTGTTTGGGCAGAGTAACCGGCCAGGAGCATATACATGTTGATCACTGGGTTGAGGGGCAACTTTTCGCAGGCTTTGCGAAGAAATTCATCCACCTTGCCAGTGAAGAATGGAACGGCCGCCTGGATTATGGCGTCAATATCCTTGAGCTGTTCATCTTTGACGAAATCTGCAAATTGCTTGGCCAGGTCCTGAGCCTCCAGAGCCCCGGCTGAGGCCAAAACCGCATGGGAAGTGAGAGGAATAAAGCGCTCCACACTGACAAACTGACCTTCAGCCGAGGTCTCAAATGTTTCGGCGCGGCTGTCGCTGGCAACCATCAAGCCCTCGGGAGTGGCACAAGCGATCAATTGGCTCATGAGTCTTCTCCTTCGCCGGAAGATATTTAACTTTTAATAATCATTCAAAGAATGGGGGTCAAGCGGGGATGGGTTGACCAGAATTAATTAGTGAAGGAGGAACAGAGGTGTTTCCTGACACACCGGGGCTGGGACGGTCCTGAGATGTCAGATCTTCAAAGGTTTGACCAGGAGATGTGCTTTAATGGTAAATTCGGGTCTTTTTCTGGTGAAAGGAGGCCAGGGACTCCAGCTCTTGCTGGGTGAGGTCCACTTTCTCTTTTTCTTCCTGAACCTGGGCCAGGTTCTGCTGGAACTTCAGTAGAGACTCCCGAAGATTATGGAGCACGGTTTGCAGGGCATCCAGAGCCAAGACTAGGGCCTCCTGATGTTGGCCCTCAGCCAGCAGTTCCCGAGCCCGCTGCAATTGATCATTGGCTTGGTTAACGTCCTTTTGATGATTCATGGCAAGACCTCGTTTAGGGACTTACCAATATGGGGAGCAATTACCATACCAGAATCGACAACATGATAATAATCAATTATTTCGATGTCTTGAATAAATGAAGAGTTGGACTACATGTTTCATGATGTTAACGTTGCGTTCTAATTATTGGCTTTCGAGTAATTTTTGGGGTATCGGAGGTCATCGGCTCATCGGAAAATCGCTTCTATCCAGGTTCGCACCTGCCGGATCACTCAAAATTCCACCACCGTGTCGTCGCCCAGGAGGAGCTGCAGGGAGCGGTGGCGGTTGTGCCGGGCTACCCGGGCGTTGCGGCCCAGAAGGCTGTCTTCCAAGCGGTCCACTTGGGAGACGGTCACCTGGGAGAGGAGCACCGAGTGCTCGATGACGGAGTTTTCCACCCGGGAGTGGTCGCCGATGCTGGTGAAGGGACCGATGAAGCTGTCCTGAATGAGGCATCCCTCACCGACAACCGCCGGTCCCCGGATGGTAGACCTGACCACCCTGGTATCCGCCCCGAGAGAAACCCGGCCATTCACCTGGCTGTGCTCGTCCACTGCGCCAAGAATCTCCCGGTGGCACCACTCGTCCAGCACCAGGGTATTGGCGCTCAAGAGGTCGTCTTTTTTGCCGGTGTCCAGCCACCATCCTTCTAATTTGCGCCAATCTACCTTTTTTCCCGTCTCCAAGAGGCCTTGCAGGGCATCGGTGATTTCCAGTTCCCCCCGCCAGGAAGGCTTGAGCTCGTCGATAACCGGATGGACGGCAGTACTGAAGAAATACACCCCTACCAGGGCCAGATTGGTGGGAGGCTGCTGGGGCTTTTCCACCAGACGCACCAGGCCCCCCTGGCCGTTCAGTTCAGCAATCCCGAACTGGCTGGGGTTATCCACCTCTTTCAAGAGGATAAGGGCGTCCAGGGCCTGCTCCTGGAAGGTCTGGAGGAAAAGGGTGATGTCGCTGCTGATCAGATTATCCCCCAGGTACATGACGAAAGGAGAGTCCTGCAGAAAGCCCCGTGCGGTTTGCACGGCATGGGCCAAACCTTGCGGCTGGTCTTGGGGAATATAAGTGATGGTTACACCGAACCGGGCGCCGTCGCCCACGGCCTCCATGACCGAGTCTCCGGTTTCCGGGCTGATGATAATTCCCAGGTCCGAGACTCCCGCCCTGGCCAAGTTTTCGATGACGTAAAACAAAATGGGTTTGTTGGCCACCGGGACTAGCTGCTTGGCAGCAGTGTGGGTCAGGGGTCGGAGCCGGGTTCCCTTGCCACCGCTTAAGATCAAGCCTTTCACGACGCTTTCCTCCCCACCGCAAATTTCTAGACTCATTATCCCCTAATTTTTCTAAAATATTAAGGAACTTTTTATAAATTGGAGCCGCCTCCCTTCCACCCTCGGGAAAACTTAAGAAAGGGCCGGTGGGAAGGGCAGGGGAGTTGGTCCAAGATTGCATTTAACCTGGAGATATGTTACCGTCAGCCATGTTTTGGGGGAAATATCCACCCCTTATCCCAACATCAACCGTTGCGCTATCATGGAGCAAAATTCCGAAGAATTTACTGAACGCGTTCGTCTTCTGGCAAACAGCATTCTGGAACGTTTTAATGAGGAGCAGATTACACCCCAGGAAGCCGGCTTGGTAATCCTGGCCCTGGCGCACCGCCTTATGACGGTCCTTGAAAAGAACCCGGCAGAGCGTCAAAATTTCGTCTTGCAATTTATCAGTCTAGTCAATCGATATCTGGCAGGAGATTTGGAGGAAGGCGACTAAAGGTTGGCAGGGTTGGCCAGCGAAGTCGCCCTTAGGTTTTAAAGCTTTATCTTTATATCCCACTCTCCCCTGAGGCGTTTTATCTACCGTCATGACAAGGCGAGCTCATTCTATCCTGGAGTTAATGGGGGAAACTCCCATTGTGCGTCTCAACAAGCTCACCACCAACCCTCGAGTAGAAGTCTACGTCAAACTTGAGTATTTCAACCCGGGAGGCTCGGTCAAAGACCGCCCCGCCTTGGCTATGATCGAGGCCGCCGAAGCCTCGGGAGAACTGACCCCGGGGAAGACGGTCATCGAAGCCACTAGCGGCAACACGGGCATTGGTTTAGCCCTGGTGTGCGCGGTTAAAGGGTACCGGTTGCTGCTGGCCATGTCCGAATCCGCCTCCGAGGAGCGCAAGCGTATTCTCCGGGCCCTGGGCGCGGAACTCCTCCTCACTCCGGCCCATCTGGGCACCGACGGCGCCATTGAGGAGGTCTACCGCATGGCCCGGGAGAACCCGGAGAAGTACTTTCTGGTGGACCAGTTCAACAACGTTTACAATACCGCCTCCCATCAGAGCACCGCCAAAGAAATTTGGGAACAAACCGAAGGCGAAGTCACCCATGTGGTGGCCACCATGGGCACCACCGGCACTTTGATGGGGCTCACCCGGTATCTGAAGGAATACAATCCAGAGATCCGGGTTATCGGGGTGGAGCCTTATCTGGGACACGCCATCCAGGGATTGAAAAATTTAAAGGAGTCCTACGTTCCGGGTATTTTTATCAAGAGCCAGGCCGACGACATTGTCAACGTGGAAGATGAAGAAGCTTTCGAAACGGCCAGGCGCTTGTCCCGGGAGGAAGGGCTGTTTCTGGGCATGAGCTGCGGCGCCGCGGTGGCCGTGGCCCTGCGCCTGGCCCGGGACCTGGAGCGCGGCCTGATTGTCGCCATTGCCCCGGATGGCGGCGAACGCTATCTTTCCACCCCGCTTTACGCGGAAAAGGAAATTCCCACCTTCCAGGTCTATAACAGCCTCACCCGGGCCAAAGAGGCCTTTGAACCCTATCGCCCCGGAGAAGCCAGCCTGTTTGTGGACGGTCCCGCCTTAAACAGTTTCCTCTCCCTGGGAGTGGCCCGGCGCCTGGTGTTGGCCGACCTCTTACAACGCTACCTCAAGTTCCGGGGATTCAAGGTGCGCAAGGTGGTGAGCCTCATCGACCTGGATGACCGGGCCATCGCCGGGGCCGAAGCCGCGGGCCAGGAGCTGGCCGCGTTCACCGGGCGTTTTCGGGAGGAGTTTTTCCGGGATCTGGGGTCCCTGAGAATCGAGGAGAGCGGCCTCTTTCCTCTGGCTTCCGAGCATATGGACGACATGACGGACCTCACTCGGCGCCTTCTGGAGCGGGGCTATGCCTACGAAAAGCTGCGTTCGGTCTATTTCGACATTTCCCGGTTCAAGGACTATGGGCGTCTTTCCGGGGTGGACCTGAGCAAGATCCGGGTAGGCAAGACCGTGGATCTGGATGATTACGCTAAGGAGAACCCCCGGGACTTTACTCTTTTGAAGCGGGCCAAACTGGGGGAGCTGAAAAAAGGCCTCTATTTCACTACTCCCTGGGGCCAGGTGCGTCCCAGCTGGCATTTGGAGTGCGCCGCCATGGCGGTAAAGCATTTGGCCAACTCCGCCGACTTCCACGTGGGGTCCATTGGATCCCTGTTCCCCCACGAAGAGAATGACAATGCTCTTTTC
>JARRKO010000015.1:0-27607 GCA_037388025.1 Syntrophobacterales bacterium
TCCGCCATTCTCTTCAGTTCTTCAGCTTCTCCTGGAGCCTGGTGATTTCCTGGCAATGCCCCAGGCTGTCGAATTTAAGCACCACTCCCTGGACCTGGATATTTTGGGAAGCCACCTTGAAGGGTTGGGGTCGCTGGGTGAGAAAGCGTTCCAGGATGACCTCGGTTTTCATGCCGATGACGGAGTTAATGGGTCCGGTCATCCCCACGTCAGTAATATAGGCGGTGCCCTGGGGCAGCAGCCGCTCGTCCGCGGTCTGCACGTGGGTATGGGTACCCAGCACCGCGCTCACCCGGCCGTCCAAGTACCATCCCATGGCCAGCTTTTCACTGGTGGCCTCGGCATGCATGTCCACCAAAATGACTTTGACTTCGGGAGGGACCTGGGAGAGGATCTGGTCCGCGGTGCGAAAGGGGCACTCCAGGGGATTCATGAAGACTCGGCCCTCTAAATTGATTACCGCAATCTTTTCCCCTATGGCGGTTTCGAGGACGGTGTGGCCCCGTCCCGGGGTGTCGGGAGGGTAGTTGGCGGGCCGCAACAGCCGGTCAGTTTCTTCGAGATACGGCAGGATATCCCGGTGCTTCCAGATATGATTGCCGCTGGTCAGCAGATCAATGCCCATATTGAGGAGCTGGTCCGCCACCGGGGGGGTGATGCCAATGCCGCCGGAGGCGTTCTCCCCGTTGCCCACCACCAGGTCGATGAAGTGACGGTCCACCAGCCGGTCCAGCACCTCCTCCACGGCCCGCCGCCCTGGGGAGCCCACGATGTCACCCAAAAAGAGGATGTTCATCAGCGGGCAAACTCCACCGCCCGGGTCTCGCGAATGACCATGACCTTGATCTGGCCGGGATAGGTAAGCTCCTGTTCGATTTTCTTGGCCACATCCCGGGAGAGCAGGGTAGCCTCTTCGTCGGTCACCTTTTCACTCTCGACAATCAAGCGGATTTCCCGGCCCGCTTGAATGGCGTAAGACTTGCTGATGCCGTTAAAGGAACGGGCGATCTTCTCCAGGTCCTCCAGGCGCTTGATATAGGTCTCCAGCATCTCCCGCCGGGCGCCGGGACGGGCGCCGGAGAGAGTATCCGCGGCCTGCACCAGGATGGCCATGATGCTCTCCGTGGGCACGTCTTCATGATGCGCCGCGATGGCGTGCACCACTTTACTGGACTCGCCGTAACGCTTGGCTAGATCAGCGCCGATCAGGGCATGCACTCCTTCGGCTTCATGATCCACCGCCTTGCCGATGTCATGCAGCAAACCTGCCCGTCGGGCTTGCTTTTCATTGAGTCCCAGCTCCGAGGCCATGATGCCGCAAAGGTAGCAAACCTCGAGGGAATGCTGCAAAACGTTTTGGGCGTAGCTGGTGCGGTATTTTAGTTTCCCTAATAATTTTATGATTTCGGGATGGAGGCCATGAACTCCTGAGTCGAAAGCCGCTTCTTCGCCTGCCGCCCGGATTTTTTCCTCCATCTCCTGGCTGACTTTGGTCACGATTTCCTCAATGCGGCCAGGGTGGATACGGCCATCGGAGATCAGTCGCTCCAGGCTCATACGGGCCACTTCCCGGCGAATGGGATTGAAGGCCGATAGGATCACGGCTTCAGGGGTGTCATCGATGATAATGTCCACCCCGGTGGCAGCCTCCAAAGCCCGGATGTTGCGTCCTTCCCGGCCGATGATGCGCCCCTTCATTTCTTCATTGGGGAGGGGGACCACGCTGACGGTCTGCTCCGCCACATGTTCGCTGGCGTAGCGCTTGATGGCCAGTGCCGTAATCTCCCGGGACTTCCGAGCCGCGATTTCCCTGGTCTCAATATCAATACGCTTCACCAGGCGGGCGGCTTCGGTGCGCACTTCCCGCTCCAAGGTTTTCAGCAGCAGGTCTTTGGCTTCCTGGGTAGTGAGGCCGGCGAGCTGTTCCAGGCGGGCGTTTTGTTCGGCGAGTAACTTCTGATAGAGCGTCTCTTTCTCTTCCAGGCTTTTTTCCTGAAGAGCTAACTGCTTTGACTTTTTATTGGTTTCCGCTTCCCGCTCGTCCAACAGACTTGCTTTTTTCTCCAGGTTTTCCTCTTTTTGCAGGAAACGGCGCTCCAACAATTGTAGTTCCTGACGGCGCTCCTGGGTTTCCTTCTCAAAATCCTGTTTAAGCTGGTAAAGTTGATCTTTGGACTGAAGTCGGGATTCCTTCTTAATGTTCTCCGCTTCTTTGCGGGCTTCGTCCAGGATCTTCTTACCCAACCCCTCCAAGGACTCGATATGAGCCTCCATGAGGCGCTTGCGGTAAAAGAAGCCCACCAGAAACCCGAGGCCCGTCATCACGACGGTGAGCACGGTGGTATACAATATATTCATGGGGCTATCCCCTTGTATCGAAGTATATGAATTCCTCACTCAGGCCGGGGATTGTCCCAGAACCTGGTCAGGTCAGTTTGAGGTGGCGGTCGGGCACAGGGCGAGTAACAGGGCGGAACATACAAGGGGGTGGAGGGAATGAAAAAAGCTTATTAAGTTAAGTTACCCTTAAAACAATGAGTTAGAAATTCGGCAGTATTTTCGTGGCTGCGGTCTTCCTCCTTTCACCTGGATTTCCTTCCCTGATCCACCCGGTTTTCCGTCAGCCGGTGCGAACCATGAGGTTTTGGTATATAGAACCGGGCTTATCCCGGAGTGAACCCCCCATTTCCTTTTGTGCTCGCTTGTAGCCTTCCCCGTTATTTAGTTTTTACCACGAAACCTTTGAACATTTTTTCTTCGCCGCCGGGCCCCAAAACTTTATGGCCCCGGTGGCCCTGATATGTCATGCACCTCCAATTTCTGCAGCAATTGCCGGGAGCGGTATTCGATCTCGGCTTGCAGCTGCTGATAAGTTTCCTGAAGTTCCTGAAAATTGTCTTTGTGTTCGAGATTTTCGCATGCCAAATTTAAGGCTGCCAGAATAGCCAGGTCGGCCACCGAACTGGTGGGAAAAATCCGCTGTAGTTCTCGCAGCTGCTCGTCCACCATTTCGGCCACCGATTGGAGTTTTTCCGGGAGCATGGTGCTCGTCAGCGTCAATGACCGTCCCAGGATCTCCACTGTCATTTGTTGGGGCTCTCGTTCCAAAGTTTAGGTCACTTCTCCCAGATCGAGAATCTTGAGCCTACTCAGGATCTTGTCGATCCGCTGACGGACCATTTCTTTTTCCCGGGTTATTTGTTCCAAAGCAGTCTCGGCCTCTTTGAGAGCTTTTTCCTTGGCCGCTAAAGCCTGTTCCTTGGCCGCTAAGGTTTCCTTGAGCTCGGTGTTGGCCTGTTTATAACTTGCGTATTGACTAAGGAGTACTTCCACTTTCTGATCCAGTTCTGCGAACAGGTCCATTGCCACCCTATCCCCCGAAGATTTATTCTGATTGTGCTCATGAGAGGCTCAAATGTCAAGTATTTTTCCCTGATATCGGACTCAGGGCTTACCTGAGGTGTTCAAATGAACCACCCCCATGAGGCGAAAGTTAGGTTGAAGATAAAGGAAAAGTTGTTATTTCTTAGCCCTCGTAGAAACAAGATCACAAGGGACCGGCCTGACGTAATTTGGCCGTAAGATCCGTAAAACGCCGCACCGGCTGGTCGTTTTTGATGGCTATGCCCAAAGCCCGTTTGGTCCCCAGGAGGACCACCAGCCGGCGGCCCCGGGTGAGCGCTGTATAGAGCAGGTTGCGCTGCAGCAGCAGATAATGGTGGGTGGTGAGGATGAGCACGACCCCCGGAAATTCACTTCCTTGGGCCTTATGCACCGTCACCGCATAGGCCAGGGTAATTTCATCGCCTTCTCCGGAATCGTAGGCCACTGTCCGCCCGTCGAATTCCACCAGGAGTTGCCCGGTGTCGGGAATGAAGCCTGTCACCAGACCGATGTCCCCGTTGAACACCTCCTTATAATAATTGTTCCTAAGCTGCATGACCTTGTCACCCCGCCGAAAGGACCGGGCTCCGAAGTTAAAGCGGGGGGCCCGGGGGTTGAGGCGGGCCTGCAGTTCGTGGTTCAAGGTCTGGACGCCCACCGCGCCCCGGTGCATGGGGGTGATGACCTGGAGGTCGCGCACCGGGTCGAAGCCGTAGCGCCTGGGAAGCTCGTTGCAGACCAGATTGAGGAGACTGCCCTTTATGGCCTGCGGTTCCTGCCGCGGCATAAATACAAAATCCTTGTCATCTTCAAGACCGGCCAGTACAGGAAAGCCACCCTGGTTCACCCGGTGGGCGTTCACCACGATGAGGCTTTGCTTGGCCTGGCGGTAAATCTGGGTCAGGCGGGTCACGGGCACCACCCCGGAGTCCATCAGGTCCTTGAGGACGTTTCCCGGGCCCACCGCGGGGAGTTGGTGCACGTCTCCCACCAGAATCAAGCGGGCTGTGGGAGGCACCGCCCGGAGCAGGTGGTACATGAGAAAGATATCCACCATGGACATTTCGTCCACCACGATGGCATCGGCTCGCAGAGGCTCGGCGGCATTGCGCCGGAACCCCCCGAGCTGCGGGGAAAACTCCAGGGCCCGGTGGATGGTGGCGGCTTCGGCTCCCGTGGTTTCGTTCAGGCGTTTGGCGGCCCGGCCGGTGGGCGCCATCAGGAGTACCCGGGCGCCCAGACGCCGGTAGAGGTCCAGGATGCAGCTGACAATGGTGGTTTTGCCGGTGCCCGGACCTCCGGTGATGATGACCACCTTCTCCCGCAGGGCCAGGGCCACCGCCCGGTTCTGCTCCTCCGAGAGTTCCAGGCCTCGCTCCTCCTGCACCTGGCTGATCAGGTCGTCCAAATGCAGGGGCGCGGGCAACGCCCCGGTGGTCCTGAGGCGGCCCAGGTCCCGGGCGACCCCGGTTTCCGCCACCCAGGCGGGTTTGCGGTAGACAGCCCGGCCTTCGGGCAGGTCTTGCAGGACCACCCGACCCTCCCGTTCCAGTTGCCCCAGAGCTTGTCTCAAGGGTTTCCCGGGTACCTGGAGAAGCTCCGTAGCCTGATTCAGCAACAACTCTTCCGGCGCATACACGTGGCCTTCCCCGGCCATGTTCTCCAGGACATGCAGCAGTCCGGCGGCCAGACGGGCCGGGGTCAGGGGGTCAAGGTTGAGGCGGGAGGCCAGGCGGTCCGCGGTGGCGAATCCCAATCCCTGTATATCCAGGGCCAACTGGTAGGGGTTGGCCGTGGCCACTTCCAGGGCCTGGTCGCCGTACTGTTTGTAAATCTTGGTGGCAAAACCGAGGCTCAGGCCTAATCCCTGGAGGGCCACCAGAAACTCCCGGGCGCCTTTATGCTCGTGCCAGTCCCGGGTTATCTGCTGGATGCGTTTGTCACCGATGCCCGACACCTCCTTGAGGCGCTCCGGCGTGTGGTCGATAACCTCCAGGGTTTTTTCGCCGAAATGTTCCACCAGGCGTTTGGCCAGCTCCGGGCCGATGCCCTTCACCAGTCCCGAGGCCAGATACTTTTGGATACCGGCCACCGTGGCGGGGAGCACCGCGTACCACCAGGTTACTTTGAACTGCTCCCCCCACTTGGGGTGAATCTCGTAGCGGCCCTTGAGCTGAAGCTGCTCCCCCTCCCGGGTGCCGGCCAGGGGACCCACCACGGTGACCAGATCCCGCCGGCCCTTGACCTTGAGGCGCACCACCGCGTAGTGACTTTCCGGATCAGCAAAGGTCAGACGCTCCACCACCCCCTCCAGCGCGGCGAGGGGTTGGGCGGAATCTTCAGGTTTGCCGGTGGATTTTATAGCAGACAAGGTAAAGGGCGGCTTATAATTCCTGCTGATCTTTGTTTTGGAAGATCTGCATATAGAAGTGCTCCCCTACTCGCACCGTCTGGAGGGGAGCCAAAGGGACTATTTCCTGCAGTTCTTCCGGAGAAAATCTTATGTCCACGGGAGGGCCGAAAGGAGTCTCTTTTTTCTCAATTTCCACAAATGCCAGAATAGCCTTCGGCTTAAGAAGGCGTCTGGCTTCTGCCAACAAGTTCTTCATTTCCTGTTTGGAAAAGCCGTGAATCACTGCGGACAGATAAATAAGGTCTACAGATGATGGAATGATCTGAGTGGGCTTGGTTATATCCCCCACCAAGGCCTCGATATTGCTTCCTTGAGTTTCTTTTTTGAGAACTTCGATGGCATCAGCATCAGGATCCAGGGCATACACCTTGCCGGATGGGGTCACCTTTTCTGAAAAGATTTTGGACATATAGCCATTCCCACAACCCGCATCCAGTATCGTTTGTCCCGGCTGAATATTGAGCGCCTGTAGAATCAGTTCTTTGTTCAAGAACCTTTCTGATGACTTGCCTTTATGGTGATGACTATGTTCTGCGGGGGTCTCAGATCCCGCGCCGTGGACTTTGTTACTCATTGCTCTCTCGCTTTCCCCCTTTCCTTATCTACCCAGCCTCTAACCGGTTTTTCTTGGCGCCTTTTCATCGGGGTGTTCATCCAGGGGGACCACCATAATTTTCTGGCTGATGCCCCGGCCCAAAGCCACGCGGCCGCCATTCACCCCCACAATAATGAGGCCCCGGTTGTTTTGCAGGATATTGACTTCCCGGCCCAAAGTGAGGCCCAAAGAGGCCAGACGACCCCGCATCATGCGTCCCCCGGCATAACTGGTGATACGGACCCGCCGGCCGGGGGGGACGGCGGATAAAGGTGTTTCAGGTTGACCTACCTTGTTTATCATGTTTTGTACCTATATTCGTCGGTCTCCCCGGACTGACATCGCCGGCAGTAGCCTTTGACTTCCCACTGATGACTGACAATGCTGTAGCCGTAATCCTGGGACAATTGTTCTTCCAGACGCACCAGGTCCGGCGCTTTGAACTCCACGATTTCACCGCAGCCCAGGCAGCGTAAGTGATTATGGTCCCCGTGGCCGTAAATGTACTCGTAGTGCCAATGGCCGTCGCTGTAATCCACTTCCCGGACCAGGCCGCAGTCCAGCAACAGGCGCAGGGACCGGTAGACGGAGGCCTTGGACACTTTGACGCCTTTCCGCCGGAGACGCAGGTGCAGCTCTTCCACGTCAAAGTGCTCCTGGACCGAAAGGACTTCCTGAAGAATAACCTCCCGCTCCGGCGTGCGCCTGAGCCCTCGCTGGCGGATATAATCCCGGAAAATCTCCAGTTCCGACTTCATCATCTCTTGTTTTTAATGTTATTGAGTTTAGATTGCAATAAGAAAAGACCTGGTGGCACAGGTTTTCAACCTGTGCGTGGACGACAGGGAGCTTTCCGACACTGAGGGTGAATTTCAAAACAGTCTTTCTGAACCCTGGCCTCACCGCAAATTATACAAACCGTTTTTATGTAGGGACAGCCGCCCCCGGCTGTCCTTTGGGGCAGACGGGACACCTGCCCTACAGTTGTTTATAACTATCAGAAGCAGTCGCTCCCGAGCCCGCGGCTCTCTCCAAACCAGGAAAACGCCTGGTGGCACAGATGGACTCACCTGTGCGTGGTTGGGTGTTATGTGTCCTTCTGAACAGGAACTTTTTGCAGTTATAGGGCCTGCCGTGCACGCCGAAGGCGGCGGCCACGGGCCCTATAAAATTTTTTTCCAAGACTGCAGACCATAGGGCGGGAAAGCCAAGCAAATCCCGTCTCTTGCTGGTGGCACGGGCTATCAACCTGTGGGCGGACGAGACTTTTAAAAAAAGGATGATAAAATAGCAACTTGAATAAGTGGGGCCTGGCGGGAATGCGTTCCCAACTTGACCCTGCCTTATCCTGAGAAAAACCGGTGAAACAGCAAAACTCCCGCACCACGGACCCCCTGCCCCGGGAGGAGGCCCTTAAGGCCCTGGCCCGACGCCTGGGCTGCCGTTTCAGGAACCTAAGCCTCCTGGACCGGGCCCTGCGCCACAGTTCCTACACCTACGAGCACCCCGAGGCCGGGCCTTCCAACGAACAGCTGGAATTTCTGGGGGACGCGGTCTTGTCTCTCACGGTGAGCCATCTCCTCATAGAGATGTTTCCCGAGGCCTCCGAGGGTGAACTCTCCCGCCGCCGGGCCGCGCTGGTGAACGCCCGTCAATTGGCCGAGGTGGCCCGCGGCCTTGACCTGGGGGTCTGTCTCCTTCTGGGCCGGGGGGAGGGGCGCCAGGCCGGCCATGAAAAACCGTCCCTGTTGGCCGACGCCCTGGAGGCGGTCTTGGCCGCGGCCTACTTGGACGGCGGCTTCAAGAAGGCCCAACGCCTGGTCAAACGCTGGTTTACCCCCATCTTGGCCCAACAAGGCTCCCTCTCCTGGCAGGACCCCAAAACCACGCTGCAGGAACTGACCCAGGCCAGCTGCAAACTGTCCCCCACCTACCATCTTCTGGAAGAGACCGGCCCCAGCCACGCCCGCCACTTCCGGGTGGAATTGCGCCTCGGCAAAACGGCCCTGGCCCAGGGAGAAGGCCCCTCCAAAAAACAGGCCGAACAACAAGCCGCCAGACTGGCGCTGGAAAAGTTGCAGGAGGAGACGAGTGGGGGAGGGGGCTAAGGGTCGGTGGACCCTTACCCCCTCCCCCACACCCCCTCCTCCAATCCCTTATGGGTGCAAATAAAACCGATGAGGGCCGAGCCCATTGGACCCGGCCCTCCCCGGTTTCCCCTTTATAGTTGCCTAGGGTGGGCACTGCCCATCATTAATCTCCAGACAGAAATCCTGTTCATATCCCCCTAGATTATGGACATCAGATGCAGTTTTGGTAGCACAGGCTTTCCAGCCTGTGCTGGCGCAGGCAAAGGCCTGCGGCTACATTTTTGCCGGTCCAGATTTGTTGATGAAGGCAAAAAACTTACTGGACTACTGACCTTGACCCCGATTTCCTGATGACTGATAACTGATCACTGATTACTGGCTCGAGGGGTTAGGAGAAGGGTAGGGGAGAAAGGCAGGTAGGGGCGGGGTTACCCCGCCCCTACCACCATCAAACTGATTTCTGGCTAATCGATCTTCTTGAAGACTTTGCCTTTGGCGCCGCACACCGGGCAGGTCTCCGGGGGATGATCTTCCGCGGTGTAGCCGCACACCGGGCAGATATACATGTCCACCGCCTTCAACTTCTCTTCCAGAGTCTTAAGCGCCTTTTCGTAGAGCGCGTGGTGGACTTTTTCCACTTCATTGGCAAAGGCAAAGGTGCGTTCCGCGTCTTTGTTGCCGGAATCCTTGGCCGCAGCGATCATGCCGGGATACATTTCTTTGAATTCATACATCTCGCCGCCGATGGCTTCTTTCAGATTCTCGGCCGTGGATTTGATGCCTTTCAAAGCCCGCAGGTGGTTATGGGCATGAATGGTTTCGGCCTCCGCGGCCGCCCGGAAGAGCCGGGCCACATAAGGGTAGCCTTCCTGGTCGGCCTTGGCCGCAAAGGCCAGGTATTTCCGGTTGGCCTGGGATTCACCGGCAAAAGCTTCCATGAGATCTCTGGTTGTCCGATCCATGATGCTCCCTCCTTTACTGCAGCTTCATGGGAACGCCACAACAGACGAGCTGGCCGCCGCCGGCTTCCATGACCTGAACTTTGTTTCCGCAAATTTTGCACAGATAAACTTGTCCTGCTTCCGTAGGCATGCTGAGTTACCCTCCTTGGTTTTTCGTCTTTTTATTGACACTGGGGGCACAGTCCCCAGAAGGTGAGTGAGTGCCGTTCCACCTGGAAGCCCCCCTGGTCTCCCTCAGTCAGCGAGGGAATCTGGGCCGCTTCGTCGGGGAGGTCCACAATTGTGTGGCACTTTCGACAGATGAGGTGGATATGATGTTCGGTGTCGATATCGTAATGGGCTACCTCGTGCAAGGGATTGACCTTGATGAGCAGCCCCTTCTGACAGAAGACTTCCAGGGTCTTATACACGGTGTTAAAGGAGATAGCCGGCATCTGTTCGCGCACTGACTGGTAAATTTGCTCGGCCGTGGGATGGTCCCGGCGTGACTCCAGTATCCCCAAAACAGCCACACGCTGAGGCGTCACGGATATGTGCCGGGAACGCAGTCTGTCAACCAAAGTAAGCATAATAAATATTATTTAATAATTATTACTGCGCTGTCAAGGGCAATTTTCCCAAAAATTAAAAAAACCCGAAAAAATTGATAGTTTAATTTGAGGAAAATTGAGGATGACCTGGCCCGGATTCCATTTTACTGACTACTGACTACTGATTACTGGAACGGGTGAATTAGTAGAAATAAATCAGACCGGCCTGGAAGAATTGCACGTTGAAGGCAGGATTTTCCTCATAAATTCCGGCATTAGAGGAGTGGCGAAAGCGATAGGCCAGGGTCAGGCCCAAGCGGGGGGCCAGCGCTAAATCCACCCCGGCTCCCACCTGGGGGGTGAAATTAAAGGCGTGGGGCACAGCCGGGCTGTCAAAATTTTCCCCGATAATCCCGGCGCCTCCTTCCAGAAACAGATGCAGTCCCCGGGTCACCGGCAGGGTAAACTTGATCAGGGGTGTGACGCCGATTTCAAAGCCGGTGTCTTCGGCATCGGCCACACTAAGAATGCCCTCCACGTCAAAGGAGATGGCCAGCCCTCCGGGCAGCGGCGAGCCGTGCGGGTGGATCAGAAAAACACCCCAGCGGGGCAGGAGGGTGTAAAAATGCACCGGCGGACTTTTCAGATGATGGCCATAGGCCAGGCGCAAGCCGAGATTAAATTTGCAATCCGCGATGTCGAATGCCGCGGCCTGCGACCCCCTGGGTAAGATAAGGGCCACCATCAGAAGGGCGGCCAGCATAAGTCCCCAAAAACTCCTGCTCCGCATGTCTCCCCCCGGTGTCAGGCAAAATGGCTGAAAAGGTTTGCCCAGCCGAACGATATCGTCTGCCGAGCCGAAAGTCAAAGAATTTTCCTGGGAGACTGGAGCCGGACTTTCGGCCCTAATGCAGGAAATCTTCCCCATGCAGGGGAAATGGGCTATACTTTCTGTTAGATTACCTGATCATCGAGGAGGAGCCATGTCCAAGAAGAAATATCGGGTTCGAGCGGAATGTCCGGCGTGCGCCTGCGGCGACATCACCTTCTTAGGGCCGGAAAAACTCAGGGAAAAGTTCATCGGGGATGAAAAAGAGATTGACATCACCTGTCCCATGTGCGGCACCAAGCATAAGGGTCATGTGCAGGAGGAAAAAGCCTGAGCGTCAGACGAATACTCCACCTGCCTTCGCAGGCAGGTTTTTAAAAGTCCCCCTTTTCTAAAGGGTGATTTAGGGGGATTTTTAAAGACTTAGGGCAAATCCCCCTTGATCGCCCTACCACCTTAATTACTTTCTGGAGCTTTTTAAAAAGGGCCGACTTTCATCCAGTCGGCCCTTTTCTTGTGGATCGGCAGCTCTTCAGGATGTCGTGGCTGCGGCCGGTGCCAGCTCGGAGGTGCAGTGGGGGCAGCGGCTGGCCTGAATGGGGATGGCGCTGTAACAGAAGGGGCACTCCTTGGTGTCCGGGGGCGGCGGGGCCTCCTCCTTTTGCAATTTATTCATGCCCTTCACCACCAGAAATACGGCAAAGGCCACGATGAGAAAGCTGATGACCGTATTAATAAAAAACCCCCAATTGAGGGTAACGGCCCCGGCGGCCTTGGCCGCGGCCAGGGAGGCGTAAGGTCCGGCGGCTTTGCCCCCTTCTTTCAAGGTGATAAATAAATTGGAAAAGTCCACGTTACCCAGGAGCAGGCCGATGGGCGGCATGAGCACGTCGTCCACGAAGGACTTGACAATGGTCCCGAAGGCGGCCCCGATGACAATGCCCACGGCCATGTCCACCACGTTCCCCCGCATGGCGAATTTCTTGAATTCTTCGAACATCTAACCCTCCTTTTTAAAGTATTAGATGCTTACGGTTTCTTTGTTACGGCTAAAGACTTTGCGGCCCACCGGGCGAGTTCGTCCCGATCTTCCAGCACCTCCCCGGGTATTTCCCAATAAGACATGGTGATTTTTTTGTGGGGATAAGGCCGAAAAGGCAGGGAACCGGCTTTTTTGAAGTCGTCTCGATTCAGATCACTTACCTTGAAATAAAGGATGTCATCCGCAATGAGCCCAAACATGCGCCCTTGACAATACAGCCCGACGCCCCCAAACATCCGCCGGGCTTGCAACTCAGCCCAGTCCGCCAGCTGTTCCACCACATATTCCAGAAACTCGTCGCTTACCGCCATGAACCTCCGCCTTGTCAAGATTTTTTGTCAAGGCTTATAATACATCAACCCCCGGGCAAAGGGAATGACAGCCTCTTCCAAGCGCTGCCGGTTTTCTTCGGGCAGGGGTTGAAACTCCCGGGCCGCATCCGCCAGCTCCCTGACGTGCTCCGGAGCGTCGCAGCCGATGACCACCAGGCTCACCGGCTGGCTCAAGGCATAATGCACGTAATCCCGGATGGGAGCCAGGTCGAGTTGGCCGACCAGCCCCCGGGCCAGCACTTTCATGCCGACGACCCCCAGGCCCCGGTCCAGGGCCTCCCGGGCCAGGGGCAAAAAACTCCGGTCCCGGGGTTCCGCCGGGTTAACGGGAAGCAGCACCGTGTCGAAATCGTAAAGGTCCAGGGCCTGCCTGAGGATGTCGGGGTCATGGTGGCCGGTGACCCCGATGAAGCGGGCGTAACCCTCCTCCTTGGCCCAGCGGAAAACTTCCAACCCCCCGCCGGGCGCGGTGAGGGCCTCCAGGTCGTGTTTGGTGCGCACGTCGTGCACCTGCCATAGATCCAGGTGGTCGGTTTGCAGGTTGCGCAGCGTCATGGCCAGGTGCCCTTCGGCTTCCTCCCGGGTGCGGCCATGGGATTTGCTGGTGAGGAAAATTTTCTCCCGGTGTCCTTTCAGGGCTTTTCCCAGGTAGGTTTCGCTGCCGGAGTAGGCCCGGGCCGTCTCAAAGTAGGTGATGCCGGCCTCCAGCGCCGCGGCGATCATGGCCTGCGCCTCTCGGTCGTAGCCAAAGGTGCGCAGCACCCCTTCACCCCCCAATCCCAGGATGGTGACCTTAGCCCCGGTGCTTCCCAGAACCCGCTGCGGCAATGGCATGATCTCCTCCTTGAGAATCTTTTCCCCGGCTTGACAGGGAAGGGTGGATAGGTAAGGATTGTTAAGGTAAAAAGTAAGTATGGGGTCGATGAAAGTAAAGGAAAGCAAATTTTTTCCGGGGTTACGGGAAGCATTGCCCCAGGCGCCCCGCGCCACCGGGGTTTATCTGTTCAAGGATGCCGGCGGCCGGGTGCTTTACGTGGGCAAAGCCACGAACCTCAGGAACCGCCTGGCCTCCTATCTCAAACAGCCGGAGAAACACGACCCCAAGACCGCCTTGATGCTGAAAAAGGCGGCCCGGGTGGATTTTGTCCTCACCTCCCAGGCCCGGGAAGCGCTGATCCTGGAACGCACTCTCATCAAGGAGCACACCCCCCGGTTTAATGTAAGGCTCCGGGACGACAAAAATTTTCTCTGCCTCCGCCTTGATCTCAAGCAAACCTTTCCGGCCCTGCGGTTTGTGCGGCGTTTTGCCAACGACGGCGCCCTGTACTTCGGCCCTTTCACCTCCAGCGGCGCGGTCCGGGAGACCCTCAAGGTGATGAAACAGGTCTTTGGCCTCAGGACCTGCAAGGATCGCAATTTCGCCCCCCGGACCCGTCCCTGTCTGGAAGGCCAGATGGGCCGGTGCCTGGCACCTTGCGACGGGGAGGTCACGGAAGAGGACTACCTCCGGGTGGTGCAGCAAGCGGTGCAGTTTCTGCGAGGTCGGGGCCGGAACCTTCTCCGGAGTCTCAAAGAGGAAATGGACCAGGCTGCGGCCAACCTGGATTTTGAACGGGCCGCGCTGCTCCGGG
Source organism: Syntrophobacterales bacterium (assembly GCA_037388025.1). Classification (GTDB taxonomy): domain Bacteria; phylum Desulfobacterota; class Desulfobaccia; order Desulfobaccales; family 0-14-0-80-60-11; genus JBGSLA01. The sequence goes on from JARRKO010000015.1 coordinate 13,809, forward strand.
ACCGGATCCAGGCCATTCAGGCCACCCTGGAGCGCCAGGCCGTGGCCCGTCCCACAAATCAGGATCAGGATGTGGTGGGAGTGGCCCAGGAAGGGGAGGAGGCCCTGGTGTCGGTGTTTCTGGTGCGGGCCGGGTTGGTAACGGGCAGCCAGGAATATTATTTTCCGGACATCCCGGCCGGGGGCGACCTTTTGGGAGATTTCCTCAAGCAGTATTACACCGAGGGGCGGCCTCTACCGGAAGAGGTCCTGCTGCCCTGGGACACCCCTGACCGCAAGGTCTTGGCCGAAGTGTTGAGCGAGCAGAAAGGCAAACCCGTGCGTCTGGTAGTGGGGAAAAATGGGGGAAAAAGTTTTGGGTCTCCCGCAGCCGGGACAGCCGGACCCGCGGTTTCTTCCCGCCAGATAACCAGCGAGCGCGGCCGCCTCCTGGCCCTGGCCCAGGAGAACGCCTGGGCCTCCCTCAGGCGTCGGCAAACCCAGCCCAAGGGGGCAGACCCCCTGGAGGACCTCAAGAAGCGCCTGAGCCTGCCCACCATCCCCCAACGGCTGGAATGCCTGGACATTTCCACCTTGCAGGGCGGGCAGCCGGTGGGTGCGCTGGTGGCTTTTCAGGACGGGCGGCCGGATAAATCCGGGTATCGCCGCTTTCGTATTCGCCGGGTGGCCGGACAGGACGACTATGCCATGCTTCGGGAGGTGGTGTCACGCCATTACGGCAAGGAGGGGCAAACCCTGCCCGACCTCCTGGTGGTGGACGGCGGCAAGGGTCAACTGGGAGTGGTGCGGGAGACCCTGAAGGATTTGGGGCAGGCGGACCTGCCCGTGGTGGGGCTGGCCAAGGCGGGACACGCGGCCGGCGGCCGGGAGGTCCCGGACCGGCTTTTTTTACCGGGGCGCAAAAATCCCAAGCTTTTGCCTGCCTCTTCTCCGGGCTGGCTGTTGTTATTGCGACTCCGGGATGAAGCCCATCGCTTCGCCATCACCTACCATCGCCGCCGGGCCCGCCAAGAACTGGTGACCTCAGCCCTCAAGCAGGTGCCGGGTCTGGGGCCGGTGCGCCAAAAACTCTTGTTAACGCATTACGCCAGCCTGGAAGATTTACAAAAAGCCGGCGTGGAGGAATTACGGGCGGTGGGGCGCCTGCCCCAAAAAGTGGCCCAAGACCTGAAAGATTGGCTGGCTCAACACACCCCGGAAAAAACCCCCAGACCCACGGTGCTGAAAATCACCGAAATGCGAGATTGACCGCGAGAAACGACGTGGCAAAAAGTTCCTCAGGAAAATGGTTAGCCGTCCTCGCAGTAGTGCTCCTGTATTTCATTCCTTTTTATCAGCACGATATCTCCGGCACGCAGGCCGGCTGGCAGGAATTCAAAATAATCCACCTAAAAGGTGAACAAGCTCAGGGCGGCCGGAAGCCGTTTTTTGCGGAAAATTTTGTCAATCAAGCCCGGCCCGGGGTGATGTGTCATGTCTCCTCCATCGCGGCCGCGGGGGAAAACCGCTTCATTTGCACCTGGTATGCCGGCTCCCGGGAGGCTGCCCCGGATGTGGCCCTTTATCATGCTTTTTATGAGGAGAAGACCGGAACCTGGTCTAAGCCGCAGGTGTTGCTGGATCGGCACCAGGCCTCCACCGAACTGCGGCGCTGGGTGGGAAAGCTCGGCAATGCCGTGGTGATTAACGATCACCATGGCAGACTCTGGCTTTTTTATGCCTCCCTGCTGGGGGGCTGGTCCACCGCGTCCCTGAATTACAAAGAGTCTCAGGACGGGGGCCGGACCTGGAGCGACAGCCAAAAGTTGATCCTGAGCCCTTTTTTCAACCTGACCACCAACGTCAAAAATAACGGTGTCAGTCTCAGCCGCGGCGCTTACCTCCTGCCGGTTTATCAGGAATTTCTCCGCAAGTTTTCCCAGGTGGTGCTCTTCCGCTCGGACCAGGTCGTCCCGTCTTATGAAATCCGCAAGATGACCCATGCCGGCAAGGCCCTGCAACCGGTGCTCATTCCCCGAAATGATACCGACCTCGTGGCATTTTTCCGCAACGCCGCGGGCGGGGGAAAATCCTTCATTTTAAAGGCCGACAGCAGTGATGTGGGTCGGACCTGGTCCCGGGTGAGCGATACTGCCCTCCCCAACCCCAATTCCGGCTTCGACATGGTCCGTCTTCCGGACGGCGCCCTTCTCGGGGTGATTAACCACGCCTTCCAGGATCGCAGCGACCTCACCCTGGTCCTCTCCCGGGACGGCGGTCGGCATTGGAAGACCCTGAAAGTGCTGGAAAAGGCTCCCGGCAAAGAATACTCCTACCCCTTTCTCCTCCGGAGCGGGGGCACTTATCATTTAACCTATACCTTTGAGAGAGCTCGCATCAAGCATGTCGTTTTTAATGAGGCTTGGTTAAAGGCAAACAAAAACTATGATAATTAAATCCTATTTTCAAAATCTTTTTCCTTTTCTTTTTATTACCTGGATATTATATGTTATTGGCTTTCGGTTCAATTTAATTAAACCGAAAAAAATTGCCCGTGAAATAGTCGTTCTATACATTGCTGCTTTCATTACTTTTGTGCCTTTCACCGGCTTATCCCTGGCTGATCTTTTCTTGTCCGTTAATCCCAATTATTCCATCGGCAGTTTGGCACTAATTATAGTTTTATTGTGGCCGAAAATACTTGACAAGCCGCTTTTATCAACAAAACAGCTCTGGATTTTCTGTTCCTGGAATGTAGTTATTTCCCTTATCTTATTTTCTTCCACCCTCGGCTTGATCCCCTATGACCTGTATGGCCTGGGATATAATTTTTCCTGGTGGTTTATCGGTATGGCTCTCCTTACCCTCCTGGCCATCTGGTCCTGGTATCCTCTGTCTTTTATCTTTTTGGCGTATATAGCAGCCTTTAACCTGAAAGTGTTACCTTCCTACAATTTCTTCGACTACATCACCGACGGCTTTCTTTTCATCATGTCTGCCGGGGTGCTGCTGTTTCTGGCCTTTCAGCCAAGGAATTATATTGAGGGAGAGGGCCAGCAGGGGTCGCGGGCCGCTGCGCCCCAGTAGGAAAAACTATGGTGGGCAGGGCCCACCCTACGGGACTGTTCCTGCACAGGCTGGAAGCCTATGCTCCCGCTTAATGTAAGGGGTTGGGGGAGAGGGCTTGGGAGAGGGGGCAGGGGTCCGTCGACCCCTGGCCCCCACTCCCAAATACTATCTGAATTAAAGCTGAGCTGTGTGGGAGGTCGGGTTCTCGACCTGTTCCTGGGTGAGGCCGAAGCGGCGGTCGCGTTGCTGATATTCCATCAGGGCCTGAATGAGCTCGTCTTCCCGAAAGTCAGGCCACAGGGTGTCGGTGAAATACAACTCGGTGTAGGCTGATTGCCACAAAAGAAAGTTGCTCAGGCGGAACTCACCGCTGGTGCGGATGAGCAGGTCCGGGTTGGGGATACCGGCGGTGAAGAGGCGGCCGGCGAATTTCTCCGGGTCAATATCTTCCGGCCTGAGGCGCCCTGCTCGCAGGTCTTCTGCCAGTGATTGGACCGCGTGGACGATTTCTTGCCGGCCACCATAGCTCAAGGCCAAAGACAGGGTCATTTTGGCGCCCTCCCGGGTAGCCTCTTCAGTCCGAGCTAATTCTCTTTGCACATTCTCCGGCAGGCGCTTAAGATCCCCAATGGCCCGTAAGACAATGTTATTCTGTTGCATTTCCGGCAGTTCCCGGCGCAAATAACGGATGAGAATATTCATGAGGGCCCGGACCTCAGTGGTGGGACGCTGCCAGTTTTCTTCAGAAAAAGCGTACAGAGTGAGGTACTCGATCCCCAGCCGCCGGGCCAGGCGAACCACCACCCGCACCGATTCGACTCCGGTCATATGGCCCCTGACCCGACGCAGGCCCCGGCTTTTAGCCCAGCGGCCATTGCCGTCCATGATGATGGCCACGTGACGGGGCAGGCGGCTGGAGTCCAGTCGGGCGGCAGCTTGGGGAATATCGCCGGTGGCACTCATTAAAACTCCATGATCTCCTGTTCTTTATCAGCGGTCTGGGCATCCACCTTCTTGATAAAATCATCGGTGATTTTTTGGACTTCATCCTGGGCCCGATGGGCTTCGTCCTCGGAGATCTCCTTGTCCTTTTTCAGGTCCTTAAAGCGGTCGTTGCCTTCCCGGCGCACATTACGCAGGGACACCTTGGCATCCTCCCCCATTTTTTTCACCACCTTCACCAATTCCTTGCGGCGTTCGGTGGTCAGCGCCGGGATGGGAAGCCGGATAAGCTTGCCGTCATTGGCGGGGGTGAGACCCAGGTCGGATTTCAGGATGGCCTTCTCAATGTCTGCCAACAGAGTAGGGTCCCAGGGCTGCACGGTGAGCAGGCGGGGCTCCGGCGCGGCCAGCGACGCCACTTGCGGCAGGGGCATGGTGGTGTCGTAGGCCTCCACCTTGATACCTTCCAAAAGGGCCACGGAAGCCCGGCCGGTGCGCACCCGGGCCAAGTCCTGGGCCGATATTTCCAGGACCTTGTTCATTTTGCGTTTCACATCTTCCAGAATTTTCGCTTTCATGAGGACTCCACCAGCGTGCCCACTTCCTGGCCCAAGATCACTTTCGCCATGTTTCCCGGTTCCAGGAGCTTGAAAACAATGATGGGGATCTTTTGTTCCATGGACATGGTGACCGCAGTCGAATCCATGACCCTGAGAGACCTTTCCAGAACTTCAAAATAGGTGAGCCGGCGAATCATCCGGGCTTCCTGGTGCAAGACCGGATCCTTGTCGTAGATGCCGTCGACCTTGGTACCCTTGAGTATGGCCTGGGCTCCGATTTCCGAGGCCCTCAAGGCCGCGGCGGTGTCCGTGGTGAAATAGGGACTGCCGGTGCCGGCGGCAAAAATAACCACCCGTTTTTTCTCCAGATGGCGCAAAGCCCGGCGGCGAATATAGGGTTCCGCCACTTCATGCATGGCGATGGCGCTCTGGACCCGGGTGGGAATGCCTGCCTTCTCCAGGGCATCCTGGAGGGCCAGGGAGTTGATCACCGTGGCCAGCATGCCCATGTAGTCAACCACGGCCCGTTCCAAGCCCATGGCTGCGGCCGCCAGACCCCGAAAGATGTTCCCTCCGCCCACCACGATGCCCATCTCCACCTGGAGGGCCAGGGGAGTCTTGATCTCCCGGGCGATAACCTTCAAGGTTTCCGGGCAGAGTCCGAACTTTTTCTCCCCGGCCAGGGTTTCGCCGCTGACCTTGAGGAGAACCCGGCGGTACTTGGGCTCGTCGGCGCTCACGGGATCCTCAGGCGCCGATCTGGTAACGCACGAAGCGGGCCACCTGCACTTCCCCGCCGCTGGCCGCGCCCGTTTCCCTGAGAAGCTGGGCCACGGTGATGTCGGGGTTTTTCACAAAGGGCTGCCCCATCAGGCAGACTTCTTTGAAAAACTTTTCCAGACGGCCGCTCACCATACGTTCGATGATATTTTCGGGTTTGCCGGATTCCCTGGCCTGGGCCTCATAAATGGCCTTTTCCTTGGCCACCGCCTCCGGGTCCAATTGGTCAGGGGCTATGGCCAGCGGGTTGGTGGCGGCTACCTGCATGGCCAGGTCTTTGGCCAGGGTCTGCAACTCGGGGGAAGCGGAACTCGCTTGCAACTCCAGGAGCACGCCGATCTTGGCCCCGAAATGAATATAAGCGGCCACGGGTCCCCCGTCGGCAAATCGATTGAAGCGCCGGACGCGAATATTTTCCCCGATCTGGCCGATGATTTCAGTGAGGTGTTCCTGGACCGTAACGCCGTTTTGGCTCTGCCAGGGCTGGGTCAGCAGCGCCTCCAGGTCTGCGGGCGCGGTTTGGGCGATTTGAGCCGCCAGAGACTCGCCGAAGGTCAGGAAAGACTCGGTTTTGGCCACGAAATCGGACTCGCAGTTCACTTCCAAAAGCACGCCGGTTTTGGCGTCCGGCCCGATATACGACCAAACCGCCCCTTCACTGGTGGCCCGTTCAGCCCGTTTGGTGGCCACCGCGATGCCCTTCTGACGCAGATAGGTGACCGCGGCCTCCATGTCACCCTGGGTCTCTTGCAGGGCCTTCTTGCAATCCATAAAACCGCAGTTGGTCTTATCGCGCAACTGTTTTACCAGTTCAGCGGTGATATCCAAGTTGTGTCCTCCTTGCAGCCTTGCTGCCAGGGTTTTTGTTTAGAGAGTAGTTCACCCGGAAGGGCTGCTGGATTCAGAATGTCCCCAGCGATTAAGCCTTCCCCTCACGCGGATTCCTGGACTTCCGGTTCCGCCGGGGCTTCCGCCTCGACCGCCTCCTCCACTGTCGGAGCAGCCTCCACTGTCGGAGCAGCCTCCTCGGCCTCCTCTTCCACCGCCTCTTCGGCAAGTTCCTTGTCCACCATGGCGACCAGGCGCTCTTCCCGGAGTTTGGCCCCATCTGCACAGGCGTCGGCCATCCGGGAGGTGAGCAACCGGATGGCCCGGATGGCGTCGTCGTTTCCCGGAATGGGATAGTCGATCTCGGTGGGGTCGCAATTCGAGTCGACGATGGCCACGAGGGGAATTTTCATCTTGCGGGCTTCTTTCACGGCGATGGACTCTTTCCGAGGATCCACCACGTAAACGATGTCGGGGAGACGCCCCATATCCTTGATGCCTCCCAAGGCCCGCTCCAGCTTGGTAGCCTTCTTTTCCATGAGCAGCACTTCCTTTTTGGGAAAGCGCTTGAGGCTGCCGTCCTCTTTCATGGCCTCAAAATTATGGAGGCGCTCGATGGAGCGGCTGATGGTGGCATAATTGGTGAGCATGCCTCCCAGCCAGCGGTGGTTGACGTAGTACATGCCGCACCGGCTGGCCTCTTCGGCAATGGCGTCCATGGCTTGTTTTTTGGTGCCCACGAACAACACCACGCCGCCGTCAGCCACGGTCTCCATGACATAATTGTAGGCGATTTTAAAGAACTGAACGGTTTTCTGCAGGTCGATGATGTGGATGCCGTTTCTGGCCCCGAAGATGTACGGCTCCATCTTGGGATTCCAGCGGCGGGTCTGGTGGCCGAAATGGACGCCGGCCTCCAGCAGTTCCTTCATGGTGACAAACGACATAAAACCTCCTGGTTGTACCGCCGCACTGTGGTTGGCGGGATCACCCGCAGGCACCAGTCCGCCCTCGCAGTGCGTGTGAATTTTACTTAACCTTAAAATTATACCAAAATTTTTTTAGGTGAACCAAAACTTTTTTCCAGGTGATAGGATTACCCCAAAGGTAAGGTTCCCTATGTCGGACAACGATGAAACCCTCTTTGCCTGCCAGTTGTGCAGGGTTGGCTCTGCCCACCATCCTCCTCCGGACAGAAAACCCTGTTTCTGTCCAAATAGATTATTCAATTAAATGGACATTGGTGGCACAGGTTTTCAACCTGTGCTGGCGCAGGCTTTAGCCTGTGCCATCAAACCAGGCGATGTTTCCTAACCCACCGGCGGCGTCAGCCTGGATGGTAAGGGTGAAGCCGGCGGTGGCTCCAGCCCTTTGAAATTCAGATGCCGCAGGCTGGGATAGCGCAGAAAGATGAAGGCCGAGACCGCCGCGGCTGACAGGCTGCCCAGGGTGATGGCCAGGCTGGGGCCCAGGTAGGTGGCCACAATGCCGTAAAGCATGCTGCCGAAGGGCGCTGAGCCTATGATAATGAGACTGAAAAGGCTCATAATGCGCCCCCGCATCTGGTCCGGAACATTAAGCTGGAGCAGGCTGTTGCCCGTGGACAGCTGGGTCACCATGCCCACGCCGATGATGGCCATGGCCCCCAGGGCCAGATAATAATTCCGGACCAGGGACAGAGCCAACAACCCCGTCAGGAAAAGGGCCAGCCCCCCCAGGAAAGAGGGCATGGGGGGACGCCGGGTCAGGCGCCGGGCCAGGGCCAGGCCCCCCGAAAAAGCCCCCAGGCCGCTTACCGCCATTAAAAGTCCGAAACCTTCGGGGCCGGCGCCCAGGACGTCCCGGGCCAGGATGGGCACCAGCACGAAGTAGGAGTACCCCAGGATGGCCACCGCAGTCATGAGAATCAGGATCAGTTTCAGGTCATGGTTTTCCTTGATAAAATCCCTGAGTTCCCCCAGGGCCTCCCGTATAGGGACTCGAGGTATGTCCTCATGCGGCGGCAGCTTCATCCAGAAAAGGGCCACCAGCACGCCCAGGAAACTCAGGGCATTGATCAGAAAGCAATTGGCCATGCCCACCTGACCGATGAGCAGGCCGGCCAGCGCCGGTCCCATGACTCTGGTGCCGTTGAACATGGTGGAATTCAGGGCAATGGCGTTGGGCAGGTCGGGCTTTCCCACCAACTCCACAATAAAGGCCTGGCGGATGGGTATGTCAAAGGCCAGGGCCGTGCCCGCCAGGAAAACCAGCAGACAAAGCACCCAGATGGTCACCAGGTCGGAAGCCACCAGGGAACCGAGGGCAATGGCCACCGCCATCATACCCCCCTGGGTGGCATAGAGAAGCCGTTGCTTCTGGGCCTGGTCCGCCACCACCCCGCCCAGGAAGGAAAAGATGAGAATGGGCAGGGATTGCAAGGCGCTCACCAGCCCCAGGTAGAAAGAGGAATTGGTGAGGGTCAGGACCAGCCAGCTTAAGGCCACCGCCTGCATCCAGGAACCCAATAAAGAAATGGCCTGGCCGCTGTAAAATAATCGGAAATTTCGATGCCGCAACGCGGCGAAAGTGGTGGATAGTCCAAGTCGCATGGTTTAGGGTTGCTTAAGGCGCCATAAGTGGGACCAGCATTCTTGGCCCTTTTTCCAAGATAAGCATTTTCTCCAACGTCCGCCACGAAGACCTAATTCTGCAGAAGAAGGCCCCGGCAGGCCTCAGGGTAATACTGCAAAAAAATTCAGGGTATGAAGGCCCTGGAGCGAATCAGCCGCGGCCCTCGGAATAATCGACCCCGGCGTCAGATTGCTATCATTGTAGGCAAAGACCGTTAGTCGCGCAACTGCCGGAAAACCTGAACCCCGCGGCCCAGAAAATCTTGACAATCCTTAGATGCGCACCCTATAGTTATATGATTTAGCTGAAAGGTAACTGATGATTGCGTTGGGTTATTTATTGAGAGCCGTGGCCGAGGTGCTCTATTGGGGACTGGAAATATATATGTGGTTGATTATCGCCCGGGCCGTGATCTCTTGGGTCAATCCGGATCCCTACAACCCCATTGTGCGGTTCCTCTATAACGTTACGGAACCGGTACTGTCTTACATCCGGCGCCAGGTGCCCATGGTCTTCGGCGGCTTTGATCTCTCCCCTTTGGTGGTTCTGGCGGTCATCATTTTCCTGAAGATGTTCCTGGTGGGGACTCTCATGGACTATGCTAACCGCCTCATCGTCGGGGGATATGGCTAAGCGCGGCCGTGGCCGACTTTTATCAACCTACCTGCCAGGGTTATCTGGTAAAGCTGCATGTGGTGCCGGGGGCCCGCAAAACCGCGGTGGCGGGCCTGCACGGTGACCGCCTCAAAGTCAAGGTAGCCGCACCACCGGAAAAAGGCCGGGCCAATGAAGAACTTCTGGAGTTCCTGGCCCGCTTACTTCAGGTGCCCCGCCGGGTCGTCCACCTTGCTTCAGGAGCCACCAGCCGCACCAAAGTGGTGGCCGTCCATGATCTTTCCCCCGATCTGCGGCCCCGTCTCGCTGGCCTTCTGCCGAACAAATAAATAGTCCCCCGACCATGCTAACCCTGCCTTGACAAGGGGGTCGGGGATGATAACTATAAACTTGACACCACAATATGCCGAATAAACATCCAGGATCATTTGAGGGGGACTATGCGGTGGATTATTATGACATGTTAGGAATTCGTCGTAATGCCACCCTCGACGAAATCAAAAGCGCCTACCGCCAGCTCGCCCTCAAATACCACCCCGACCGCAATCCCGGAGACAAGATCGCCGAAAGTGAATTTAAAAAAGTCTCCGAGGCTTACCAGGTCTTATCGGATCCGGAAAAACGCCAGCTTTACGACATTTACGGCCACGCCGGGCTCAATGGCTTCGACGTAGGCGGCTTCGGCGGCTTTGAAGACATCTTCAGCAGTTTCGGGGACATCTTCGAGGACTTTTTCGGCTTCTCCCGCCGCCAGGGCCGGGCTACCCGGGTCCAACCCGGCGCGGACCTGCGCCATGTGGTCACCCTCACCCTGGATGAAGTGCTTACCGGGGTGGAGAAGGACTTCGAGGTCGAGCGCCGGGTTCTTTGCCAACAGTGTGAAGGGCAGGGCATGGAGCCGGGCACCGGGGTCCAGACCTGCTCCCCTTGCGGCGGCCGGGGCCAGATAAGCCAGAGCCGGGGCTTGCTGCGGGTTTTTACCACCTGCCCCGTGTGCCGAGGCACCGGGAGCTTTATTCCTCACCCCTGTGAAACCTGCGGCGGCAGCGGCACCACTTTGGAAAATCGCCACATGCAGGTACGCATCCCTGCGGGGGTGGATAACGGCACCCGGTTGCGCCTCCGGGGTGAAGGGGAAGTCGGGCGTTTCGGCGGCCCTCCCGGCGACCTGTACCTTGACGTCCACGTGAAGCCGCACCCCCTTTTAGGACGCCAGGGTCGGGATTTGCTCCATCGCACCGAGCTCTCTTTCGTGCAGGCCGCGCTGGGGTGGGAAATTGAGATTCCTACGTTAAATGGCAGCGCTCCCCTCAATATTCCCCCCGGCACCCAATCCGGGGAAGTCTTTAGGGTCAAAGGCGAAGGCCTCCCGGACCTCAAAACCAAAAAACGCGGGGACCTCCTGGTGGAAGTCTCCCTCAACACCCCCACCGACCTCACCTCCCGCCAGGAAGAGCTCCTTAAAGAATTCCTCAAAGTGGAAAGTAACGAATCGACATCGAATTAATTGGCCATCTTCCTCCCTCCTCCCAGTAGTGTCCGGTACTAGTAATGCGATGGGTATAATGCTGCGTTCTTAGGAACGGTTGTATTCCCCCCCTTTTGAAAAGGGGGGTTAGGGGGGATTTGTAATAACCGCTTTAAATTACAACAAATTGACCTTTTCAAAAGGGGACTTTATTCATTCCCAATTATAGAAGGTGTGGAGGGGAGTTCGAGGGGAGGGTAGGGGGCCGGCGGTCCCCCAGCCCTCCCCTCGATTTTATTACAACTTTCTCCCTGGGCCCGCTCCCCCGGAAATAAGCAGGTTGGAGACTATCTCCGACAGCTGCTGGGTGGCGTCTTCGATGGCCTTGATAAACTGCATGGGCGCATACGGGACAAAGCCGCTGGCATCCTTCAGAGATGAGCCCCGGCCCTGCACCGGCATGCGCCGGACAATCCTGAGGGAAGCGCCGTCAATAATATCCATGATCACCGCAATTGCCGCGGTGGCCTGGGCGTCTTGTCTCAAATAACCGGGGATAAAATCCACGCGCACATCGGCATACGCAAGATCAAAACTGATAATGCGGTCAAATTGATTGGGCCGCGGCAGCACCTTAACCACCGTAACATCGGCATAAGCCGCTTTCACGCTTTTGGTCAGGGCTGTCTGCAAGGCCGGCCCCAGGCGGTAATAGTATACGTGTTGGCCTCCGTGGTTGGCCGGGGGCCTGGCTGACACCACATTTTCCAAAAGCTTGGGGGTAAAAAGCAGCGCCAAGTGGGTGGAGTATCTTTGGTCTCCCTTGGCAGTGGGGGCAATATCAGTGGGAATGTCTTTATAATGATACGTGCACCCCGCCAGGAGGACAGCCACCAGCATCAGGAGAATGAACTTGTGTCGCATGAACTTGTCCTTATAAGGTGGATGGCTGGGCGGCAGATCCTGATCAGGCTACTTTGCCGCCGTATTTCAAACCGGCATTCTCCAAGTCCCTGATGCGGTCCCGAAGGATGGCGGCCTTTTCAAACTCGAGCTTCTTGGCCGCGGCTTTCATCTCCTTTTTGAGGCGGGAGATCTGGGCCGGGAGGTCCTCCACCACGTAAGGAACCTGCTCCTCCGCGGCCAGGGGCACCGTGACGTAGTCGGCTTCATACACCGAGGCCAAAATGTCTTTGATGGAGCTTTTGATGGTCTCCGGGGTGATGTCGTGGTCCCGATTGTAGTCCTCCTGGAGACGCCGCCGCCGGTTGGTTTCCTCAATGGCCGCCTGCATGGACGGCGTGAGGTGGTCGCCGTAAAACAATACCTCTCCCTGGAGGTTGCGGGCGGCCCGGCCGCAGGTTTGAATAAGGCTGCGTTCGCTGCGCAGGAAGCCCTCCTTGTCGGCATCCAGAATGGCCACCAGGGAGACCTCGGGAAGATCCAGGCCTTCCCGCAGGAGGTTGATGCCCACGAGAACGTCGAAGACCCCCAGGCGCAGGTCCCGGATGATCTCCATGCGCTCCAGGGTGGTAATGTCCGAGTGCAGGTAGCGCACCTTCAGGCCTAAATCCTGGTAGTGTTCGCTCAGGTCCTCGGCCATGCGCTTGGTGAGGGTGGTGACCAGCACCCGTTCCCCCCGGTCCACCCGTCGCCGGACTTCGCCTAAGAGATCGTCCACCTGATGGGTGGCGGGCTTCACCGTGATCCTGGGATCCATGAGGCCGGTGGGCCTGACGATCTGCTCCACCACCCGGCCCCGGGCCTGCTCCAGTTCGTAGGGCCCCGGAGTGGCCGACACGTAAAGCACCTGGGACACCCGTTCTTGGAATTCGTCGAACCGCAGGGGCCGGTTGTCCAGAGCCGAGGGCAAACGGAAGCCGTAGTTCACCAGGGTCTCTTTCCGGGAGCGGTCCCCCCGATACATGCCCTGGAGCTGGGGCACCGCAATGTGACTCTCGTCGATGACCATCAGGGATTGGCGCGGCAGGTAGTCCAGCAGGGTAGGGGGCGGCTCCCCCGGGGCCCGGCCGGTGAGGTGCCGGGAGTAATTCTCGATGCCGTGACAAAAACCCAACTCCCGCTACCCGCTCCCACATCTCCGCCTCGATGGCGGCCAGGGCCTGGCGCCGCACCAACTCCGGGGTGACGTAATGGCTGGCGGGATAGATGGTCACCCTGGGGAGGGTTCTCAGCGTCTTGCCCCGCAGGGGATCGATCTCCTTAATGGACTCCACCTCATCGCCGAAAAATTCCACCCGGATGGCCCGGTCTTCCTCGTAAGCCGGAAAGATTTCCACCCGGTCCCCCCGCACTCGAAAAGTGCCCCGGTGGAAGTCCAGGTCGTTGCGCTCGTAGAGGATTTCCACCAGCTTGCGCAGCACCTCCCGGCGGTCCTTTTCCATGCCGGCCTCCAGATACAGGAGCATGCCATGATAGGCCTCCGGCGACCCCAGGCCATAGATGCAGGAGACCGAGGCCACAATGATGACGTCCTGGCGCTCCAGCAGCGACCGGGTGGCGGAGTGGCGCATGCGGTCAATGGCTTCATTGATGGAAGAGTCCTTTTCGATGTACAGGTCGGCCTGGGGGATGTAGGCTTCGGGCTGGTAATAGTCGTAGTAGGACACGAAATATTCCACCGCATTGTCCGGGAAAAATTCCTTGAATTCCCCGTAAAGCTGGGCCGCCAGGGTCTTGTTGGGGGCCAGGATCAGGGTGGGCAGGTTTATCTGGGCAATGACGTTGGCCACGGTGAAGGTTTTGCCGGAGCCCGTGACCCCCAGGAGCACCTGATGGGGATACCTCGCCTTGACCCCCTGAACCAGTTTTTTAATGGCCCGGGGCTGGTCCCCCTTGGGGGTAAAATCCGTGACCAACTTGAAGGTGTCAATCATTTTCAAATATTATCGGGTCATTGAGGCAATTTAACAAGATGATCTTGGG
>JARRKO010000015.1:27616-31937 GCA_037388025.1 Syntrophobacterales bacterium
CGGCGGCTCCCTGCCCTCCCCCCACACCCCCCTCCCCCACTAACTACTATATCAGATTTAAGGAAGGATGAGGAACAGCAGGGTAGGTCTCTGTTTTTGGAAAAATAAAGGAGCGGCTGGGAATCCGCCCCTGAAAAAGGCCAAACTAAACCCCGTCACCAAAAACCCTCATAAAAAAATATGGCAAAGTGGAAAACTACCCCGCCGCCGCGCTTCTTCAAAGATCGAGCTTTCTTCTCATGATGAAGAAGCTGTCGTCCTCTTCAAAATCCGGGGAAAAGGTTTCCACAACTTTAAAGCCCATTTTTTCATAGAGGCGTCTGGCCCCGGCCTTGACGATATCCACGTCCAGCTCCACTTCGTCCAGGTCCTTCTTTTTTAAGGCCTGGAAGGACTCCTCCAGGAGTTGGGTGGCAATGCCCCGCCCCTGATAGTCCGGGTGGACGGCGACCCGCAGAATGATGCCCCGCCGAACGACAGTGCAGCAACAGGCCACCAGGAAACCGACAATGTCGGCCGTGACTGCATCCACGGCCACCAGCAAGACGTCATCCAGGGAGGCCTTGAATTGGTAGTAATCCCACTGTCCGCCGAAGGCCAGGCGCTCTATTTCCATGATCCGGGGAAGGTCCCGGTAAAGGGCTCTGCGAATGCCGATGCCGACGTCTCTGGGAGCTTCCACTATGATAACAGGCATGCTCCACCTCCTGTGTTACAGGTGGTGTTATTTAACCTGTAAGCCGAGCCTTGTGGGAAGTTCAGGTTTGTGGCGCCGCTTTCGGGTCAGCCGCTACCGTCAAGGAAGAACCGCTGTCACTGATCTACAGACTTCCGGGTTGCTGAGCAGGGAGATGCGTCTGAGGCACCCGGCTGTGACAATTGAACTATAGGTATATTTATATACCGCGTTTTTGAGAAAAATGAAAGGGAGAATTTGCCGGGGAAAAATTATCTGGAGGCCGTGGCGCAGCCTTTGGAGGGGAGGCACCGGCGTGCCTGGGTCCCCACTTTCCTAAGAGTCGCAAAATATTTTCCTGGGTGCGGAAAAGCGGCTTGTTTTCCCCCGATAAACGTGACATTTATGGCAGTATGGTAGGCAGGGTCAGACAGTCTGGGGCGAAGTTACCGATATTGCTGTGGCTGATTCTGGCTCTGGGAATTTTGCCGTCCTGCCGGGAAGCCACGGGCAACCGCCTGTCCTGGGTGCTTCAGGCCTCGTGGACCAGTTACCGGGAACATTTTATTTCCCCGGAGGGCCGGGTGGTCCTCCAGGAGCGGGGGGGCGGCACCATCTCCGAGGCCCAGGCCTATGCCCTGCTGCGGGCCTTGTGGGTCGGCGACGAGCAGACCTTTGTCCGCCTCTATAGATGGACGCGCCAGCACCTGTCCCGGGAGGCGAGCCACGGCGACAGTCTCCTGGCCTGGGAGTGGGGCCAGAAAGCCGACGGCTCCTGGGGGGTGTTGGACTGGAACACCGCCAGCGACGCTGACCTGGACTATGCCCTGGCCCTGATTTTGGCCTCCCGGCAGGGGTGGCGGGCGCCCTCCGGTCTGCTCGATTATATGAGTGAAGCCCGCCGGGTGGCCCAGGGCATCCTGGCCAAAGAAGTGGTGGAGGTGCCCCCGGGCGCGCGGTTGTTAGCCCCCGGCAACTGGCACGCCCCCAGTCCCCCATACCTGATCAACCCCTCTTATTTCTTCCCGGCCGCCTACCGGGTCCTGGCCCAGGTCGGCTTCGGCCCCCGCTGGAGCCGCCTCCATGCCGACGCCTATCCTTTTCTCCAGCGCCTGACCCGCAGCCTGGGCGAAGCCCCTGGCGTCGGTCTCGTCCCGGATTGGGTGCTGGTGGACGCGGACGGCCAACTAACCCCGCCCCGGGAACGCAGCAGCCACTTCGGTTGGGAAGCGGTGCGTCTCCCCTGGCGGGTGGCCCTGGACCGCCTGTGGTTCGGGGACCTGGCCGCGGCCCGGCTCTGCCGGGAACAGTTCCTGCCGTTTTTCCTCAAGGAATGGCAGGCTAAAGGGAAATTGCCGGCGGAATACCGCTATGACGGCACGCCCCTGGTGGACTTCGACAGCCCGGTGCTCTATGCCGGGGCCCTGGCCGCCGGCCTGGCCGGCGGTGACGAAAAATTCGCCTGGGAAATGACCCAAAAAATCCTCACCTTTTATAAGGAAAAGGGCAACCAGGCTTACTTTGTCAGCCCGGACAACTACTACGCCAACAACTGGGCCTGGTTCGGCCTGGCCCTTTACGCCGGCTGGGTAAAAATGTACTGAAGCAGGAGAAGCAGGGGAGGGGTTGACGGCCTCAGAACTGCCTTTTTGGGGGCAGAGATACGTAAATGTAAGCTTTATAGCAAGACGTCATTCAAATATAGCAACTCACTTAATTAATTATTTTTTACCGAAAACCGAAAACCCAAAACCGAAAACCGTATTTAACTGTAGGGGCGGGTTTCAAACCCGCCCTTAGCTTCTTTAAGTCAAGTTCGCACCTACTTAATAGGGCGGCCCGTGGCCGCCGCCTGGCTGTTTCCGAAAACAGAAAACCCAAATTGTCAGGCTAGAATGATTGTGTTATATTGGAACATCGATGCCCCTGGAGCCGGAACTACCTCATATCTATACGGTTTCCAGCCTGACCCGAGAAATCCGCGGACGCCTGGAAACTCACTTCCCCCTGGTCTGGGTGAGCGGTGAGGTGTCGAACCTCCGCCGCCCGGTATCCGGCCACTGTTATTTCACCCTCAAGGATGCCGAGGCCCAACTGCGGGTGGTGCTCTTCAAGGGCAGCCACCTGCACCTGCGCCACAAACCGCAGGAAGGCGCCCAGATCCTCTGCCGGGGGCGCCTGACGGTATATGAGGCCCGGGGCGAATACCAGCTCATCGTGGACTACCTCGAGCCCGCGGGGCTGGGGGTTCTGGCCCAGGCCTTCGAGGCCCTGAAAACCCGCCTGGCCGCGGAAGGCCTGTTTGACGCGGCCCACAAGCAACCGCTGCCCTTTTTGCCCCAACGCCTGGCCCTGGTCACCTCCCCCACCGGCGCGGTGGTGCGGGACTTTTTGCGCCTGCTCCAGCGCCGCTTCCCCCATATCCAGGTGTTCATTTATCCGGTGAAGGTGCAGGGCGCGGACGCGGCCGGCGAGATTGTCCAGGCCCTGCAAGACCTGCCCCGCTATCCCGCAGTGGAGGTCATCGTCCTGGCCCGGGGCGGCGGCTCCCTGGAGGATTTGTGGCCCTTCAACGAAGAGGCGGTGGCCCGGGCCATTTACCACTGTCCCCTGCCGGTGGTGTCGGCCGTCGGGCATGAGGTGGACTTCACCATCGCCGATTTTGTGGCGGACGTGCGGGCCCCCACCCCCAGCGCCGCGGTGGAGCTGGTGGTGCCGGATCAGGCTGAACTCAGTCGCCGGTTGGACCGGGTGGCCGCGTCCTTGTGGCGTAGTTGGCGGCGGCACCTGGAAGGGGAGCGGCGGCACCTCCTGGCTGTGACCCGGCGGCTGCCGGACCTGTCCCGGCAGTTGGTGGATCTACGCCTGCGCCTGGACGAACGGGCCGACAACCTGGCCCGGCGGTTCAGAAGGCGCCAGGCAGCCCGGTGTCAGGACCTGCAGGTGGCCCGCTCCCGCCTGCTGCTCTTGAGCCCCCGGCGGGCTATCAGCGCTGGGCGGCAACGTCTGGAGCAAATGACCCCGCGCCTGGTCTTGAGTTGGCAAAAGGCCCAGGAAACCCGCCGCCGCCACCTGGACTATTGCCACAGCCACCTGAAAAAACTGGACCCCATGGCCATCCTGCAGCGGGGCTACGCGGTGGCCACCCGCTTGCCCGAAGGCGACATCATCCGGGATGCCACCCTGGTGCCGTTGGGAGCCAGCATCAAGGTAAAGGTGGCCAAAGGGGCCCTGGACTGTGAAGTAATTGAATCAACCGGGTGATACTTTTTAAAAACACCTAAAAACTATTCTGAAAAATTCTCAGGCAGGTTTAGAGGCAGACGCCCTCTTCTGTTCAGAAAAATAGCCGGGGGGAGGTTGCCGCTACATTGAAAGTGCTTATTATACTTATATAAAGAGCCAAAGGGGTCCTGAGCAATTGGAGCCCCAAAAAATTCCTAAAATTTTATGGCCAAAAAAGATCAGTCGGAAAAAAATTTCGAAGACGCGCTGAAGCGCCTGGAAGACGTGTTGGAGTCCCTGGAGCACGGCAACCTGAATCTGGAGGAGTCCGTCCGGGCCTTCGAGGAGGGCGTCAAGCTGGTGCGCTTCTGCCATGACAAGCTGGACGAAGTGGAGCGCCGGGTAGAGCTTCTCCTTAAA